>DHMR01000032.1 GCA_002405875.1 bacterium UBA4637
GATTTAGGTAAAATATCACCCTTTTTTTATAAAGAAATTGATTCAAAGTACATGGATGCAATTTAGTTCCTCTCTATTGGAAATATGAGTCCTTAAATAAATCGTCAAGTACGACTTTACCTTGGATGCTGGAAGAATATTTGTTTTGTTTGATTCCTCCAGATGCAATTAGTGTTAGGCGCAAGGATTTCTTAGTGCCAGTTACGTCTCGAAAAAGGTTGCGTCGCCCTCTCATCCATTCTATGTAATCTTTCTTTAGCTCATATTGCCCAACAGAATACTTTATTTCGCAAAGGTCTATGGATTTGTCGTTTCTATCTATTATCAAGTCGATTTGTACCCCATGCTCTTGTGATTTGTACGACCAGGAACATACATCGCAGGCTATGCCACTGATGCCTAATGCTTGTTTGATTTGGTCGACATGTAGTGTACATACTTGTTCAAAGGCATATCCTGCCCAAGAATTTCGTCTGCTATCTGGCATATTGCTCCATGCATGTTTGTCCATTCCTTGGTAATTCTTTACAAATCGCAAATAGAACAATGTGTATATCTGTTGTTTGAGGGCAAAATTACTAAAAAAAAACGAAAACTTGGCGATAGGTGTGCTAAATCTCATAAAAAAACATAGATTTAGCACACCTATCGCCAAGTTTTGCTATTTTTCGAGGAAATTACACCTCTTGGCATACCACCATTTCTGTACCTTTATATATATTATATCTGCCCTGCCTCCACTTGTCTCACCACTCTCTCCGTCAATCTATCCACACCATTGGGGTCGTATTTCTTGGTGAGGCTGGCACCGAAAGCCCAGGCGAAGGCTTGGTAGAAGCCTGCCCTTACGGGACCTAAGAAGGCTTGGATGAGTTGGTAAGACGAGGAATTGCACTCACGATACACCAGTTTGATGCAGAGCTTGCCCTGAGCGTAGGTGAGCTTCTTCATTCTTGGCGTATATTCTTCCTTGATTCCTTTTTCTACCAATTTCATGTGGGCATCCTTGGCTTTCTTGTTGGGGAGGGTTTCGAGATATTCACCCGTCTCGATGATGATTTTTCTCACCTCCTTGGCGATAGGGAGCACCTTCTTTACATTATATACCAAGCGGTTGTAAGCAAGACGCTGCTTGGCATCCTTGAACACAGGCTCTGGATAAACATATACATTGTTGACTTGCACGTATTGTATGCTGTCGCCTCCTTGCAGCACCTTTCCTACTTTTACCATTGGCTCAAAGGTAGGGCGGTCCATATCGACATCCCTGTCCTCTGGGTTGGTATCGTCGTTTTGTGCCAAGGTGGGAAGGCTGAGGCTCACCATCATCAACAGGAAAAATAATATCTTGTGTCTCATTGTTTTTGTTCCTAATTTTAGTCTCATTATCTATCGAATGGCAAAGTTACATAAATAATTCGGATGGCGATAGAAATTTCGTCTTTTTTATGAAAAAGGTAGAGGTATTTATACATATTACGGATTTTATTACCCTATATGTCGATAATGGCAGTGGAATATTGTTAAAATTATAAATTTTAAGAGAATAACTTGGTAAATATGAGAATTTATTAGTAATTTTGCAACGTTTTTAATCAAATAGGTATGAATGCCTGCATCATTTGTGAAAAATTGTACAGACATAAGGCAAAGAGTTGTCGAGCAAAAGAATACGATGATTTTGTCATGCGAAGAGCCATGTGAGATGTCAAACTTAGCATGTCATTGCTTTTACCAAACGAGAAAAAAATAAGTATTAATCATTTTATAAACAACATTTGAAACAAACAAGGATGAGAAGATTTTCATTATTGCTTGTCTCTCTGATTGTGTTGACTATCCAAACAGCTTTGGCGCAGAACTTCCGCGTCAAGGGAACTATCGTGTCTGCTGAAGATAACGAACCGCTGATTGGTGCAACTATCCTTCAAGAGGGAACAACGAATGGTGTGGTGACCGATGTTGACGGCAACTATACCATTGAAGTGAAAGGTGCTTCCAAAGCCACGCTGGTCATCTCGTATGTCGGCATGGTTACACAGAAGCATCCTGTCAATGCACAGACGAACACATTGAATGTGACGCTCGCTTCCGACTCCAAGGTAATGGACGAGGTGGTGGTAGTGGCCTATGGTGTTCGTAAGAAAGGAACCATCGCCGGTTCCGTATCTTCAGTGAAAGCTGAGAAGATCGAGAATGTCCCAGCCGCCAGCTTCGACCAGGCTTTGCAGGGACAGAGTACGGGTTTGCAGGTCATCAGCTCTTCTGGTGAACCAAGCAAGGCTGCTACTTTCCAGATTCGTGGTACGAACTCCATCAACTCGGGTAAGTCGCCACTCTTCATCTTGGATGGTGTGCCAATCTCTAGCTCGGATTTCAATACGCTTAGTCCTAATGACATCGAGTCTATCTCTGTGTTGAAGGATGCTTCCTCTACTTCTATCTATGGTGCCCGTGCGGCAAACGGTGTGGTGGTTATCACATCCAAGCGTGGTCTCGCCATGGACAAGGCGAAGGTGACTCTTCGTGCGCAGTATGGTTTCTCGCAGTTGGCTCAGAACAACTGGATGATGATGGACACCAACGAGCGCATCCAGTTTGAGAAGGAAGTGGGATTGGACGCAGGCAAGGACTACAACCTCTTGTCAAAGATAAATGTCAACTGGCTCGACGAGGTGTTCAACGACGCTGCTCCTTTGCAGAGTTACGAACTCTCTGTCAATCGTGCCACCGACCGCTTGAACTACTATGTATCTGGTGGCTTCTACGACCAGGATGGTATCGCACAGAACTCTACCTTCCGCCGTTACAATGTCCGCACCAATGCCGATGTCAAGGCGAGCAAGTGGCTCAAGATTGGTACCAACACCATGGCAGCCTATGAGGAGGCTCAGCAGGCAGACGATGGTAGCTACACCACGGTTACTCCAATCTCTGCTTGCCGTTTCATGCTCCCTTATTGGAACCCATATACATCTGATGGTAAATTGGCGACCCTTGCCGATGGCAATTGGGCGGGTACGAGCGAGAATCCTATTTACTATATGGAGATGAACCCTATCAAGAATAAAAAGTATAAGGTACTCTCTACCATCTATGCTGAGATTTATCCTATCGAGAACTTGACCATTCGTACTCAGTTTGGTGCAGACTTCTCTCATTCCACTGCGTTCATGCAGTCGTTGCCAAGCCTTTCCGACAACAACGGACAGGGAATTGCAGCTCGCCAGAGCAGCGATATCTTGAACTTGACGGAGACGACCACCGCTAACTATCGTTTCTCATTGAAGGACATCCACTCTTTCAATGTGATGTTGGGTCAGGAGGCTGTCGATTACCATTCTGAGGGATTCAACGTCTATACCCGTGGTCAGAACAACGATTTGCTTACCAATATTACTTCTGGTACACGTGCCAGTCGTTGGGCAGACTCTTCGTCTGATTACTCTTACTTGTCATTTTTCATGCGTGGCGAGTACAACTATAAGGATCTCTATTACGCAGACTTCTCTCTTCGTACCGATGCTTCCTCACGATTTGGTAAGGACCATCGTTGGGGTACCTTCTGGTCTTTAGGCTTTATGTATAATGTGAAGCAGACCGAATGGCTCAAGAAGTACAAGTGGCTCAGCAATGCACAGGTTGCAGTCAGCACAGGTACTTCTGGTAACTCCGAGATTCCTAACTACTATCACTTGGCGTTGGTCAAGGGTGATGCCAACTATGACGATACCGCTGGTCTCTACCCTGCCCAGAGCGGTAACGAGGAGTTGGGCTGGGAATCTACCTGGGCTAGCAACTTGGCTTTGCGCCTCGGATTCCTTGATAGAATCAACTTCAGCGTGGAGGCTTACTATAAGCGCACTTCCAATATGTTGATGCGTGTGCCGGAGTCTTACACTGTGACTGGCGAGGGGTATCGTTGGAAGAACGTGGGTGTGATGAGCAACAAGGGTATCGAGCTCAGCGCCGATGGCGATGTCATCCGTACCAAGGACTTCACTTGGAATGTGAGTGCCAATGTTTCTTACAACTGCAACCGTTTGAAGGAACTTTACAATGGTGTGACTGAGTATGTGAATTCCACCACAGGTTTGAAGTATGTGGTAGGTCACTCCGTGAGCGAGTTCTTCTTGAACCGTTATGCCGGTGTCAACCCTGCGAATGGTGAGCAGCTCTGGTACGACAAGGATGGCAACGTGACCAACGAGTTCCGCGAGAGCGACAAGGTAATGACGGGAAAGACCTATGATGCTCCTTGGATGGGTGGCTTCGGTACCACTTTGCGCTGGAAGGGATTGCAGTTGGGCGTGCAGTTCAGTTGGATTGGTACACGCTATGTCATCAACAACGACCGTTACTTCGAGGAGAGCGGTGTCACCTTTGGTACTGCTTACAACCAGTCCAAGCGTGTGCTTTACGACCGTTGGAAGAACCCAGGCGACATCACCGACATTCCTAAGTGGGGTGAGGTGAACCAGTTGGACGACCGTTATTTGGAGAATGCAGCGTTCTTGCGCTTGAAGAACCTCAGCCTCTCTTATTCTTTGCCACAGAGCTTGTTGAGCAAGACTCACTTCTTCTCGATGGTAAGAATCTATGGTCAGGCACAGAACCTCTTCACCATTACCAACTTCAATGGTCTTGACCCAGAGGTATCATCTAATGTCTATCAGGCACAATACCCAGCGACACGCCAGTTTACGCTTGGTGTAGAACTGCAATTCTAAACAAGAAAGGAGATTAAACAAATGAATATCAAAAATATAAAGACATATATCCTGTCGGGTATCTTGGCGTTGTCCTTGTCTTCCTGTCTTGATAAGTATCCAGAGGATTCCATCCAGATGGATAAAGCGATCAATACGGTGGATGACGTGGATAAGTTGGTCTATGGTATCTATGACAGTTTCAAGAGCAGTGCCTTGTACTCGGGCAATCTGACGCTGCTTCCTGACTTGCAGGCAGATTTCGTGTATTGCGTGAAGGGCAACTCCAATGCCTACGGAGACATCTACCGTTGGAAGGACATCAAATCGACCAATACTGATATCGAGGCTGTATATGCCGACCTTTACGATGTCATCAACCGCTGCAACTACTTGTTGGACAATGTGGATAAGGTAAAGGCTAACACCAATAGTGACAGCGAGTTGGATAAGCTCGACCAGTACCAGGGCGAGGCTTATTTCGCTCGTGCCTTGGCTTATTCAGAGTTGATCAAGTGCTTCTGCAAGGCATACGATAGCGACGAGCAGGCAGAGAATGAGCTGGGCGTGGTTCTCACGGAGCACTACATGGGCAATGAAACTCAGAAGCGTGCGACCTTGAAGGCTTCTTATGATTTCGTGTTGCGTGACCTCGATAAGGCAGCCGAACTGTTGAAGTTGGACGACGATTTCTCGGGTAGTCTCTACAATGAGATTTATTTCAATGAATACACCGTTCATGCCTTGCGTGCGCGCGTATCCTTATATATGCACCGCTATGACGATGCCATCAAGTATGCCACCAAGGTAATCAGCAGCAAGTACTATACATTGGAGAAAGCTTCTTCCAATACCTATTCCAATACTTACAACGACTATCAGTATATTTGGAAGTATGGCGATTCTCGCGAGGCTATCTGGAAGGTGGGCTTTACCATCAATAGCTATGGCGGTGCCCTCGGTACCATCTTCGACAACTACAACTATGTAACTTATCGTCCGGACTATGTGCCAGAGACTTGGGTCATCAACTCATACGACAGCAACGACCTTCGTGCCTCAGCCATTTTTACCACCCGCACCACAGGTTACTCTCATGGTTTGCAGTGGCCATTGCTCAGTAAGTACTTCGGCGATGCCACCTTCTTGAATAGCAACATCTTGCATGTACATCAGCCAATGGTGCTTCGTCTTTCCGAGCAGTACTTGATTCGTGCCGAGGCGTATGTGGGCAAGAAGGATTACAGCAAGGCTGGCAAGGACATCGCAGCCATCCGTACCGCTCGCTACTCTTCGTTCGGCGGTGGAGTTTCCATGAACGAGGACAACGCCATGGACATCATTGAGGCAGAGCGTGTGAAGGAACTCTACATGGAGGGCTTCCGCCTGAACGACCTCAAGCGTTGGCACAAGGGCTTCGAGCGCAAGGCTTCCGACCAGCCAGCAGCCAACTTCGTACAGAGCAGCCTGAAGGTGGAGAAGGATGATCCTCTCTTCGTATGGCCTATCCCACAACATGAGTTGGAGGCTCCAGGTTCTGAAATCGAGCCTAATGAAAGTAATAAATAATGAACAATAAGGAGACGATTATGAAGAAAATGATGATGAGATGTTTGGCAGCCGTGGCTGTACTCATCGCTCTTGCGAGCTGTTCGCAAGAATATACTACCTATTCGGGTCCGAGTCATATCATGTTCTCTGATACGCTCTATCAGTATCCTGTGGAGGAAAGCAACGAGATATTCAATGTGCCTATCTCTGCTACCGAGAAAGTGGATTACGACCGCACCTTCGGCGTGGAGGTGGTCGATAAGGAGAGCAATGCCATCGAGGGCAAGCACTATCGCATCCTCAACAATACCGTCACCATCAAGGCGGGCGAGATGGTAGGCAATGTACAGGTACAGGGCATCTATGACAACATAGGCAAGACCGACTCTCTCGGCTTCACCTTGAAGTTGGTGATTCCTGAGAAGTACAACTGGACCGACATTTACAAGGATTACGCCCATGTGGTGATGCAGAAGGCTTGTCCTTTCGACATCCACAACTTTACGGGATGGTGCGTGGTTACTTCCACTTTCTATAGTTCTTACTTGGAGAACGTGACCAACCGACTCATCAAGACGGAACTGGTGGAAGGCGAGGAGAACACCGTGCTCTTGAAGGACATCTACTACAAGGGTTACGACCTGAAGCTGAAGTTCAAGCCAGGCAACTTCTTGGAGCCATTGGTGGAGATGGACGACCAGGTGGCTGGTCCTACCAGCGAGGCTTTCGGTACTATCTATGGCGACGGCAAGTTGCGCATCAGTCAGCCAAGCCTCTATACCTCTTATTATAATACCTGTCAGAACTTCGTGATGCAGTATGTTACGATGAACGTACTCAACAAGGACGGTTCTTCTTATGGTACCGTGGGTACCTTCATCACCTTGATGGAGTGGATCAGCGATGCCGAGGCAGAGAAACTCAAAGAACAAGGGTATTAAGAGTAAAGAAAGTAGTTATAACCTCATTATAATTCCATTATAACATACTTTGTTATATATATAAAAGTATATATGATGGCTATATATATTATAATATAAGGTGTAATATGATTCTAATAATCAAGAAATAAAAGAATAACAATATGAACAAATTGATTTCAAAATATTGGCTCGTCCTCATGGCACTGGTGTCAGTGACCTTGTTCGCCGCTTGTTCAAGCGATGACGATGATGATGTAGCTCCTGTGTTCCCACAGGTACAGACCATCGCTGGTAATGCTGGCGACGTGAAGGAGTTCTCTTTCGATGCCAACGAGAACTGGAGTCTTTCCTCCAACAAGATTTGGTGCCAGATTGCCAAGAGCGATGCCGAGGAAGGAGCCAAGGCTGGTTACGTGCTCAACGGCACAGCTGGCAAGCAGACCATCAAGGTTACTTTGACCGATGATGAGGAAAGCAAGGACTTGAGCGTGGCTCAGTTGAACTTGAAGATGGGTGGCCAGGAAGTGGCTATCGCCGAG
>DHMR01000083.1 GCA_002405875.1 bacterium UBA4637
GCTCCACACATCGCAGAAGAGCTCTGGGCAGCACTTGGCGAAGAGGGCAGCGTTTGCGACGCACAGTGGCCTAAGTACGATGAGCAGTACCTGAAGGAGAACGACATGCAGCTCACCATTTCCTTCAATGGTAAGGCTCGCTTCCAGATGACCTTCCCTGTGGATACCCCTAACGAGGAAATCCAGAAGCAGGTATTGGCAGACGAGAAGAGCCAGAAGTACTTGGAAGGATTCAACGTGCTGAAGGTAATTATCGTGCCAAAGAAGATTGTCAACGTCGTGTTGAAAAAGTAATGATTATATGCAAATAGCAATCAGTCAAAATATAAAGAACGAGATCAAGGATTATTTTTACATAACCCTTGGTCTCTTATTGTATACGTTCGGATTCACGGTATTCTTGCTTCCCTATCAGATTGTGACAGGAGGCGTCACCGGTTTGGCTGCCGTCATCTATTACGGCACCAACATCCCTATCTCCTTGTCCTACTTTGTCATCAACGTGGCATTGCTCGCCTTGGCATTGAAGATATTGGGCTTCAAGTTCATGGTGAAGACAGTGTATGCCATCATCATGCTTTCCGTATTCCTTGCCGTGGCGCAAGACCTGGCTACAGGACCGCATGGAGAGATGACGCAGGTATTGGGAAAAGGGCAAGACTTCATGTCGCTTGTCATAGGATGCTGTTGCACAGGCCTTTCGCTCGCCATCGTCTTTCTGCACAATGGTAGTACGGGCGGCACCGACATCATCGCAGCCGTAGTCAACAAGTATCACAACATCTCATTGGGAAGAGTGCTCATCTTCGTGGATTTCCTCATCGTGGGCAGTTCATTCTTTGTTTTCAACGACAAGCCAGGCTTCGAGACGATAGATGCCGTAAGAAAGGTGGTATTTGGTCTCTGCACCATGGTCATCGAGAACTTGATGCTCGACTATGTGATGAATGCCCGTCGGGAAAGTGTGCAGTTCTTGATATTCAGCAAGAAATATCAGGAGATAGCCAATGCCATCGGTACCCAGATGGACCATGGCGTTACCATCTTGGATGGACATGGCTGGTACACGGGCAATGAGATGAAAGTGCTCTGTATCTTGGCCAAGAAAAACGAGAGCACCTACATCTTCCGTATCGTGAAAATCATCGACCCTAACGCCTTCGTGAGCCAAAGCTCCGTCATCGGTGTATATGGCGAGGGATTCGACGAGATGAAAGTGAAAATCAAAGAGAAAGATATCAAGAAAATACAAAATGAAGATAGTATTCGCAACCAATAACCAGCATAAGCTACAGGAGATAAGAGACATCCTGGGCAGTAAGTTTGAGATTGTTTCGCTCAAGGAGATAGGATGCGATGTGGACATTCCCGAGACTGGCGAAACGCTGGAGGAGAACGCCCTTCAAAAGGCACAATATGTCTACGACCACTACCACTTGAGTTGCTTCGCCGACGATACCGGCTTGGAAGTAGAGGCGCTGGATGGAGCCCCAGGCGTACACAGTGCCCGCTACGCAGAGGGCACCGACCACGACAGCGAGGCAAACATGGCGAAATTGCTGCGCGAGCTGGATGGCAATGAGAACCGCAAGGCCCGTTTCCGCACCGTCATCTGCTTGATTCAGAAGCAAGATATCTGTCCTTGCGGCTGCACCAGCATCAAGAAAATACACCAGTTCGAAGGCATCGTGAACGGCACCATCGACACAGAGAAGCATGGCACCGAAGGCTTCGGCTATGACCCAATATTCATACCCGAAGGCTATGACAAGAGCTTCGCCGAGCTGGGCGAAGAAATCAAGAACAGCATCAGCCACAGAGCTCGTGCCGTAGCCAAACTGGCTGAGTTTCTCAACCAGAAACCAGCAATACTCAACCGATAAACACCCCACATGATTAATACAATTTCGATATTAATCCCTACATACAATCATGTATGCCTAGGGCTTGTAGAAAAACTGCAAGCCCAGGCTGCATCTTTGTCTAACTTTGAATACGAGATACTGGTGGCAGACGATGGATCAACCGACCGATTCACCATCGCCGAAAACCGCCACATACGCGAGTTGCCCTACTGCCGTTTCATCGAACGAGAGAAAAACGTAGGAAGGGCTGCCATCCGTAACTTTTTGGCAAAGCATGCCTTGCATCCCTGGTTGCTCTTCATCGACTGCAACATGAGCGTCGTCCATCCCCAGTATCTCTCCACTTATCAACATACCGAGGAGAACGACGTGATATATGGCGGATACCAAATCAAGCCCAACCCAGAACTGATGCAGCACAACTTGCGCTACATCTTCGAAAGTCGTAGCCCTCAAAACGGCGACCATCAACTGCGCCAAGCCCATCCATACCGAGATTTCCATACCTCCAATTTCCTCATCAAGCGAAGCATCATCGAGCGATTCCCTCTGGATGAACGATTCAAGCACTATGGTTATGAGGATGTTTTGTTTGGCAAAACGCTGAAAGACAACCATATCACCATCACCCACATAGACAATCCACTGGGTTATGAACACTTTGTGGGCAACATGACATTCATCAGCAAAACCGAGGAAAGTCTCCATTCGCTGCAACTATTCAAGGATGAATTGCGAGGTTATTCCAGAGTTATCACCTATGCAGATAAATTGAAATCGCTGCATCTTTACCCTGTGTGCCAAAAATTATTTCCATGGCTCAGCCTGCCCATCAAGGCAAAACTCACAGGCAATAAGCCCAGCATCTTCTGGTTTGACATATATAAGTTATTATACTTTATTCATTTAGACTCATGAGCAAGAAAATCATCTTCGTCCTCTCGTTTCTGATACTTCAGTTCATCTCATTCCATGCAACGGCTGCCATCGGCGACTGGAAATCCTATATGGCTTATCACGACGTGCAAGAGATGGAACAAGCCGGAAACCTCGTCTTCGTGCAGGCTTCCAACAACCTCTACGTCTACAATAAGAACGATCAAAGCATCCAGACTTTCGGCAAGACCGACTATCTAAACGATTGCGACATCCAGCACATCGCCTACTGCAAAAGTGCCAAACGACTGCTCATACTCTATCACAACAATAATATCGACCTCATGAACACAGCCAATTATGAGGTACTCAATCTCTCCGACTACTATTCTGCCTCGACTACAGGCGACAAGACCGTGAACGACATCTATATAAATGGCAGCAACGCTTACCTGAGCAACGGATTCGGCATTGTAAAGCTTAATATGAGCAAGGCAGAGATAAGCGATACCTACAACCTAGGATTCAAGGTGGATTGGTGTGATATAAAAGACAACTACATCTATGCCTACAGCCTACAGCGAGGACAATATCGAGCCCTACTCTCCACCAATCTACTCGACAAAAGCAACTGGAGCCGTGTAGGCGAGTACGTGAAGAAACAGGCTGAGGACAAAAGCAAACTCAAACAATTGGTAAGCACCTTGAACCCAGGAGGGCCTAAATACAACCATTTTTGGTATATGAAGTTTGCCAACAATCGCCTATATACCTGTGGCGGAGCTTTCCTTTCAGGCATCTCCACGGTAAGTCGCCCTGGTACCATACAAATATTAAAAGACGGCAACTGGCAAATACTGCAAGACCAGTTGCGCTCCATCACAGGCTATTCGTATCAAGACATCAACTGCGTGGAACCCGATGTCAACAATGCTAATCATATCTTCGCCTCAGGAAGAACAGGACTGTATGAGTTTACCGATGGCAAGCTGACACATTATTATAATAAGGACAACAGCATCCTGGAGGGAGCCGTAGATGGCGACAAGATACTAGATAACAACTATGTGCTGGTACATAGCTTATTATCAGACAAGAATGGCTCGCTCTGGCTGCTCAACAGTCAAGCACAACACAACTCAATCATCCAAATGAAAGACAACCAACTTGTCGCCCATCCCCATCCAGAGTTGATGGCAAACGGCTACAGCCTTCCCGCCATGGTAGGAATGATGAAAGACAGCGAGGGGCAGATATGGTTTGTCAACGACAATCACGAGAATCCCGCCATCGTATGCTATCATCCAGAAAACGACGAGGTATCGGTGATGAAGAAACCTTTTACCAATCAAGACGGCACCGACATCAACTTATATTATATAAGGTGTATCAAGGAAGACCTAGACCACAACCTGTGGATAGGTACCGACCAAGGTCCTTTCTACATCACCCCACAAGAGCTTTCAGAAGACAAGCCTGCGCTCACGCAAGTGAAAGTACCAAGAAACGACGGCACCAACTACGCCGACTACTTGCTGAGTGGTGTAGACATCACCTGCATTGCCATCGACGAAGCCAACCGCAAATGGCTGGGTACCAGCAACAATGGCATCTATCTCATTAGCAATGACAATCTCACACAGATACACCATTTCACAGTGAGCGACAGCCCATTGCTATCCAATACCATCGAATCGCTAGCCATCAACAATACTACTGGCGAAGTATTCATCGGAACAGATAAGGGACTCTGCTCCTACATGAGTGATGCAAGCCGACCAAACGAAAAAATGACCAAAGACAATGTGTGGGCATACCCCAACCCCGTAACTCCCGACTACACCGGGCTCATCACCATCACAGGCCTCTCAATGGATGCCGACGTGAAGATAGCAGGCACCAGTGGCACACTGGTCAATGAAGGCAGAAGCAATGGAGGTACCTACACCTGG
Organism: bacterium UBA4637; assembly: GCA_002405875.1. Next base: position 4,694 of record DHMR01000083.1, read on the forward strand.
GATGGTTGCGACCAGAAAGGCAAGCGAGTGGCAAGTGGCATCTATATGGTAGAGACCGCCACCAGTGAAGGCAACAAGGGCACCGTCTGCAAGATAGCCATCATCAGATAAAGACAAACAGAGCATGAAACTAAGCATCATCATTCCCATATACAACGCCGAACAAACCCTGAAACGTTGCATCGAGAGCATTCTGAATCAATCGTTCACCGACTATGAGCTGATACTCATAGACGACGGATCAAACGATAAGAGCGCCTTCATATGTGATGAGTTCAAACAGATTGATGGAAAGATAAAGGTGAAACATCAGAAAAACAAGGGACTGAGTGCCGCTCGCAACGCAGGCTTGGAAATGGCGCAAGGCGAATACATCACGTTTGTGGACAGCGATGACAGTATCAGCGAGAACACCTTGCAAGATTTGATGGACGAACTAACCCTACATCCCAATGCAGACATCCTGGAATATCCCATACTTGAGCGAATAGGGCATTCCACCAAGGAAAGACTCCTCACCTTCACTCCTCGTGAATACAATGACGCCGCAGCGTATTGGCTCAGAGAGCGAGCTTATCATCACACCTACGCCTGCAACAAGATATACAAGCGACAACTCTTCGCCGCCATCCACTTCCCCGAAGGGAAAATCTTTGAGGATGCACTCACTCTCCCCTATCTGATAGGATTGACAGACATGGGAAACAAGGCAGGCAACATCATCATCCGAATGACCGACAAGGGCAGATACCTTTATGAATGGAATCCCCAAGGCATCACCAACAATGCCCGTCCAGAAGACTTGAGACAATTATGCGAGGGACATATGAAAGTTCTCGAAAACATCGTCGAGAGTCTAAAGAAAGACGATAGCTTGATGTCAACTTATCAATCCGAGCTACAAGACTTCATGACCCAAATACTCAACATTTCCCTCGACATATACGAGCTATCAGGGCAATACGAGCCGCAACCGCTTCTCATCAAATATGTAAGGAGGCTGCACAATAAAAAGCTTATCACCACGTTTAAACTCAAAATGCTATATTTATTAGGTTATCACACGTTATGCAAAATCAACAAACTCATACACAAGATATACAGACACCATTAGTAAGTTTCATCGTAACAACTTACAACCTCCCAGCCAACTACCTCAAAGAGTGCCTGGAGAGCATCACGCAGTTATCACTCAATCCCAAGGAGCGAGAAATTATATTGGTAGACGATGGCAGCGATGTATGTCCGTTGAATGAACTACAGGAATATCTTACTGATATTATTTATCTGCGACAGCCCAACCAAGGCGCCAGCGTGGCACGCAACTATGGCATGCAGTTAGCCAAGGGAAAGTTTATCCAGTTTGTTGACGGTGACGACTATCTCATCCTCTCCGCCTACGAGCATTGCCTCGACATCGTGAGATACCACCAGCCTGACATCGTAACCTTCGAGCTGAGCCAAAGCAAGGAAGACGAGCCATCCTACGAATTGCCCACCCCGGTGAGCGGCACTGAATTTATGAACAACAACAACCTGCATGGTTCGGCTTGCTCATACATATTCCGTCGTGCCATCTTGGGCAGCCTACAATTCACCCCAGGACTCGTTTATGGTGAGGACGAGGAGTTTACCCCACAGCTTTTCCTACGTGCCGAGAGAATATTCAAGACGCAGTCGGAGGCATACTATTATAGAGATAACAAAAATTCCATCACCCATCAGGCAGACCAAGAGAAGATAGCCCTGCATATGGACAACAATCTGGAGGTAATCTTGCACTTGCAAGGATTGCTTGACATCATTCCTGTGGCCGATCGCCAGGCACTCAACCGCCGCATCGCCCAGCTCACCATGGACTATCTATACAACAACATTCGCCTGAGACACTCGCTCAAATCGCTCAATCATACCATCAAAATATTGCGAGAGCATGGATTATATCCTCTCCCAAACAAAGATTATACCAAGAAGTATATCATGTTCCGCAAGTTGATAAGCACCTATCTCGGTAGATTGATACTCTTGTGCATGACCAAATAAAGAACTGTCTATGAAAATATTGTTGTTGGGAGAATATAGTAATGTGCATGCCACGCTTGCCGAAGGACTCCGCAAGCTAGGGCATCACGTCACGGTACTCTCCAATGGCGACTTTTGGAAAGATTATCCACGAGATATCAACATGGTGAGAAAACCTGGAAAACTAGGTGGAATCATGTATTTGACGAAGTTATACACAATTGTGCATAAACTACGTGGATACGACATCGTACAACTCATCAATCCCATGTTTCTGGAGTTGAAGGCAGAGCGCATCTTCCCGATTTATCATTATCTTCGCCGACATAACAAGAAAATGATACTCGGAGCTTTCGGCATGGATTATTATTGGGTACACGAATGTTGTGAGTCTAAACCATTAAGATACAGCGACTTTAACATAGGTAACACCTTGCGCACAAATACGGATGCATTGAAAGAAAGAGAAGATTGGCTAGGAACTGCCAAAGAACGTCTCAATCGAATGATAGCTGAGGACTGCGATGGAATCGTAGCTGGCCTCTATGAATATTGGGCATGTTATCAACCATGTTTTCCACAGAAAACAACGTTTATCCCCTATCCTATCCACACTTATGCACATCCTTCAGATATATCTGATAAAGTCCCCAATAAGGTGAAGTTGTTCATCGGTATCAACAAATCCAGAAGCGAGTACAAGGGAACGGACATCATGCTACGTGCCGCCCAAGCCATCAAGGCAAAATATCCTAACCGCGTAGAGCTGCGCATGGCAGAAAATGTTCCATTCGATAAATATGTAGAGATGATGAATGGCAGCGATGCCATCCTCGACCAACTCTACAGCTACACGCCCTCTATGAACCCTTTGGAGGCTATGTCGAGAGGCATCATCTGCATAGGTGGTGGTGAGCCAGAGAACTATGAGATACTGCATGAAGAGCAACTTCGTCCTATCATTAATGTTCTGCCAAACTACGAAAGTGTATATCAAGAGCTAGAACATCTAGTGCTTCATCCAGAGCTAATGATAGAGCTCAAGCGACAAAGTATAGTATATATAAACAAGCATCATGACTATTTAAAAGTGGCAAGAAAGTATGAAAAGTACTATCAAAAGATACTTTCATAAGATTATTGGCAACTGCCAGCAAATAGTATGACAGCTGTCAGCAAGTAGTAAAGCAGCTGCCAACAATTGTTACAGCAGCTGCTTTACATAAAGTTATGATAGAGAAAGCATCTTCTCGATAGGCTTAACAGCTTCCTTGGCGATGGCAGGGTCAACCTCCACGGTAGGCCAGCCAAACTTCAAGGCGTTGTATATCTTCTCGAGCGAGTTCATCTTCATATACTCACACTCGTTGCAGCTACAACCTACTCCACCTTCGCTTACCTCTGGTGGCACAGGATAGAAAGTGACGTTAGGGCAATTGCGCTCCAACTCGTGCAGGATACCAGCCTCTGTGGCGATGATATATTCCTTGATTTCTGGATGCTCCTCGGCATAATGCAACATCGTGGCTGTAGAGCCCTTCACGTCGGCTACGGCAAGCACTGGTGCCTTGCACTCCAAGTGAGCCATCACAACGGCATGAGGATGCTCCTGCTTGAGCTTCACGATAGCCTCTACGGAGAATTTCTCGTGTACGTGGCAGCCACCGTTCCACAAGATCATCTTTCTGCCCGTAACGCTATTGATATAGTTTCCGAGATTATAGTCGGGACCGAAGATGAGTTTCTCATCCTGTGGAAAACTGTCGATTACCTTCTTGGCGTTGCCACTGGTCACCACACAATCGGTCAAAGCCTTCACGGCAGCCGTGGTGTTCACATAACTAATCACCTTGTATCCAGGGTGCTCCTCCTTGTATTTCTTCAAGTCCTCAGCCTTGCAGCTGTCGGCGAGCGAACAACCAGCGTTCAAGTCAGGGCAAAGCACCGTCTTGTCTGGACTCAAGAGCTTGCAAGTCTCAGCCATGAAGTGTACGCCACACATCACCATCACCTTGGCGTCGGTCTCGGCAGCCTTGCGAGCCAGCGCCAGGGAGTCGCCCACGAAGTCGGCAATGTCCTGAATCTCTCCAACCGTATAGTAGTGGGCGAGGATGATAGCATCCTTCTCCTTACAGAGCTTTCTGATTTCCGCTTTCAAATCCAGGGCTTCGTCGACAGGCTCGTCAACAAATCCTTTCTCAATCCATTCTTTTTTCACCATAACATTAATAATATATTTCTTTATTTTTTAATTTTAAAAAGAGAATATAGGAATGATGATATGACGTGGATAAGTGGATAAAAATCTTCATAATTTCTTGTATAATTCGTTATCCAACTCTTGTCTGAAGTTATCCGCATAGGGCTTTGAAATCTATTTCTTGGCTCTGAATGCTTTAACTCATTTATCAACATTTCCCCAATCCGGTGCAAAGTTAATAAGTTTATATCTTTTTTCAGTCAAAATCTGCGAAAAACTTACTAAAAAGTTTATAATAACCATGTGGATATCCCTAAGCGATGGGTTGGAGATTAGTTGATGTGGATATCCACAAAGTTATTAAGAAGTTGTTACATAGGTTTTACATAGTTTTATCCACGTGTTTGTGGAAAACGAAAAACGGGCTCCGTTCGCTGATGCGAAAGAAGCCCGTTTCTTTAGTGATGTATTCTCTTGAGCACTCTATCTTTCTATAGAGCCCTCTGCATTTATTTTTTATTGAGCACTCCGTCTACCTTTTCTACTACAATCTCTGGCGAGATGTTTTTCATGCAGGCGAAGTCACCGCGCATGCATGGTTTGTTGCCATAGATGCTGCAAGGGCGACAAGGCAGGTCTAGCTGCACGGCATTGTTGGGGTCTTGGTGCCATCCCATGAAGCCTGCGTATGGATGCGTGGCTCCCCAGATGCTCACCACTGGGGTGTTGACGAGCGAAGCCAAGTGCATGTTGGCACTGTCCATGCTTATCATGACGTGTAGGTGGCTCATAAGAATGAGTTCTTGGGCGAGACCGCCTAGATGAGCCGATGCATTTACCACCTGTGGGTATTTCTCTGCCCATTCGTTGAGCGTCGGTGTCTCGTTGTCGCCTCCTCCAAAGAGGAAGATGTGACAGTGGGAATGGTTGTGGATAAGTCGTTGGATAACTTTTTCCATGAGTTGGGGTGGATAGATTTTGCCTTCGTGTGCTGCGAATGGAGCGATGCCTATCCATGGCTCCGTAATGTGCTTGTTGTCAATGGATATAGCGTTCTCCCCCACTCCGAATATCTCTTGCGGAAGACTGCTCAAATCGCCACCTTCCTCTGGGAATATGGAGGTGAAATCCATGTTGATAGGATAACCCAACTGTGCAAAAACATCTGCGTAGTTTTGGAAAGAGGTTGGCTGCTGTACGAGTTGTTTGTCTGTCGTAGCCACGAGCTTGCGCTTTCCCTTGCGATGCTTGTCGATGTGAGCTACTTTAAAGCTAGCCAGGTTGAAGCGCATGCGCAGATAGCCAGAACGTAGCACACTGTGTAGGTCGGCTATCGCCGTAAACTGCTTGGCGATGAGACGACGGTAAAGAGCGTTGAGTCCTTTTACACCCTTATACTCCCCATTGATGTCTGCCTCCATGAAGCCTACATTGTGTGCAAGGTTCTCGAAGAAAGGACGGGCAAAAGGACGGCTGAGCACCGTGATGCGAACGTGAGGATATTGTTTAGCCAGCGAATATATCACAGGCACGGTCATGGCAACATCGCCCATGGCCGAAAATCTTATCACTAGTATATGCTCAGTTTTCATACGTCAATCTCTTCTATATATATAATAAGGTGTAAATTGAGGGGGAGATTGCTCTCCCCCTGTTGGGATGATTTTATTTCTTGTTGTAGAGTATTGGATTGGTCGAAGGGTCGTTGTACATCTTCATCTGGCGATACACCTTCATGTACTTGCGGCCCGCCTCGATGTCTTCCAAGAGTTGGTCGATGGCTGTGGATAAGTCTACCTGCTGTTCGCGCAGCACATTGAGCTTCGCCTGACACTTCGCCTGGTGTTCGGCAGAAGCCTCTGGACGCTCCACCTGCTCCTTCATGTGGTAGATCTTAAGGGCGAGGATACTCAGACGGTCTACTGCCCAAGCTGGGCTCTCGGTATTGATGCGGGCATCTGCCTGTACTTTCACGTCTTTGTAGGTCTCACGGAAGTAAGTGTCGATTTGCTCCACGAGGTCGGTGCGATCCTGGTTGCTCTTGTCGATGCGACGCTTCAGCACGAGTGCCTCGGCTGGGTCGATGTTCGGATCGCGGATGATGTCCTCGAAATGCCACTGCACGGTATCTATCCAACATTTCAGGTAGAGGCGGTTCTCGATGGTGCCCTCCTGATATGGATTTTGGATAGGAGTGTCGATGTTATCTTTGATATGGTAATCGGCTATTGCCTGATTAAATATCTTGTTAGCTTTTTCTGTAAATGTCATATGGTTTGAAATGTTTAATTATTACCGCACAAAAGTAATAAAATTCTCTCAAAGAGCCAACAAAAAAGAGAAAAAAGGCAAAAAATATGCACAATTTAGGGGTATTTGTGCACTGAAAGCCACTTTTTTCGCCAAAATATTTGCTTATATTAAAAAAAATGTGTTCCTTTGCACTCGAATTTTTAATTAGAAATTAATTTA
>DHMR01000073.1:0-2313 GCA_002405875.1 bacterium UBA4637
GATGTCACGGCACACCTCCTCATCCTTTACCAACTGCATGGCAGCATAGTAAAGCTTAGGATATATGTCCCTGAACAGCGTTTCGAAATCTTTCTTTTCGTTACTCATTCTTGTTCTCTCTCTTCCTTGATTATACTTATTTGGACTAAAAAGTTGCAATTTGTGTCCTAATCGGTTGCAAAAGTAATAAAAAATAAACAGAAAGCCAAGCGAAACGATATTTTTTCTACAAGAAAACTTGCGTCATTCGTATCTTTTTCGTATATTTGTCGCCCCTTATATATAATAAGGTGTAAGCAGATGTGCTTTCGGCACAAGATTAAGAACATAAAGCTAAAGAATTATGACAAAAGAAGAATTGATGCACAGAGCCATCGTGCTCTCAGAGAATAGTGTGAGAAATGGCGGCGGTCCCTTCGGAGCTGTCATCGCCAAGGATGGAATCATCGTGGCTGAGGCTTCCAACAGTGTCACCATCGACAAGGATCCAACGGCTCATGCCGAGGTGAATTGCATCCGACAGGCTTGCTGCAAATTGAAGACCTTCAATCTGGAGGGTTGCGAGATTTATACCTCCTGCGAACCATGTCCGATGTGCCTCGGTGCCATCTATTGGGCGCACTTGGATAAAATCTATTATGCCAACGACCGAAAGGATGCAGCGAAGATAGGTTTCGACGATGAGTTTATCTACGAGGAGATCGACCGTAAGATAGAAAATCGCCATAAGCCAATGATAGCCTTGATGCGTGACGAGGCGTTGGGTGCTTTCCGTATGTGGGAGGAAAATACAGAGAAAAACGAATATTAAAGGAGAATGTCGTGAGGTTTAACCATAGCCTCACGACATTTTATTGTTTAAAGAGCCTTTTTCTTAAGAAATATTTCACATTCTCGGTTTTTCTTTGTACTTTTGTGCCATCTTTTGGAAATCCTTAGAGATTCTTATCGGAAAATCCTATAATATTTACATACGATAATGGAACAGTCAATAGAAAATCTCTACAAGCTTGACGGTAGGGTGCCCGTCGGTAAAGCACTCCCATTTGGTCTTCAACATGTGTTGGCGATGTTTGTCAGCAACATTGCGCCAATCATGATTCTCGCAGGTGCGGTGGGATTGGATAGTTCGGTCAGTGCTGTGCTCATCCAAAACTGTATGGTCATCGCCGGTATTGGTACGCTGGTACAGCTCTATCCTGTATGGCGCATCGGTTCTCGCTTGCCTATCGTGATGGGTATCTCCTTCACCTTCCTTTCGCTCGCCATCAGCATTGCCGCTGCCCATGGCATGGGAACGCTCATCGGTGCGGTCATCGTCGGTGGTCTTGTGGAAGGTACGCTTGGACTCTTCGCCAAGTATTGGATTAAGCTCATTCCTCCTGTGGTAGCCGCCACGGTAGTTACCGCCATCGGATTCTCGCTTCTTCCTGTAGGTGCCAACTCTTTTGCGGGTGGTCAGGGTGCTGCCGACTTCGGTAGCATGAACAATTGGATTGTGGGTTCCGTCACCTTGCTCGCTTGTCTTCTTTGCCAGATTTTCGCAAAGGGTTTCTTGCGCTCCCTCTCTGTTCTCGTCGGACTGATTGTGGGTTATATCCTCGCTCTGTGTATGGGCATGATAGATTTCAGTGGACTTTCCAATCTTTCTATCCTTGCCTTGCCTCATCTCTTGCCTTTTACTCCTGAGTTTAATATCGGTGCCATCCTCTCGGTGGTAGCTGTGTATTTGGTATCTGCCACGGAGACCATCGGTGATACTTCGGCTCTTTGCAACAGTGCCTTGCATCGTGACCCTAACACCAAGGAGATGGGAGCGGCGGTTTGCTGCGATGGTTTCGTAAGCTCGGTATCGGGTCTCTTCGGATGTACTCCTATTACTTCCTTTAGCCAGAACGTAGGTTTGGCGGCGATGTCGGGCGTGGTTAATCGATTCACTATCGCCATGGGTGCCATCATCATGATTATCGGCGGTGTGTTCCCTGCCATCGGCTATGTGCTCACCACGATTCCTCAGGCTGTGCTCGGTGGTTGTACCATCATGATGTTTGGTAGCATCCTCTTCGCAGGTTTCGGTATGATGGCTCGCACGGGCTTCTCTCAGCGTAACATGGTCATCGTGAGCCTCTCGCTCAGCGTAGGTCTCGGTTTCACCCAAGCAACGGGCATGTTTAATATCTTCCCAGAGATTGTTCGCACTGTATTCGCCGACAACTGCGTGGCAGTCGTGTTCCTCTTGGCAGTGATTCTGAATCTCGTGTTACCTAAGTCGTTGGAGAAATAGTTCAGCAAATGAGGCTGAATTATAAAATG
>DHMR01000073.1:2425-10573 GCA_002405875.1 bacterium UBA4637
TCGGGCTGAAAGCCCAAAAGCATTTAGCCCAGGGCAACGCCCTGGGTAATATGTTGCAAATTAAAGTCGCCCTGTAAGGGCAAAAGCATAATAGATAAATCATATAAATTTCAAGTCAGAAAATGGATTTACTGAAAGAAAGAATTATGAAGGAAGGCAGATGCTTTCCTGGAGGTATCTTGAAGGTGGATAGTTTTGTGAACCATCAGATGGACCCTATGTTGATGATGGACTTGGCGAAGGAGTTCGTGCGCCTTTTCAAGGACATCAAGTACAACAAGATTGTGACAATCGAGGCTTCAGGCATCGCTCCTGCCATCATGGTGGGCTACTTGACCAATCTCCCTGTTGTTTTTGTCAAGAAAAAGAAACCTAAGACAATGGAGGGCATGATTACCTCTGTGGTTCACTCTTTCACTAAGGACATGGACTATACTGTGTGTGTCAGCAACAGTTACCTTACTCCTGACGACCACGTCATCTTCATCGACGACTTCCTTGCCAACGGCAATGCTTCGAAGGGTGTAATGGATCTCTGCCAACAGGCTGGTGCCACCATCGAGGCGATGGGCTTCATCATCGAGAAGGCTTTCCAGCATGGCGGCGACTTCCTTCGCAAGGAAGGGATGCGCTACGAGGCTCTTGCTACCGTCGAGAGCTTGGATGACTGCAAAATAGTTTTGAAATAATATGAAGAAAAGAATATTCTTGTTGAACGCCTTGCTTTGTTTGGCTCTGTCCTTGTGGGCGGTGCCGGCGAAGCGAGGCGTTTGGTGTTCTGTCTCTTTGGTTGATGGAACGGAAGTGCGAGTGCAACTTGTGGGTGATGAGTTCTCTCATTTTTACGTTTCGGAGGATGGAACGAAGTATGTGGAGGATGCCAGTACGGGACTTTATCGGAAACTAACCGATGAGGCTCAACGGCGGAAAGGTGTGATGGCTCGTCGTGCCAAGGTGCAGAATCGCCAAAAGGCTCGTTTGCGTAAGGCACAATCTTCATCAAACCAGAACAGCTTGTTCCAAGGTACCAAGAAGGGGCTGGTGATTCTCGCTGAGTTTACTGACAAGAAATTCGCCATCGGGACATGACTTGGCTCTCTATAAGCAGATCGTGAATGGCGACAACTATCAGTCGGGTGATTTCCGAGGTAGTGTCAAGGATTACTTCAAGGCGCAGAGCCAAGGACAATTCACGTTGGATTTTGATGTGGTAGGCATCTGCCCTTTGTCGCATAACTATGCTTATTATGGCAAGAATGTAAAAGATGCTTATGGTAATGATACTGACCAACATGCAGGAGAGATGGTTGCTGAGGCTTGTGAGTGGGCATCACCAGCAAGGTGTTGATTTCTCTCAATATGATTGGGATGGAGATGGCGAGGTAGACCAAGTTTTCGTGCTTTATGCAGGAAAGGGTGAGGCTGATGGAGGCTCGGCGTCTACTGTTTGGCCTCACATGTACTATCTTTCGGAATCGGATTACGGAAAGGCATTGAACTATGATGGCGTTACCGTGGATACATACGCTTGCAGCGCAGAGTTGAATGGCAACAGCAATCTCGATGGTATCGGTACATTCTGCCATGAGTTCTCCCATTGCATGGGCTTCCCTGACCTGTATGATACCAGTTATAGCGGTTGGTTCGGTATGGGTGCCTTCGATCTGATGAACTCGGGTAGTTACAATGGAGATGGCAGATGTCCTGCTGGCTATTCGGCATACGAGAAGAATGAATGTGGTTGGATTACACTTCATGATATGACAGACATTGACTCTGAGAACAAAGTGTCGGGCTTGGCTCCAGTTAGCGAGGGCGGTGATGCTTATGTCATCCACAATAAGGGACATCAAGACGAATACTATGTGGTGGAGAACCGTCAGAGGACAAATTGGGATGCGGAGACTTCCTGATGCCGGTGTGATGATTACCCATGTGGATTACAACCAGTATGTTTGGGGGTATAACATGCCTAATACGAATGGCTCTTATTACGATTGGGATGACAATGATAAGGAATACACCAACGATCATCAACGTTTGACCATCTTCCATGCCGACAACAAGTCGCATTCAAACTCTGATGATGGGCACGTGGGTGACTTGTATGGTAATAAATACACTAGTTTGACTTCTACCTCTAAGCCTGCCACCACCTTATATAATAATAACTCCGATGGAACGAAGTACATGCACATCGACATCACGGATATGGCGATAGCTTCCGATGGCACGGCTTCCATGACCTTTGCGCCAGTTAATCACAGTGGAGGTGGTGAGGACCCTGACACACCGGTTACTCCGGATGGCTCGACCTTACTTTATGAGTCATTCAACAAATGTGATGGGAAAGGTGGCAATGATGGCTCTTGGAGTGGCAGTATTGCTAGTGCTAGTGCAGTGGGTAAGTATGATGTTGATGGATGGACAAGTACATCGGGTACTATCTTTGCTGGTAACGGTTGTGTGAAGTTAGGCACTGGTAGTAAGGCTGGCAATATCACTTCTCCAGCTTTTACTGTCAATGGCTCTGCCGTCTTGACATTCAAGGCTGGTGCTTGGAATGCCACCAATGATGGCACAGCCTTGAATCTTTCCGTTTCCAACGGAAAGATTTCCGATGCTTCCGTCACCATGAAGAAGGGCTCTTGGACTAGTTATTCAACTACGATTACTGCAAAAGGTACGACGAAGATTACTTTTGCTGCCCAAAAGGGACGTTTCTTCTTGGATGAGGTCAGAGTGACGAATAACAGTTCGACGGGTATCAAAAATGTGGCGACTGAAGAAAAAGAAAGAGGTTGCATCGTAGGTTACTATTCTTTGGATGGCACTCGTCTGGCTGCGCCAACCCCAGGAATTTGCATTGTTCGATATGCTGATGGAACAGTGAAGAAAATAATCAAAAAATAGGGAAGTAGTACTTCAATGGTACTTGCAGTAGTACTTCCTTTGCTATCGAAGTTATACTTCATTGCTATTTGAAGTATAACTTCGATTTGTTGTCTATATCTCATTAATAGGATTCTTATTTGACGATTTCTGCAGCGTAGGTTCCCATGACCTTATATCCCGTAGGGTTTGGGTGCAGCCAGTCGCTGCTGGCATATTCCTTTTTCATTTGTCTATCATCCTCGGGCGATTGCAGCAATTTGGCAAAGTCGAGGATGCCATCCACTTCTTTCTTCTTGGCTTGGTTGCGAATCCACTCGTTGACGGTCTGTCGGGCAGCCTCATGGAAAGGGGAGTAATATCCAGCTCCCTTGAAAGGGGTGATGGTGGCAAGGTAAACCTTCATCCTGCGTGCCTTTGCTTTCTTAATCATGGCTTGGTAACTCTCGATGAGTTGTCGTGCCACGGTCTCACTGCTTCCGACTTCTTGGCAGCTCCGATGTCGTTGATGCCTTCGAAGATAATCACCTTTTTTACTCCGTATTGTCCCAAGATGTCTCGGTCAAAACGGTCTTTGGCCAATGCGCACCGAATCCACCAGGCACCACGACACGATTGTTGCCGATGCCGAGGTTGAGTACACCTTGGTTGGTGATGCGGATGTTTCAGTTGCAGCATCTCCGACATCACGTCAGGCCATCGGTTCTGTGCGTTGTCTGTGGAGCACTTGCCATCGGTGATAGAGTTGCCCATGATGGCGATACTGCTCAGGTCCGTTCGCATCGAATAGATGTCGATGCCGCTGATGTTGTACCAATGGTTCTCCCGGAATGCCTTCTCGAAGTTGGAATGGGCGTTGGTCACGCCTTTCATGATGTAAGAAGTGGTGCGCGAACCCATGTGAACGGTCGGTACGGTTGGGGCGGATGTGTAGTTGATAGTGATAGCCAATCGTTGCAGGGCTTTCAGGGGAAAGGGCAGGGCATCGCTCATGATGCTCTTGCCGGCAGGGATGGTCACCTTGTATTTCTTGTCGAACATGACATACTTGGCACTCTTCGGGTCGATAGCGAAGGAATCCTTGGCATGGGCGATGTAGATGGAGCGGATGACAACAGGTTCGGTGCTATAGACGTTGCTCAGTTTGAGACGAATCATGTCGCCTCCGATGCTCACCTTGACCACTTGTCTGACGGAGCGGTTCGACATATTGTTGTTATAGGGCATAAAGCTCTTGACGACGGTTTGTGGGGCGGTTGCCCATGTGCCAATCCAGTTCTGTGCCGTAGCTTGTAATGTTATAGCGCAGAATGTGAAAAGTAAAGCAATAATCTTTTTCATCTTTCTCTTATTCTTTAAAAGTCAGTGCAAAGGTATCGTTTTTTTGCAGGAAAAAGCAAAAAATGTGGAAAAATATGAGAAAAAGAGCGATTTTCTTGCGAGATAGTTGGGAGGCATGGAAAGTTTTCGTATCTTTGCAGCGTTAGGAATCGTAATGGCCATTACGGTAATGGCTGTTACGATTATGTGTTTCTAATGTAAAGGCAGACGATATGAAGTTTTATGATAGGCCAAGAGTCTGTATCAAATACCCTTCACCCTTCATCAAGTCGCTCGGAATGCCGATAAACACAGGTAATTCCAAGGGTGAAGGGCTGCTCTGCCCCTTCATCCACCCTTCACCACCTTTCACCGTGTTGTTATCCAAAATGTCATGATAGCGTGCGGAATGTGTGTTTTTTGAGCACATTCCGCACGCTATCACGAATATTTTTAGTATTTTTGCAGAAAAAAAGAGTGACATGTTAGTTGGACGAACAGAAGAGCTAAGAGTGCTCAAACAGGCAGAATTGTCTGATGAGTCAAAATTTGTGGCCGTTTATGGTCGTAGGCGTGTAGGGAAGACTTTTCTTGTAAGGGAAGCCTTCAAGCACCATTTTGCTTTTTACCATACGGGCATAGCCAATGAGTCCAAGACGGTTCAATTGGCAGAGTTCAAAAAATCCTTAAGCTTGATAGGCAAGGTTAAGAGAGGCAGGTTGAAAGATTGGTATGATGCGTTCAATCAATTGACTAAGCTCTTAGAACAATCTACAGATAAGAAAAAGATAGTTTTTATCGATGAGATACCTTGGATGGATTCACCTCGTTCCAACTTCGTTGCTGCACTGGAGCATTTTTGGAATGGATGGGCATCTGCTCGTCAAGACATATTACTCGTTATTTGTGGAAGTGCTACCTCCTGGATTATCAACAAAGTCATCAAAAATCATGGTGGGTTACACAATCGAGTTTCTGTAAGGATCCATCTCAAGCCATTTACCCTTGGTGAATGTGAACAATATGCCAAAGAACTGAATCTGCATTTCAACAGAAGACAGATTTTGGAAGGTTATATGGTCATGGGAGGCATTCCTTTCTATTGGTCACAGATGGATGGAAGCAGAAGTCTTGTCCAAAACATAGACCACCTGTTTTTTGAGGAAGACGGCAATTTACGCCATGAATTCGATGACCTCTACGACTCTCTCTTCAAACAACCCAAGCCATATCTTGGCATCATCGAAGCTTTAGCAACTAAGAAAGTCGGCATGAGTCGCACCGAAATTATTAAATATACTCGCCAAACTGACAATGGTAAACTGACAGAATATTTGGAGAATCTGGAGTATTGTGGATTTATCAGAAAGTATAACTGCATTGGCATGAAAGCCAAGAATGCTTTGTACCAGTTGATTGACAATTACACCTTATTTTATTATAAGTTCATCAAGGATACTGTCATCAACGACCCTCACTATTGGAACAAGATAGCTGGGACACCTGAATATAATACCTGGTGCGGTCTGGCCTTTGAACGTGTCTGTCTGCAACATACGGAACAAATCAAAGTCAAACTTGGCATACAGGGAGTTATCACGACGGTCTATTCTTGGAGTGTAGCAGGAACAAAAGAAATGCCTGGCGCACAAATAGACCTTTTGATAGACAGGAGTGACAATGTCATCAACCTATGTGAAATCAAATATTCTAAAGCTTCTTTCAACATAACGAATCGTATAGATTCTAATCTTCAGAACAAACGAGAAAGGTTTGTGGAAGAAACAAAAACGACCAAGGCAGTCCATCTCACGATGATAACCACATTGGGCTTGGTGGATAATTCATACGCTTCCGACATCCAGTCCGTTGTCACCATGGATGATTTGTTTAAATAATGACTTTGTGATTTCTTGGAAAAATGTAAGAAAAAATAAGGTGAAGGGTGGGTGAAAGGTAGGTGAAGGGCGTAAACAACCCTTCATCTCACGAAATGCCGATAAACAGGGCGCTTCCCAGCCGATTGGTGAAGGGTGATGGGCAAAATCGGGTATGCTTCGTTATTCCTCTGCAATAGATAACTGTCAGAGTATCGGACAGCCTGCTGTCTATTGTCTGACAGTCTGCTGTCCTTCGTCAGACAGCCTGCTGTCTTTCGGAGTTAGCTGTTCTATCTTTCGGCGTGGCAATCCTATCTCTCGGAATAATTTGCTTCCTGCTCTTGTTTTTCACTCTTAAAATCTTATAAAAAGTAATATTTCGATAATTTCTCTTGATAAAAAATGAGAAAAGATTCTTGATTCCCTCATAAAATGTGTAACTTTGCAGTGTTATTCGCTCATAAAATGTGTGTATATGGTAAATATTCCCTCATGAAATGTGTGTAATTGCTATAATATTCCCTCATGAAATGTGAGAGCAATATCTTAATTATTTGCGATACAGTTAATTACGTTAATTATGAAAAGACTTAAAATCAAGGAACTCGAAAAATGGAAAGAAAGTGACCGCAGGAAGCCTTTGGTTTTGGAAGGTGCAAGACAAGTTGGCAAGACTTGGCTTGTCAAAGAATTTGCGCGTTTGAACTACAAGAAATTGGCATACGTGAATTTTGAAGAGATGAAAGTTCTTCAAAGTCTCTTTGAGCAAGACTTTGACATACACCGTATCCTTACGACCATTGGAGCGATAACCAATGTGGTATGTACAGAAGGAGATACGTTGATATTCCTCGATGAGATACAAGCCGCTCCGAATGCAATTACATCGCTCAAGTATTTTTGTGAGAACGCACCTGGCTATCACGTGATTGCGGCAGGTTCTTTACTTGGGATAAAGTTACACCAAAACGAATCTTTTCCTGTAGGCAAAGTGCAGTTCTTATCCTTGGCTCCCATGTCGTTCTTGGAGTTTGCCTTGGCAATGGGTGAAAAAGGGTTGGTTGATGTGTTGGAATCGCACGACTGGAATTTAGTCAATCTCTTTGCTCCTAAATACATTGAACTCCTGAAATATTACTATTATGTCGGAGGTATGCCTGAGGCTGTTTTTAGCTTTAGCAAGAAAAGAGACTGGAACGAAGTGAGAACCATCCAAAAGGAAATTCTGGAAAGTTACCAAAACGACATTTCAAAACATGCCCCTTCAGAAATAGTGCCTCGTATCACTGATGTTTGGAAGTCAGTTCCAGCCCAACTGAGCAAGGAAAATCGTAAGTTCTTATATGGGGTAGTACGAGAAGGAGCAAGGGCAAGGGAGTATGAAATAGCCTTGCAGTGGTTGGAAAATGCTGGACTTATACATAAAGTATATAATGTCAAAGCTCCCAAACTACCATTGATAGCCTATGAAGATAGGGCTATATTCAAGATTTTCCTTGTGGATATAGGTTTGCTTGGAGCCATGGCTGGATTACAACCTAAGACTGTGGTTGTGGGAAGCGAAGTGTTTACTGAGTACAAAGGAGCATTGACGGAACAATATGTCTTGCAACAACTTGTGCTGAAACACGTTCCTTATTATTATTCCAAGTCAAACAGCACCTTGGAAATTGACTTTTTGTTACAAAATGAACAAGATGAGATCGTTCCCTTGGAGGTTAAGGCGGAAACAAATGTTAAGGCAAAAAGTTTGCGCCAATTTGTGAATGATAATCAATCTAAAAAGGCTTATCGCATATCCATGAATGACTACAAACAGGAAAGCTGGGTGACAAATATTCCTCTTTATGCAGTCAATGTTCTATAAAACGAGAATAACGAATGCGACAAATTCTCCCCGAATTTGTCGCTTTTGCTTATAACCAACAAGCTAAATATACATATTTTCCGTATTTTTGTTACTTTTTCTCTTGAAAATGCAACTTTTTGCAAGAAATATTTGGAGAATTACTAAATAATTCATAATTTTGCATCCGATTAAAAATATTTTTAAAAT
>DHMR01000019.1:0-2402 GCA_002405875.1 bacterium UBA4637
ATACCTCCTCGCTACAGCACCACTTACTTCAATCACGTATGGGGCGGTGGCTATGCAGCCGGTTACTACAGCTATCTTTGGACAGAAGTACTCGCCGTCAACATCGCCGACTACTTCGCCAAGCATGGCGCTCTAGACCCTGCCGTAGGCCAGTCTTTCAGAGACAAGATTCTGAGCCGTGGCAACACCAAGGACCAGTTGGAGATGTTCACCGACTTCACGGGCATGAAGCAGCCTGACGCATCAGGATTGCTAAAAGCTAGAGGAATGTAAAAAGACTTAATATACAAAACAAAAAGCAGCACTTTCTAATTGAAAACTCCAATGAAAAAGATTGCATTATTATTGCTCTTGGCGACAGCAGTTGTCGGCAGAGCACAGACATCCACAGAGTTGCTGCCAGTTGGCACCGAGGCACCAGATTTCCAAATCACCGACGACAAGACTGGCGAGAAGATATTCCGTCTATCCGATTGGAAGACAAAGACCGATGCAGATGGCAAGGTTGTTCCTGGCGTATGGGTCATGCTAGATTTCTGGGCATCATGGTGTCCAGACTGTCGCAAGGACATGCCTAAGGTAAAGGAAATATCAGAAAAATATCTTACCAAGATACAACTTGTCGGCGTTTCATTCGATACCGACAAGGAAAAGATGAACAAATACCTCAGCAGCAACCACTACGACCGATGGATGCAATACTGCGAGGGGAAGAAATGGAAGGATACCCAGATTTCCAAGGATTACCATATCTCCTGGATTCCTACCTCCTATCTCATCGACCCTGAGGGAAAGGTATATTTTTCTACTGTCAAGGCAGAGGAGATGATGCAGAAACTTGACTCACTCGACAATCAGGGCAAGCTGACAGGCTTTAGCACATTGAGCAAATTCTGAAAATCAGCTCTTGAGATACGACGTCCACGAAGGCTTCTCACCTGTGGATAATCCTCAAAGTAAGGCTCCTCGGTGGTGAACCACTGATGAGCCTTTACTTCACGAACATTCGCCAGTTGACTCTCGATGCGACGAGCGAAGCCAGGATTCACACGTGATAGATAATGCTTGCCATTCTTCATTTCGATGGCAAGCATCAGATAGGTCTGAGGTCCCTTTGCCTCCTTCTTTGCCTTCATCTGCTCGCTTACCTTCCATCCCTTGGTGGAAGTCATCACTCGAATCTCCCAACCATATTTACGATTCAGGTTGTCCATCATGCCTCGGAACACGATGCCATGCGATGAGGTATCCTTCAGCCCCGTGTACCCTATAATATAATGTATCATCTCATGCAGCAACACGCTTTTTGCCTGCTTATCGGTCATATCATAATAAGTCGACATGGAGAGCTTGAAGTCATAGAGTTTGGTTCTTCCCCATCTAGAGGCACGCTTAAAGGAGAGCTGTCCCAGTCGGGTCTTGGCACGGGTAAGCCCCAGCTCCGGAACGGGCAACTTGCCGCCGAAGTAGTCGTGGTCAAAACGTTTGAACCACTCTTCCATCCATGCTATCGTTACTATCATAAGCCACACTTTTCTTTTACCATCATAAAAGATGCATATTCATACTAAATGTTTCTTGGTTATTACAAAGCAATTGCAAAGTTACATATTTTTCGACAATTTCATGCATTTTTTATGAGAAAATGAGTAACTTTGCACTCAAATTTAATGACGAGAAATGAACAAGACTGCACAACCTATCATCGACATCAAGAATGTGTCGAAAAGATTTGGCGAGAAAGTAGCCCTCAAGAACATCAACCTTTATGTTCGCAAGGGCGAATTCATGACCATACTCGGTCCTTCGGGATGCGGTAAAACTACTCTATTGAGACTCTTGGCTGGTTTTGAGACGGCAAGCGAGGGCAACATCACCATCGCCGGCAACGACATCACCAACCTTCCTCCGTATAAGCGAAACGTCAATACGGTGTTCCAAAAATATGCTTTGTTCCCACATCTCAACGTGTACGACAACATCGCCTTCGGCCTCAAACTCAAGCATACGCCTAAGGAGGAGATATTGCCGAAGGTGAAACGTGCGCTGAAGATGGTGAACATGAGCGACTACGAATATCGTGACGTCAACTCGCTCTCGGGTGGACAGCAACAGCGCATCGCCATCGCCCGCGCCATCGTCAACGAGCCTGAGGTTCTTCTCTTGGACGAGCCATTGGCTGCCCTCGACCTGAAGATGCGCAAGGACATGCAACTGGAGTTGAAGGAGATGCACGAGCGACTGGGCATCACCTTCGTCTACGTAACCCACGACCAGGAGGAAGCCCTCACCCTGAGCGACACCATCGTGGTGATGAGCGAGGGAGAGATACAACAGATTGGCACCCCTACAGACATCTACAACGAACCCGCCAACTCGTTTGTCGCCGACTTCATCGGCGA
>DHMR01000019.1:2453-3186 GCA_002405875.1 bacterium UBA4637
TCATCGGCGAGAGCAACATTCTCAACGGTTTGATGGTACACGACTGTCTGGTAGACGTGGCAGGAGCCGAGATTCCATGCGTGGACAAGGGATTCGGCGAAAACCAACAGGTGGACGTCGTCATCCGTCCTGAGGACATCGAGGTAAGCACCGACACACAGAACGCACAGTTTGTGGGCAAGATAACCTCCAGCATCTTCAAGGGCGTACACTACGAAATGCTCGCCGAGAGCGACAAGGGCTATGAGTTCCTCATCCAGAACTACAAACACTTCGAGGTAGGTCAGACCATCGGCATGAACGTGATACCCGACAACATTCATATCATGAAGAAGGAGCGCACCTCGAATGTCTTCGAAGCAAAGGTATGCGGAGACGGCATCATCGAGTTCTTGGGCTGCGAGTTCAAGAAAGAACTTCCTGCCGAACTCCAAGGCAAGGACAATGTAACCGTATCGGTAGACTTCGACAAGATTGAGCTCTTCGACAACGAAGACGAGGGCACCTTCACCGGCGACATCAGCTTCATCCTCTACAAGGGCAACCACTATCACCTCACCATCGACACCGACTGGGGAGAGAAACTCTATGTGGATACCCAAGACGTATGGGATCTCGGCGACCATGTTGCCATCACAATTCCAGCGGAAAACATTGAAGTGAAGAATTAATCTGTAATAGTAAAACAAGAAATTGAAAAAGTTTTTTCTTTCTCGCCAAAGTTGGTCGATAC
>DHMR01000003.1 GCA_002405875.1 bacterium UBA4637
AAAGTGTTATATTTTTCCAAACTACCATTAGCATTTTGCATTTCAACATCCATAGTACCACCATCAATGGCAGACTTGTTCTGACGATAGAAACGCATGAGCTGAGCAATATTATACTTAGCCTCTTCTGGCAAATAAAGTTTAGTGATATTGTGAAGGTTCTCCACAGTCTCATCACCATTTTCCTCTACAGTTACCTTTACAAGGTTGTCGTAGTTGTAAATGTCGTTATTTGTGAGGTCGATGCCTGTAATCTGAGCAGGAAGAACAGAAAAGTCGAAAGTCTCACCATAGCCATTGTTGCTAAGGTTCAACTCTTTCAAATTAGGAAAAACAGAAAGCTCTTTCAAGGCTGCGGTATCAACTTGCGTGCCAGAAAGATCGAGCGAAGTGGTGCTGGTTGCCTTGTCATCAAGGAGCAGCTTGCCGTTCTCGTCGAAAGTGTATCCTTTACTTGCGAGAAGGGTCTTGAGCTGAGAGTTGTCAACTGCCGCCGCACTGTAAGAAGGCGCATCATCATCGCTGCCACAAGAAGTGAAGCCAAGGCAAAGAGCCATGGCAGCGAGACCGATGAAATTCTTTAAAATTTTCATTGTTCTTTTGTACTTTTAAAATGTTTATAATTAAAATTAAATATTATCTTGAATTTACGGCTGCAAAGGTACACATTTATTAAAATGTGTGCAATACTTAAAAATAATGAAATTCGCCATCCTCATTTATGGGGATATTTCTGTATTTTTCCTTGTTTTTCATACAAAATCGTATGTTTCCTAGGTATTTTCCTTGTGCTTTTCTCAGATTTGTTGATTTATCCGATACTTAAAAGTGATGATAAAAGGCGATAATGGATAAATAAAAAGCCTTTCAGCTTGTCGGGGCTGAAAGGCTTTATTGTTTCCTGTCACTTATCATTGTAATGCTTATTGATATCAACTATTTTCAGCATATCAAGAAGCCGTATGGTGATTTTTCCATACGAATCTAAACCTCCTCGCATATTACCATATCCACACTTCGGAATATCACGATGACTTTATGAAGACGGGTGGTCTTCACTTCCGTCTTCACCACCTCACTATCGGCATAACGGTTTACCTGGGCGATGGCATCCTCACGAAGCTTCGCCACCTGCTCGTCGGTGGCATCCGACTTGCAATACTTCAGCTCCACGATGAACGAGTGCTCCATGTCGGGATAGTTCTCCAGGAGCGGACGAAGGAAGATGTCGGCATAGCCAGCCTGGTTGTCCAACTCGGAGATAGGGCGATAATACATATTCTGGCAAGTCATCGCCAGCGTGAAGCCATGCACGAACGACTCGCCCTTCTGACGGTCTCTCTGCGAAGCATACTGCTTGATGGTATCTGCGATATAGCCGAAGTAAGACTTGTAATCGCCATCATACGCCAAGTTGCTCTCCAGTTCTCCCTTCTCGTATGTATCATAGGTAAGCTGGTTCTCCTTGTAAGTGCTCAGCAAGTAAGCATAAATCTGCTCACGCACCACCTCATTGGGAATCACAAACTTGGTCTTGCCCCGATAAGTGCCGGCAATCGTCACCATACCAAAATAGAAGAGCAAGCTAATGAAATTGTCAGGGTCGTTGATGCTCTCAGCAGGGAACCCCTTCTTCAGGGTGCCTGTAACAAAGCCTTGGGTAACCAGACGCTGGATGATGCTGGCATCGTGGGCAAACTCCTTGTCGTGACGGATGAGCATACGGAGCTTGTTATAGTCGGTACGAATGTTCTCCTCGATCATAAACTTTGGAATATGACATTTACCACTGATATATTGATCGATAAAATAAAGCACCATCACAGAGTTGTACATGGTTGTTTCACCATAGACCTCCTCTGCGAAGCAGTAGTTGTCATAGTAAGGTTTCATTACTTTAATCAGTTCATCCACAGAATGACGGAAAGGAACAACAGACGAATAGTAGGTCAACAGCTCACGAACTTCCTCCTCCGTAAAGCCTGTCATCTCGTTAAACTCGGCACTCAATGAATAATTGGTGCCGATGTTGAAGCCACTCGTCAAATCATCCATCGTAACAGGACTTACACCTGTAACGAATACTCGCTTCAATGAATTGCTGGTAGCCGACTTCACCGCATCGAAGAAGAGGCGGAGATAACCCTCGCCATGTGTCTGCTTGCGATAATTAGTCATGTATTGTGGCTCTGCAAGAATCTTGTTGGTAAAATGGTCGTACTCGTCGATGAAAAGATAGATTTGCTGACCAGCCTTGTAACATTCGTCACAAATGTACTGCAACTGGTTTACACACCCCTCACGCTTGTTCATCTCTTCCTTTAGATTCTTCGGGAGATACTGCTGATAAACATCACAGAAAAAATTATACTTGATGTTACATGCTGCATCCAGTCCATCCTTGTAATCGTCAATACCTGCTGCAACTACAGAGAAATCCAGGCGCATCACAAGATACGAGTTGCGCTCTGGCGTAGGATGCTTGCCGATATAAAGTTCGCCGAAGAGTTGCTCAAACTGCTCTTTCTTGTTCACATCGTAGTAATTTTGGAGCATAGAGAGGGTAAGGCTCTTACCGAATCGGCGAGGGCGAATATAGAAGAAATACTTATTGGATGCCTCCACCTCTTCTATATATTGTGTCTTATCCACATAATAACAATCATCCTTTCTTACGTCTTCGAAGTTCATCATGCCGTAAGGGATGCGCTTGCGATATACTCGTTTACTTTTCAGTTCCATATCTTATCTATTTTACTAATCGATGACAAAGTTACGATATTTTTCTGTAACAAGCAAAAAAACGAGATGTTTTTCTCTTCATCTGTACATATTCCAATATTTTATTGTACCTTTGTCCCCGAAATCA
>DHMR01000099.1 GCA_002405875.1 bacterium UBA4637
ATGAGGAGGTGTGCCGTGACATCATCGGCGACTCATTCGAGCAACTCTGGCTTCGACGAACGGAAGTCGAGCCACCGAAAAGAACCGCTTTCCTCTACCGACTGGTTCACAACAAGTGCATCGACCACATCCGAAAGCAGACGGCACGCAACAAGTACATCGAGTTCTACAATATGCTCTACGGTACAACGACCGAACAATTGGAGAACTCCTGGGAAGAAAGCGAACGGCGCATCCAATCTATGTACCAAACAATAGAGACCCTGACTCCGCAAACCCAAAAGATTCTCAAGCTTTGCTATTTCAGAGGCATGAAATACCGAGAAGTGGCAGAAGAGTTGGACATCAGCATCAGTGCCGTACGCAAACATATCGTTCAAGCTCTGAAAGCGTTGCGGTCGTCCATGAGACCAGACGAATGAAGCAGAAAGTAGCATTTATGTTAATGAAATACAAAAGTGCATGGTACAAGGTGCAAAAATCAGACCTTTTACGACAATTATCATAAGGTTGAAAGGCAAAATATAGACATTCAAAGACATGACAGAAGAAAAAGACAAATGGAATGACATCATCGACTGGATGGAACCTGACAAGGAACTGACAGACGAAGAACTTGCATCACTGATGCTAGACGGGGATGCCATGTCTGACATCAAGGATGTCTTGAATGTCAAGCAAGCCGTGGCTCGCCATGGTGCCAAAGAGGAAGGGCTTCCCTTCGACCTCGACAAGGAATGGAGCAAGCTCTCTTCCTTCATGGATGAGCATTCCTCGACCTCAAAGGAAGAAAACAAAGAGACAAGAGAAAAACAAGAGAAAGAAAACGGGCAAAAGACGGCAGAGGAACAAGAAGCTGTCATAACAGAAATGCCAAAGAAGCGTTTCTCCAAATCCCTATATATAATAATAGGTGTAGCTGCCTCCCTTCTCTTACTCTTCTCTATCCGACAATTCATATTCTTGGATACACCGAAAACCAACCCACAGGACTTGGCTTGCGTCTATCAGCGCGACTCCTTGGCAGGCAATGCCGCAGTACTTACCTCATCAGACAAGGCCAACACCCCACAAGTATTGAAAGGCGAAGGCATCGTCATGCCTAAGAGTGAACAACAACCAGCCACTTCCACCACCACTCGCATCCTCCATGCCCTCGGCTTGGACAACGGCGATGTAGCCATGCAGAACAATACCGTGACGATACCGCCGGGCAAGAGTTACAACATCACCCTCGCCGACGGCACCAAGGTATTCATGTATGCTGGTAGCCGTCTCACCTACCCTGTCGTATTTAGCGGCAAGGAGCGCAGAGTATATCTCGAAGGCGAGGCATACTTCAAGGTAACCAAGGACAAGGCACACCCTTTCGTCATCAGCACAGAGAAAGCCGAGGCTAAGGTTTTAGGAACAGAGTTGAACGTAAGTTGCTACAAGGGAGAGCCATGCCATGTCGCCTTGCTCACAGGTTCAGTGTTGGTCAGCGACAAAAAGCAAACTCGCTCCGTGAAGCTCGTGCCAGGACAAGGAGTCACGGTGAACGAGAGTTCCCCACTCGCCATGAGTGCCGAGAACATGGACACCTATACCTATTGGTTGCAAGGCTTCATCTATTATGACGACGCCACCCTTGCCGAAGTGACCAAGAACATCGGCAGATGGTACAACGTGAACGTCGTCTTCGATAACGAAACCTTGAAAAACTTGAAGCTCCGCTACTTCTGCCAAAGAAGCGAGTCATTGGAGCGTGCCGTAGAGTTGCTCAATAGCTATGGCAGATTCAAGGCAACCATAGAGGGCGAGACATTGCGCATCAAGTAACATTTCTATAAGAAACCGTGGCAATTTTTAACGAATTTGCCACGATTTTTGCATTTTTTCTATCAAAAGGGGTGTCTTTTTTCTTTTCTTTACGACTTATAAGTAATTTTAATCCAAAATCAGCGTAAAATGAAGAAAACATTGAGAGATTGTTTGCTGATGACATCCCTCTTGATGTCCCCAGGCATGACGATGCAAGTCATAGCGCAAGGACAGACGCAAGAAATCGTCATCAACATGAAGAACGAGAGCCTCGCCAAAGCGTTCAAGCGACTGGAAAAGGCTACCAAGTACAAGGTACTCTACGCCAACGAAGACGTAGAGGGACTGACCGTGAGTCGCAACATCAAGGCTTCCAACGTTCGTGAGGCCATGACACAGCTCCTCACAGGCAAAGGGCTGACCTTTAAGATTGACAAACAATTCATCACCGTCACCAAGGGAACATTGCTTGTCTCAAAAGGAGCCGGCGAGTTTTACGACATCAAGGGAAAGGTAGTCGATGAGAACGGTGTCGAACTGCCGGGTGTATATGTCATGCTGCAAGGCACCAAGACAGGTACTACTACTGGCGTAAACGGAGAATTCTCTCTGAAAGCTCGCAAAGGCGACGTACTCAAGTTCTCCTTCGTAGGCTACAAAAATGAATTTGCAGAAATCAAGAACCCTCAAAGAGCCTTGAAAATTGACTTGCGCCCAGATGCCAAGAAACTGGATGAAGTACAGGTCGTTGCCTTCGGAACGCAGAAGAAAGAAAGCGTCGTATCTTCTATCACGACTGTAAAACCTACCGACTTGAAGGTGTCAAGTTCCGACCTGACAACCTCTTTCGCTGGTCGTATTCCAGGTATGGTGGCTTGGCAGACTGGTGGTCTTCCTGGTGGCTTGAC
>DHMR01000009.1 GCA_002405875.1 bacterium UBA4637
ATCATCTTCTCCCAGGCATTGCTTTCTGTTCCTGACAAGAAGAACGAGGTGAGCGGATTGATGATCATGGGTCTCTTCGGAGGTACAATCTTCCCTCTTATCATGGGATTCGCCAGTGATGCTGTTGGACAGATGGGCGCAGTGGCTGTGATGGCAGTGGGAGTGGTTTATCTTTTCACTTATGTCCGTAGGCTAGCCTAAGAAAGTTTTGTACAAAGCCTTTGTACATATATTCAAAAGCTCTGTACATGTATCCCAAGCCTTTGTATATCTATACAAAGCTTTAGGATATAACTTTTCTAATGGAACAGAAAATAGAGTCTAGGCTAAAAACGATTTTATCAGATAAAAAAGTATTTGACATTTAAATAAGGTAACGATGGAAACAAAAGATTTAGAAAAAAAATATATCGTAGGTTTGGGTGAGATTCTTTTTGATGTCCTCCCGACAGGTGCTCAACTTGGTGGTGCTCCAGCCAATTTTGCTTACCATGCAGGTCAGCACGGTTTACACTCCGTAGCCGTCAGTGCTGTGGGTAAGGATGTCTTGGGTGATGAGGCTCTCCGTTTGCTGGACGAGAAGAAGTTAAAGTACGTGATGCCTCGTGTGGATTTCCCTACAGGTACCGTACAGGTAGAGTTGGACAAAGAAGGTGTTCCGACTTACGACATCAAGCAGGGTGTGGCTTGGGACAATATCCCATTCACCGACGACATCAAGGAGATTGCCGTGAATGCTGGCGCCGTTTGTTGGGGCTCTTTGGCTCAACGCAATGAGGTGAGCCGCAAGATGATTTATGACTTCCTTGACTACACACCAGACGATTGCTTGAAGATTTTCGACATCAATGTCCGTCAGAACTTCTACAGCAAGGAAGTCATCTGCGAGAGCTTGAAGCGTTGCAACGTATTGAAAATTAACGATGAGGAGTTGGTAACCATCGGTCGTCTCTTTGGTTATCCAGGTTTGGACATCGAGAACAAGTGCTGGTTGATTCTCGGCAAGTACAATCTCGATATGCTCGTGTTGACTTGCGGTGTGAATGGTAGCTATGTATTTGCCCCAGGTGAGCAGTCGTTCCAGGAGACTCCAAAGGTGGAGGTTGCCGATACCGTAGGCGCGGGAGATAGCTTCACAGGTACTTTCTGCGCCAGCATCTTGAAGGGCAAGAGCATCAAGGAGGCACACGAGCTTGCCGTGAAGGTGAGTGCTTATGTTTGTACGCAGAGTGGTGCCATGCCGGAGATTCCTGCGAAGTATACTGATTAAAAAAGGACAATGTGTTGGTTTTTGTATGAATAGTTGATATTTTTTAGATTAGAAAGAGAAAGTTGCGGTTTGCCACTCCTTGGCTGATTGCAACTTTTTCTTAAAAAAGAGCATAAATCTTGCAATTTTATCAAATAAAAATAGTATCTTTGTGACCGTATTGTAAATTTGCAAGATTCTTCACATTGAAAAAGATATTTTTGACCTTTATTACAGCTTTGCTCTTGTTGCCGTTTTCTTTTTCCTTAGCGCAAAATACCAGCAAGGGTTACCCGGACTTCATCAAGCTTTTTGAAATCCTGGCTAAAAATCGTATGATTTATAATAAATATAACGATAGTATATTCTTAATCAAAGAACATGATGCTTGGGTTAATTTCTTCCGTCATCGTGCGTTGAGAAACCATCGTATCTATGCAGCCAATCAAGAGCTGATACAAACCGTCGATGACTATTTTAAGCAAGATAAGGACTTGATACCGGATTCTGCCTATTACAATTTTTATCTGGGGTTGAAGAAATATGTGGACTCCCGAAAAAACGACCCATTTCTTACCTTGCGGTTTGGACGGATTTTGGAAGAACATTACCGGCATTGCCCTGATGACCAAAACTATTCGAACGATGTCAATATGTGGCTTGCTGAAAGTTATAGTAACTTAAGCACTTTGAGCGGGGAGGTTATATATACCCAGCTCTGTTACGACAAATTAAAGGCGATTTTGGCTCCTGAGTGCAGAAGTTATCCGAATTATGCATTTAATCTTTTCGAGTCTTTGAAGGCTTTGACTTTCGTGAATTGGATTCTGGCTAAGGTCCAAACTTGGGATGATTTTCTAAAGTGTATTGGAAGGTTGGACGAGGCTTTGGCATCTGATACCCTACGAAAGATGGCGGGGGACAGCATCGTGAGTGAATGCGAGAAGCATCGGGCTTCCATTGATGAAGATGTGGTGCGCAATGTCTATATGAAAGATACGACGGTGATGGATAAAGCGAAGGCTGATTCCTTGATGCAAATGATCATTCAGCGCAATTTGAGCAATCTCAATTTGTCGTTCCTCTCTTATATAAGAACTCTGGCCATTCAACTGTCACTAAAACAAATTTCCCCGGAGGAAGCAGTCGGGAAAAGTTTGGCTAAGTATCAGAGTGAGATGGGCAGGATAAGAAAAAAAAGGCTGACCGATCTTCAATTGTCGGAGACCTTGAAGCCCTATTATACATTTTTTTATCTCTTGGACCTTGCGAATATGCCGGATTCTGAAAAGAGAAGAATCGTGCGGCTCATGTGCAGGGATATAGAGCTACTTTATCAGCACCGATTAGATCAACAGGCTGAGAATGAGTATGTGAAGTATCTCTATGGGTTGACGAGTTACCATCGAATCACGAAATATTTGACGGAGAAAGAACGAATCCATTTTGTCAACTCCCTCAATGTGGCTACTCAGGTTACCACCTATGCTCATTCGGTACACGTATCTCAAATTGCGGAGGTTCTGATGGACGGTATCATCACCTATCGTCCGGATCTCTTGGTGGGTACGTTGAATCATACGACTGTCGCTAGCGTGATGAAGCATCGAAAAGAATACATGAGGTTTATTCATGATGCGGCTATGTACCATGACGTGGGAAAGAACTCCATCATCTCGGTTGTCAATAATGACTATCGACCTTTGACCGATGAGGAATTTAGAATTATCAAGAAACATCCGGAGTTGGGTTTGAAATATTTAGCGATTGCACCTAGTTTGGAGAAGTTTCATGATACGACCTTGGGACATCATAAATGGTATGATGGCAGGGGCGGATATCCCGATTCTTTCGACAATACCAAGTCTCCTATCCGTATCATGATAGACATCGTTACCTTGAGCGATTGCTTGCAAGCGGCTACGGAACGAGTAGGACGTAATTACAAGGGTGAGAAAACCTTTGATTCGGTCATGAAAGAGTTTAGGCGAGATGCGGGAGTACGCTATAATCCTGATTTGGTTGCCCTCATTGATGCAAATCCTAAAATTGCCGAAAAATTGGATAACTTAGTGGATGACGGTTGGGTGGAAATCTACTATCGCATTTACAGTAAGTACTTTCGGTAATATTCTTCTTGTAAAAGACAAGAAGTCCTAAAAAATAGATAAAAGAAAACCTCCTGAGCATTATTCTTCATAAGCTCAGGAGGTTTTCATATTTTTCGATGACTCTAGTTGAAAATCATTTTTTTACTTCTGGCACTCCTTGCAAGGGGTCCAAGGCTTCAACTGCTTGAAGAAGTCGTTGCCCTTGTCATCCACGAGGATGAAGGCAGGGAAGTCCTCAACGGTAATCTTCCAGATAGCCTCCATACCAAGCTCTGGGTACTCTACGCACTCGATGCTCTTGATGCTGCTCTGAGAGAGAACGGCAGCAACACCACCGATGGTACCGAGGTAGAAGCCACCATGCTTCTTGCAGGCGTCTGTTACCACCTGGCCACGGTTACCCTTGGCAATCATCACGAGGCTAGCGCCGTGATCCTGGAACTCGTCAACGTATGGGTCCATACGGTTGGCTGTGGTAGGACCCATAGAGCCACAAGGATAACCCTCTGGAGTCTTAGCTGGTCCTGCATAGAGGATAGGGTGGTTTTTGAAGTACTCTGGCATCTCCTCGCCAGCGTCCAAACGAGCCTTGAGCTTAGCGTGAGCGATGTCGCGAGCTACGATGATGGTACCCTTCAAGTTGACACGTGTGCTGACAGGATACTTGGTCAACTCAGCACGTACAGCGTCGATACCCTTGTCGAGGTCGATCTCGATGCCCTTGGCACCCTCGCCTGGCTTACGCAACTCCTCTGGAATCAACTCTGATGGATTCTC
>DHMR01000096.1:0-35330 GCA_002405875.1 bacterium UBA4637
GTTTTCGATGAGAAGATGGTACCTAACGAGGCTGTTAAGGATTTCTTCAAGGACTAATAGACAATTTAGTACTTACATATCGGAAGGTTGCATTTCGCAAGAAATGCAACCTTTTTTGCTTTTTTCTCCTTTTCTCTCTGATATTGGGCGTTTTATGCTGAAAAAGTTGCCCTAGAATTTGGTTTTGTCTGTAATTTCTAGTAACTTTGCAGAAAATTATTTTTTATGGGACTATTTGGTTTATTTAGCAATAAGAAAAAGGAAACTCTAGACAAGGGTCTGGAGAAAACCAAGGAGAGTGTATTCAGTAAGTTGGCTCGTGCCGTTGCTGGTAAGTCTACTGTGGATGATGATGTACTCGACGACTTGGAGGAAGTGCTCATTACCTCGGATGTGGGTGTGGAGACTACCGTCAAGATCATTCATCGTATCGAGGAACGTGTGGCACGTGACAAGTATGTCTCTACTTCGGAACTCAATAAAATCTTGCGTGAGGAAATCGCCAATCTCTTGGCGGAAAACCATACCGATGACAATGATGATTGGGACTTGCCTTCCGATCACAAGCCCTATGTGATTTTGGTCGTTGGTGTCAATGGCGTGGGCAAGACAACCACCATCGGCAAGTTGGCTTACCAGTTTAAGAAGGCGGGCAAGAAGGTTTATCTCGGTGCTGCCGACACTTTCCGTGCAGCAGCAGTTGAGCAGATCAGCATCTGGGGCGACCGTGTGGGGGTCCCGGTTGTCAAGCAGCAAATGGGCTCCGACCCTGCTTCCGTCGCTTTCGACACCTTGCAGAGTGCCAAGGCGAATGGTGCGGACGTCGTACTCATAGACACGGCCGGTCGTTTGCATAACAAGGTGAACCTGATGAACGAGCTCAAGAAGATCAAGGAGGTGATGAAGAAGGTTATCCCGGAGGCTCCTGACGAGGTGATGCTCGTACTCGATGGCAGTACCGGACAGAATGCCTTTGAGCAGGCCAAGCAGTTTGCGGCTGTTACTCAGATTACCTCTCTGGCCATCACCAAACTGGATGGTACTGCCAAGGGTGGTGTGGTCATCGGCATCTCCGACCAATTGAAAGTGCCCGTGAAATACATCGGACTGGGTGAGGGTATGGAAGACCTGCAGCTCTTCAACAAGAAAGAGTTTGTTGACTCACTCTTCAAGAAGGACTGATTAAAAAATAAGAAAGTAAAGTGAAGAAAAACGAAATAGATATTATAACGATGGGCTGCTCCAAGAACTTGGTAGACAGCGAGTTGCTGATGAAGCAGTTTGAAGCCAATGGATACCACTGCGTGCATGACTCCAAGCGTCCTCAAGGCGAGATCGCTGTCATCAATACCTGTGGTTTCATCGAGGATGCCAAGCAGGAGAGCATCGACACCATCTTGGAATTTGTCGACCGAAAGAAAGAGGGACGACTGAAGAAGTTGTATGTCATGGGGTGTCTTTCACAGCGCTATCAGAAAGAGCTGGAGAAAGAAATCCCGGAGGTGGACAAGTTCTATGGCAAATTCAATTACAAGCAGTTGCTCCAGGAACTAGGCAAGGCGGATGTCACTTCGTGTGATGGTCGTCGTCACCTGACCACCCCTCGTCATTATGCCTATATCAAGATATCCGAAGGCTGCGACCGTCATTGCGCCTATTGTGCGATTCCAATCATTACGGGCAAGCACATCAGCCGCCCTAAGGAAGAGATTCTTCAGGAAGTGAGGGATATGGTGGCAGATGGCGTCAAGGAATTTCAGGTGATTGCCCAGGAGCTGACTTATTATGGCATGGACTTGGATGGCAAGCACCACATTACCGACTTGATTTCCGACATGGCGGACATTCCTGGTGTCAAGTGGATTCGCTTGCACTATGCTTACCCGAATCAGTTCCCGATGGATTTGTTGGATGTGATGCGCGAGAAGCCTAACGTGTGCAAATACCTGGACATCGCCTTGCAGCATATCAGCGACCACATGCTCGACCGTATGCATCGCCACGTGACCAAGCAGGAGACCATGGATTTGATTCAAGCTATCCGTGATAGGGTGCCGGGCATACACCTACGTACCACCCTGATGGTCGGATTCCCGGGCGAGACGGAGGAAGACTTCAACGAATTGATGGATTTTGTGGCTTGGGCGAAGTTTGAGCGCATGGGGGCCTTCGCTTATTCCGAGGAGGAAGGTACCTACAGTGCCAAGCATTACGAGGACGATGTACCTCAGCCAGTCAAGGAACAGAGATTGGATCGCTTGATGGCGCTCCAACAGGACATCAGTTCCGAGGTGGAGGAAAACAAGGTAGGCAAGACCTTGAAGGTGATTATCGACCGCAAGGAAGGTGATTACTATGTGGGCCGCACCGAGTTTTGCTCGCCTGAGGTTGACCCGGAGGTTCTCATCCGAGCCACCAAGCGCCTGAGAGTGGGAAACTTCTATCAGGTGAAGATTACTTCGAGCGAAGAGTTTGACCTTTATGGTGAGATCGTATGATACCAGATATGTAGTAAAGTAAAATCATGAACAATAAGCAATACATCGCTGAACTAGCCCGCCGTACGGGTTTCTCGCAAGAAGATACGCAACGACTTGTGAGAAAGGTGATTGATGCCATGATAGCTGAGTTTGAAGAAGGCCAATTGGTGTCGATACCGGGCTTTGGTACGTTTGAAGTCAAGAAGCGATTGGAACGTGTGGTCGTCAACCCGCAGACCAAGAAGCGCCAACTGGTTCCACCGAAGTTGGTGCTGAGTTTCCGGCCTGTTGACTCTATCAAGGAGCAACTTAAGAATGGAGGGGAGGAAGATGAGTAAGTCTAGTTTATCTACTTTGGCCAAGGCGATTTCCAGTAAGCGCGGATTGACGCAGGCGGAGGCTGAGCGTTTCATTACGAAGATGTTTGAGGTTGCCCAGGAGGGACTTCAAGAAGACAAGCTGCTCAAGATGAGATGGCTGGGTAGCTTCAAGGTTACGGCTGTCAAGGATCGGGAGAGTGTGGATGTCAATACCGGTGAGAGAATTGTCATCGAGGGCAGGGACAAGATTTCTTTTACTCCGGACACTATTCTGAAGGAGATTGTCAACAAGCCCTTCGCTCAGTTTGAGACCGTGGTCGTCAATGAAGGTGTAGATTTCTCGGACATCGACGAGAAGTTTGCGAAGGAGGAAGCGGAAGAGTTGGAACAGGTGAAAGCGGAAGAGTTGGAACAGGTGAAAGCGGAAGATGAAGAAACTTCTCTGGTTCCATCTGAGGAAGTTCCATCTGAGGAAGTTCCATCTGAGGAGAGCCCTGTAACTGTCACGGAAGACCAATCGGAAGGAGCAACGGATGTCCCGATATTTGGTGGTGACACGATTGAGCCTAGCAATCCAGACAATAGGGAGCTGTCGGATGAAGTGGTTGTTATTTCCGATTCTGTTACTCATATTCCAGCTCAGGAATCTTACCCTCATCAAGATACTTTGAAGGAATCAGCTGTGACGAAAGAAATGGGTTTGAAGGAGAGAGAAGGTTCGAAGGTATCAGGTCCGAAGGATGAAGTTGATTCGAACAATGTCCTACCATTGGAAACAAAGCCAAACGATGTAGCGCCGAAACCAGAGCCTATATCTTCTGGTGAGATAGAACTTGACGATGAGCCTAGCGTCCCTAATCGCCATTTCATGATACCGAAGTACGTGGTCGTGTTGGCAAGCATTTTATTCCTTGCCTTGATTGGAGGCATAGGATGGTTTGCCTTTAACTACGGTAAAATGCAAGCACAGCATGATCAGTTGGTCAGCCAACTTGACGGCTTGAAGCAAAAGGAGCGAATGGCTTCCGTCAAGCCTCAACCTGTCGCCAAGGTTCCTCTGGAAGACAGTGC
Source organism: bacterium UBA4637 (assembly GCA_002405875.1). The sequence continues at coordinate 3,872 of DHMR01000096.1, forward strand.
TCAGATCGCCTTGCGTGAGAAAGAACGTCAAGATAGTCTGCGCATGTCTGCTTCCAGCGATGCCGTGAAGATGGCCGAGAAGGCGGAGCAGCAAAAGAAAGAGAAAGCCGCAGAGACTTCTGCACAGTCTGACGATGCCAAGTTGAAGCAAGGTAAGAAGGAAAATTCCAAGGAAGGTTCAGAAGCGACGGGCTCCGTAGCTTCCTCTAAGTACAATAGCGATCCAAGGGTCCGCACGGGTGCCTATCATATTGTTGGCATAGCGCAGACCATCACCGTCAAGAGTGGAGAAACCATGGCATCTATCAGCAAGCGCTATCTGGGAGCTGGTATGGAATGCTATGTGGAAGCTGTCAATGGCACGAAAGAAGCCAAGGTGGGGCAGAAGCTTAAAATCCCTAAGTTGGAATTGAAGAAAAAGAATAAATAGAAGAATTAGCAAAAGAATTAGTAATAGCGTCAAAAAAGGTGCATCGCAATCGAGCGGTGCACCTTTAATTTTTATATTTCAAGTATCCCTTTGAGCGCCATGCGGGCTACCTTCTCATACTCCTCGCCCAAGTCGGCGAAGCGCATCACACAGTTGGCTGCCGCATGTTTGACACCCATGTTGCCGCCTTGAAGCGCCGCTGAAGCCTGGTCAAGAAACTCATTGATACCACGCTCGTTAGCCTCCTGCCCATTGGCGAAGAGACGGGCGAGAATCTGGAATCCTGCGATTTGGTAGAGAGGCTTGTCGGAGGCCATCCATTGGTAGGCTATGACGGGGGCGTAATCTACGTATTGCAGCAGATTGAAGGCCAGCATTTCCGCCAGTTCCTGGTTGTTCACTTGCTCCATCCAGAGGTCGGTGATCTCTGCCAACATTCGGTCGGCGGGCATGATAAGTGTGGCAAGAATCTTGCATTCCCGGATGTCCTCCTTCCAAAGTTCAATGGCCAATTCGTAATCCTTTCCATATTCGGCAGCCATCTTCTTGAGTTCGATAAATGGCACGCCCCAGTTTATCTTATAGCCGATGCCTTTCTGTGACATCGACTGCGAGGTAGGACCATTCATCAACAAGCGAAAGCTGCGCTTGATCTTCATCAGTTTTTCGTGCGTCTCTTCATTCATTTCTTTTGTGTATTAAATATCTAATATACCCATCCTGTATAATTTACTACTATACAGCGAGCTTACAACTCCATGACTTCCCAGAAGCAACCCTCGAACGGCTTCTCCAGTCCTTCGGGCTTTACCTTGAAAATTCCATAGATGGCACTTCCACTGCCACTCATGGAGGCATAGGTGGCACCTAGTTCGTACATCTTTTCCTTGTAGGTGGCTAGTTCGGGATGGAGTTGGAAGATAGGCTCCTCAAAGTCGTTGACAAGCTCGTCTCTCCAAGTCTCAATCGGCTGACGTACGATGTCACGGCAGCACTTGGCTGGTTTCTTTGGAGTGATGGCGGCATACGCCTCCTGGGTGCTCACGGCGACATCTGGCTTGACCACTGCTAGATAATATCCGTGGAGATTGCCTTCCGGACCGTCCACCGGCATGAGCTCGTCACCGATGCCTTCCGCAAAGGCAGGCTCCGCCTGGATGAAGAAGGCGCAGTCGGCACCGAGCCGGGCGGCATAGCGCTCCATCTCTGGGTTGCCGATGTTGAGGCGAAATCGCTCGTCCAGCAAGCGAATCATGAAGGCGGCGTCTGCCGATCCACCGCCCAGTCCCGCCTGGGATGGGATATGCTTGTAGAGATGGGCATGCACACGAGGCAACTGGAAGTCACGAGCCAACAGATTGTAGGCTTTGACGACCAAGTTCTTCTGCTCGTCGCAATCCACGGCATTGCCTGTCACCTTGAGGTCACAGTCCACAGCACTCGGAAACTTCTCGTCCATGTACTTGATTTCCAAGGCATCCTGCAGAGGGATAGGGTAGAAGACGGTTTCCAGGTTGTGGTAACCGTCCTCTCTCTTACTTACTATATTCAAGCCAAGATTGATCTTGGCACAAGGGAATACAATCATAAGCGAATGTTTTTACTTAGCTTTCTTGCGGAAGGTCTCGTTCTTGACCACGATCTTCTCTTCTGACATGTCGAGGATGGCTGGGTCTTTGATGTCGGCATCCAAGCCTTTTCTCACGAGGTTGATGTTGATGGTGGTGGTGTTTCCGTCTGGCTTGGCCAACAATTCCCACTTGTAGTACTCCTTGTCGTGGTTTTTCACCTTGACGGAGAAATCGCTGCCCAGCGTGATGACGGTAGAACCATCAGGATTGGTGTAGTCGCCGGCAACTTTCTGCTGAGTAGCGGAATCCTTGAGGACTTCCTCCTCTACGGTTTGAGGGGCAGGTGTCGCAGCCTTCTTCTCGCTGCACGAAGTGATGGTCAATAAGCCCAAGGCAAGGGCTATAAATGTTGCTTTTTTCATACTTTTTCGATTTTAATTGTTATTGTTATTGTTATCATATTCTATTTGTCGGACGAATTATCGGATCGCCATGATACTGCTTATCAACAACATGACGAGGATGGTAAGCGTCCCTGTGACGATCGGATAGCGTGCGTATTTCAGCGATTCCTCCTTGGGGGCGAACTGATCGGTATAGTTCTTGGCCAGGTAGCGGAAAGCATAGTAGCTTATCGTGGCTGTGACAAAACCGATGAAGGTACCCACCAACAAGTCGCCTGGGTAATGTACGCCCAGATAGATGCGCGAGTAACTCATCAACAAGGCCCAAGCGGTGAGGAAGGCGGTCAACTTGCTACGTCTCACCAGGTACATGGCGAAGAATGCCATGCTCCATGAGTTAGCAGCATGGGATGACGGAAAGCCATATCTTCCGCCTCGGTAGTCGAACACGACATGCACCATGGGAGAGATGGGGTTGTCCAGGTTGCTGGGGCGCATCCGTTCCACCATAGGCTTCAAGATCGTGGAGGCTGTCTGGTCGCACACGAGGATGATGGCAACGATGATAATCAAGCAAGTGAGTGTCACCTTGTAATGAAAATTGCGTAGCATCACGTAGAGGAAGCTCAAGTAGAACGGTATCCAGGCAAAGCGGGACGAATACATCGTCATGAAGTAATCCCAGAATGTGTTGTGAAATCCGTTAAAAAACAGGAACACATTCGTGTCCATTTGGTTTAAATATTGCAAGAACTCGTTCATTTACTTTTTGCTGATGTCGTCGTAAAGTTTCTGGAGGTAGGCTAGTCCTCTCTTCTTGTTGTAGCCCAGTTTGGAACCTCGGTCATACACGACCTTCTTGGCTTGGTTGTCATAAATCAGTGAATTTTCCTCCGACACGACTCCGAAGGCATCGGGTACGGTGAAGAAGGCAAACTTAGGGGTGGCGTCGCTTAGCATGTTCTTGGAGAACAGGAAGTCGTCATGCTTGACATGGAGCTGTCCCAGGAGGGTGGCTGCGATGTCTTGCTGAGAACCAATCAACTTGATCTTGAGTGGCTTGGCGATGGCTCCACCGGTGAGGATCAGTGGTATCTGATAGCGGCTCCGGTCGAAGTTGTCCAGGTGTTCCTTGTAGCTCCCCACATGGTCGGGTACCAAGACAACAAGCGTGTTCTTCCATCGAGGCAACTTGCTGTATTCTCTCAGGAGGCGACCAATCACACTGTCGGTGTAGGCAAACGCATTCAATCGCTTGTCTTTCAGTCGCTTATAAGGTACGTCAAAAGGCTCGTGACTGGTGGATGTCTGGAACACTCTCATTCTTGGGCCTCCCTTTTGCTGGCTCTTCAAGTCGGCCAAGAGGCGTTCGGCCACGATATGGTCAGGTACACCCCATTTGCTCAACTTGTCTTCCAACGGAAAATCTGAGTCGGAGATGATGTTCTGGTACCCCTGTGACACCAAGTAAGAACGCTGGTTGGCAAAGTCTACGTCGCCTCCATAATAATAAGAGGTGGCGTAATGGCGCTCCTTCATGAGCGTCCTGGCGATGGAAGGCAGATGAGCCGACTTGGCAGGGTAGCGCATGATGCTGGTGGTAGGTTGGGCAGGATAGCCACTCAGGATGGAAACCAATCCACGGTCCGTGCGGAAACTGTTGGCATAGAAACGAGTGAAGAGAATGCCCTTCTGTGCGATGGAATCCAACTGGACGGCCACGTCCTTCTGGGTGCCCATGGAAGGCAGGAGGTCGCTGGCGAAACTCTCCATGATGACGATGAGAATGTCGGGCGTGCCATTCGCTGCCTGAGGTGTCAAGAGGGGATAGGTGTTGTCGTCACGCTGGCTTACCATGCTGCTGAAAATCTCGCCGGCCTCCTTCTCGTCCATGAATCGGTATTGGGCGGCAAAATTCTCTTGATGGGCAAGCGACTCCATCAAACTGAACATCGGGTTGACGGCGGCATGATTCAGATAAATGTTCTGGCTGAAGTATACCTTGCCCGTGTTGGTTGTCGACACCGTGACACCGCCACGTATCGGGAGAAACAGGAAACCTGTGAGCAAAAGCAGGATGAGTGAGCATGCGCCACGGTTGTCCAATATTCGGGTCAACCATCCCGCGCGGTCGTATCTGCCTCTGCGTCCATATCCGTAGCTTCCACCATATCCTCCGCCATAGCTATCATACCGAGAATATCTTCTTTCCCGGCGACCTCCATACATTTTCAATGCCAGCCAGAGGACGAGGGCGCACGCGATGAAGGCCAGGAGGCCTAGTAGGTCGACCCAGATGCTGGTGCTGGCGAAGGCGTTGGAAGGAGAGGTGAAAAAATAGAACAAAGGAGTGCTGTCCAACGGGAAGCTCCAATAAGGATAAAGCCCGATGTTGAGCACCAGGCAGAAACTCATGAAGAGCGCTGCGATGGCCATGTAGACATTGAAGACGGGGCGGATGATCTCGATTCGGAGCCAGATGCTGGCCAAGAGCAGCAAACCCGGAATCGCCGTCAGGTAACCCGCCATCGACAGGTCAAGAGGAAGCCCATGCCACATGGTTTCCCCCATGGCAGCCAGAACGCTATCTATGGGCTGAGTCGCCGATGAATGCGTGAAAAGCAAGAACAACGGCTTCTGCAGCATGAATAGCAACACGAATGTGAAATATGTCTTAAAAAACCATTTTATCTGTTTCATTTCAATAGAATATTAGTCCATTGCACAAGATGCTGTGCTTCATTTTTTGCAAAAGTAATGATTTTCTCTCACATAAGCAATTTATTTTACTTAAAATTCAAAAAATAGTCAAAAATATTTGGCAGATTAGAGAAAAAAGCCTAACTTTGTCGAAACGAATCATTATAATATCGAATTATGACTAAGTATAACATTACCCCTAAAAAAGATAAGAACGCTAAATACCAGGCGCTTCTTAGCGAAGAGACTAAAGACCGACTACGTGATGAAATCTTGAGAATCGTCGTTACCGAAGGAAAGTACAAGGATAAAAATTACAATACACGCAAACTGGCAGAGGATCTGCATACAAACTCTCGCTATGTGTCTGCCGTTTGTGCCACTCGTTTCCATAAGAACTATCCCGAGTTGGTCAATGATTATCGTGTCAACGACGCCATGTCGTTATTGACAGACAAACGATATATGAAAATGACAATAGAGGATATCGCCGAGATGGCTGGTTTCAGCACTCGCCAGAGTTTCTACTCCAATTTCTACAAGAGATTAGGGGTCACGCCTCGCCAGTATCGCGAGGATCATATCCAAAAGTAAGCTTTCGCTCCTAACGATGGTATATGCCTTCGAACGACGATGGTGTATGCCTTGGCACAAGGAGTGTAGCAAAACAGTCAAGGGGCTTCATCCGATTTCTTGAAGGATGAAGCCCCTTGGTTGTTATTTCCGCAGGAAAGACTTGAGGGCCTTGGTCTGCGCTGTCTTGGAAATCTTGCGGATGGCCTTGTCGCGGATTTGACGCACACGTTCCCTCTTCAGGTTCATGTCCTCGCCAATCTCTGCCAAGGTGACATGAGGCTTTCCGATGCCGTAAAATTTCTGGACGACTTCTTTCTCTCTGTCGCCCAGGGTCTCGATGCAGTTCTGCAAGTCGTCGAGCATCTGCTTGAACTCCGCATGGTCGTCCGCCATCAGGGCATCCTTGTTGACAAGCACGTCGAGGAGTGTATATTTGTTGCCCGTGCTCAGAGGTTCGTCGAAGGAGACGGCATTTCCATGGTCACGCCCCGTGAACTTCACTTCTGACTTCGGGATGCGGCAGATGCCAGCCTGTTGGTCGATGGCGCGTTGCATCGCCTTGCGGATGAATGGGGCTGCGTACGATACGAAAGGGGTGCCACGGCTGGTGTCGAACTTCTGTGCGGCTTGCACCATGGCCATGTATCCTTCGCTCACCAAATCTTCAAAATCGACACCCTTGCCATGATAGTCGTTGGCAAGTGACTTGACGAAGTTGAGATTATCACTGACTAATTTATTGAGTTCTTTTTCGTTCATGATCCTATTCTATTGTTCTTTTTGTCTATTGTTATTATTGTCATTTGTTATTTTGGTAGGGCAAAAATACAGCTAAAATTCCAAACGCCCAAATTTTGAGCTGAAAAATAGCTAAAAATGTAATTTCTTGTCTCTATTTTGACATTTCTGGCTCGTTTTCTTTCCGTTTTGAGGAATGATTGACGCAGGATGCCTCGGTCAATTTTTGGGGAAAACTTCGATTTGTGTTTTGGAAAACCTCGATATGTGTCTCCAAGGCATAGAATAAAAATAGGGAGCGGCTCCATGAAGAAGTCGCTCCCTTTCTTGTTTTTGCAAATTAGTCATCCTATAACTTATACTTGGTTCCTTCACAGGACCTTTTAAAATATATTAGGTATATTGTCGAATCGAAGCCATTCTGCATGGCTCGAAATAATCTAGCATGACTCGAAATGTTTCGGCTTTACTTGAAGTATCTCTTGTAGAGACCAGCGAAGCCTGCGCAGTGGCGAGCCTCATCCTTGGCCATCTCATGAACGGTGTCGTGGATAGCGTCAGAACCCTGCTCCTTAGCCAACTTAGCGATACGGAACTTGTCCTCGCAAGCACCCTTCTCGGCAGCGATACGAGCCTCCAAGTTGCTCTTGGTGTCACCCAATACCTCACCGAGCAACTCTGCGAAACGAGAAGCATGGTCTGCCTCCTCGTAAGCATAGCGCTTGTAAGCCTCAGCAATCTCTGGGTAGCCCTCGCGGTCTGCCTGGCGTGCCATGGCGAGATACATACCTACCTCACCGCACTCACCGTTGAAGTGGTCCTTCAAGCCCTTGATGACATCTTCCTTGACGCCATCCTTGTAAGCCTGGCCCAAGACGTGAACGGTAGCGAATGTCAAGTCATCGTCCACTGCGTCGTCCATCTCCTTGAACTTGCTAGCAGGTGCCTTGCAGATAGGGCACTTCTCTGGAGCTTCTGTACCTTCGTAAATATAACCGCAAACTGTGCAAATAAATTTCTTCTTCATAATGTTCTTGTTTTAAATTGTTAATGTATAATGTTTTTGTAACTCCTTGAGTTAATACTATTTTGTATCAGCTATTTTTCGACGATAAGCTTTTCTCCTCCAACTCTTTTTGAGCACACGTAGCGCAGATGCCCTTGTAATAGAGCTGCATCTCGTCCACGATATGTCCCCCGATGATTTTCGGGTTCTTCAGTTGAGGAGCTTTCTCGTCCATCAAGTCGTACACTTTGCCACATTTTCTGCAGAGAAAATGAACATGTTCCTTGGTGTTGCCATCGTAGCAAACTCTGTGTTCGTCGATGGTCAACATCTGTGCGGCTCTCTTTTCGCTCATCATCCTCAGCGTGTTGTAGACGGTGGTCTTGCTGAGGGTCGGTATCTTGTCGCACAATCCATTGTATACATCGTCGATGGTCGGGTGGATAGGGTGCGTCATGAGGTAGTCCATGATGGCCAATCTCTGTACGGATGGGCGAATGTCGCATTCGATCAGTCTGTTGTATGCCTCTTTACCATTATTCATATCATTCACTTTTTGATTACGGGTGCAAAGATAGGAAATCTTTTTGAAACCTCCAAATATTTTTTGGAAAAATTACAAAAATAGTTTGTATTTTTTCCATTTTTCCATTTTTTGTAGAATATTAGGAAGCAAAACGTGGAAAGTAACCTTCGTAACTTGGTTGCCATTGTACAGACCGGTTGCCCATATAATGGCGATGACCTGTCAATTATTTTCCGAATCATCACTCAGTACTAGGCGAGGAATTTTTGCTTTCCACGGGAGGTAAAAATCAAAAGTACCCGTGGTTTGAATTTTTTCCTCCCGAGGAAAAAATAAAAGTGGGGTAAGGGAGTGAATTTTTCTTGCTGAGGAAGATGTTGTCGTTGTCAAATAAATTCTATAAAACAATAAAAGGATACATGCTGAAAACGACAAAGGACTGCAAACTAAAATCTATAAAATAAAAAAAGCGATGACCTTCACAGGCTACCGCTCCAAATCTTCAATAGGTATTAGTTTCCCTTTAAGGTAAAAAGATTGTTTTCAGGATAACGGTAGCAAAGGTACTGCTTATTTTTGATACCACCAAATATTTTATTCCCTTTTTTACGACGTTGTTTGCTGTGTGCCCACACAATTCACTAAGCTAACTATAATTAACTAAAATTTACTGCAAACGATTGCATTTTTGCATTTTGTCGAAACATTTATGACATTTTGTTGAAAATCCCTAAACAAAATTGATTTTGGTCAATCACTGGCTATTTTGGCTTCCATGCGATGCGACATAAAACAAAAGGACACAAAAAAACAACGGCCGAGACATGCAGTCCCGACCGTTGTTGAATAATTTATGAATCAAATTTGGGAGAAATGATTATTTCTGCTTCTTGATTTGATTATTTCTGCTTCTTGATTTGATTATTTCTGCTTCTTGATTTTATCAACATAAGCATCGATCACGGCTACTGCCGTAATGTTGACGATATCCTGCACGCTGCTCTCGGAGTCGGTGAAGTGGATAGGCTTGTTGAGACCCATCTGGATAGGGCCGATAATCTCTGACTCAGGATTCAAAGCCTGCAAGAGCTTGTAGGCTCCGTTGGCACTGCTGAGGTTAGGGAACACCAAGGTGTTGACATCCTTGCCCTTCAAGCGAGAGAATGGATATTTCTCATCACGCAACTGCTTGTTGAGTGCGTAGTTGACCTGCATTTCGCCATCGATGGCCAGGTCAGGGAACTCCTTCTGCATTTCCTCGACAGCTTTCTTCACCTTGACTGGAGAGCCCATGGTGTCGGTGCCGAAGTTGGAGTAGCTCAACATGGCGATGACCGGCTCGTCATTGAAGAACTTCACCGTGCCGGCAGACAACTTGGCGATGTCGGTCAAGACATCCTGGTCTGGATGGCGATTGATCAAGGTGTCGGCGATGTAGAAGATGCCCTTCTGGGTGTTGAGGATGTGCATGGTGCCGAAAGTCTTGTACTCGTCACGGATGCCGATCACGTCCTTGGCTACCTTGATGGTGTTGGAGTACTTGGTGTAGAGACCGGTGATAAACGCATCTGCGTCGCCTTGCTCTACCATCGACATACCGAAGTAGTTGCGCTCGTACATCTTGTCGTAAGCTTCCTCGAATGTATAGCCTTCACGTGAGCGTTTCTCGGCGAGATGCTTGGCGAAGGTAGCACGGCGACCCTGCTCGTTGTCGGCGCGCATATCGACGATTTCGATGCCCTCGAGATCAAGCTTCAAGCGATTGGCTACACGCTTCAGGCGGTCTGGGTTGCCCAAGAGGATAGGCTGGCAGATTCCTTCGGTCTTGGCCTGTACGGCAGCCTTCAACATGGTAGGGTTTCCACCCTCGGCGAATACGACACGCTGTGGGTGCAGGCGAGCCGTGTCGTGAAGCTTGCGTGTCAACTTGGTCTCCTGGCCCAGCAACTGACGAAGGTGCTGCTTGTAATCATCCCAGTCGGTGATAGGAGTGCGGGCTACGCCGCTGTCCATGGCTGCCTTGGCGATGGCTGCGCTGACCTCTGTGATCAAACGTGGGTCGACTGGCTTCGGGATGAAGTACTTAGGACCGAAGGTGAGGTCGTTGACATGGTATACGTCATTGACAACGTCAGGAACTGGCTGCTTGGCCAAGTCGGCGATGGCATGTACGGCGGCCAGCTTCATCTCCTCGTTGATGGCGCGTGCATGGACGTCCAGCGCACCACGGAAGATGTATGGGAAACCGATCACGTTGTTGATCTGGTTAGGGTAATCCGAACGTCCTGTAGACATCAATACGTCTGGACGGCTGGCCATTGCATCCTCGTAGCTGATCTCAGGCACAGGGTTGGCGAGAGCGAACACGATAGGGTTGGCGTTCATCGAGCGGAGCATGTCCTGTGAGAGCACATTGCCCTTGCTCAATCCCACGAAAACATCGGCACCCTTGATGGCCTCTTCCAAAGTGTGAACGTCACGGCGATCGGTGGCGAAGAGTTTCTTCTGCTCCGTCAGGTTCTCGCGGTCGCTGGTGATGACACCCTTGGAGTCGAGCATCACGATGTTCTCGACCTTCGCGCCCAGGGCGACATAGAGCTTCGTGCAACTGATGGCTGCGGCACCCGCGCCATTGACGACAATCTTGACCTTGGAGATATCCTTGCCGGCTACCTCGAGGGCGTTTTTCAAACCCGCTGCGGAGATGATGGCCGTACCATGCTGGTCGTCGTGCATGACTGGGATGTCAAGTGTCTTCTTCAGTCTCTCCTCGATGTAGAAGCACTGAGGAGCCTTGATGTCCTCCAAGTTGATACCGCCAAATGATGGGGCGATGCGCTCTACGGTCTCGCAGAACTTCTCTGGGTCCTTTTCGGCTATTTCGATATCAAAGACGTCGATGCCGCCATAGATCTTGAAAAGCAGACCTTTGCCTTCCATCACAGGCTTGCCGCTCATGGCGCCGATGTCGCCAAGGCCCAGTACGGCTGTACCATTACTGATCACGGCTACCAGGTTGCCCTTGTCGGTGTATTTGTATACATCGTCAGGGTTTTGCTGAATTTCCAAACATGGGTAAGCGACACCAGGGGAGTATGCCAAGCTCAGATCGGTCTGAGTATGGTATGGCTTGGTTGGCTTTACTTCGATTTTGCCAGGACGGCCGTTCAAGTGATAGGCAAGAGCCGCCTCTTTTGTAATTTTTACCATAACGTTATTTTGGTTTAAAGTTTTAAATTCTTACGATATTTATGCATTTTGTGCACATTTTGTTATTTTTGTGCAAAGGTAATAAAAAACTAATTAAAAAGTGTAGGTTTTTTGATTTTTTTTGTATCTTTGCAGAAAAAACATAGACAAAGCAAAAAAAATGGATGAAATTAACGATTATCGAAAAGAGTTGAAGCGTCGCATCGTGGATTACGCTATGACAGAATTCTACAAGCGAGGCATCCGCGCAGTGAAGATGGACGAGATCTCCCAGGGACTTCATGTGTCGAAACGCACTGTGTATGAGATTTTCGGTGACAAGGAAGAGCTCTTGTTGGAAGGACTGAAGAAGAACAATGACAACCTGCGTGCCCAGTTGGAGGAGTATGCTTGTAATGAGGCCCATAATGTGATAGACATCATTGGCTATTACTACAAGCTCCAGATGGACATGAATGGACGTGTGGGCGAGGCCTTCTACGAGGAGATTCATAAGATGCCTCGCATCTTGCATTTTCTCAAGGCAAAGCACGACGAAGAGCATGAGTCGCGTGTCAGATTCTTGAAGGCGGGCGTGGAAGAGGGCATTTTCCGGAAGGACATCAATTTCAAGCTCGCCATGGAGCTGATTCATATTTCCATGGGCGAGATCATGCACCAGCAGTTGTACAAGAACTATTCTATGCAAGAAATCTTCGACAATTATTTTCTCGTGATTATCCGGGGATTCTGCACGGAACATGGTTTGGCGCTGCTCAACAAGGCGATCGATTAGGCCAAGGATGTCGATGGATTTTTCGGCTTGCCTGTATTGTAAGGTCTTTTGGACTTACCTATTTATAATGCCTTTTTGATTTGTCTATATATATAATAAGGTGTAAAGTATGAAAATCGTATTAATCGGTGCCGGTAAACTGGCTACCAATCTAGGTCGGGCTCTTGCGGCCTTGGGACATGACCTGCAACAAGTATATAGCCGCACGATGGAATCGGCATCCACTTTGGCTAATCAGTTGGGGGCCACACCTGTCACTCATATCGAGGACGTGGACGCAGATGCCGACCTCTATATCGTTTCGGTGAAGGATTCGGCTTTAGGCGACTTGATCCCTGACCTGTGCAAGGGCAAGGAGACGAAGGTGTTCGTTCATACGGCGGGGTCGATGCCGATGGATGTGTTCAAGGGGATGGCCATTCATTATGGAGTGCTGTATCCGATGCAAACTTTTTCGAAGGAAAAGAAAGTTGACTTCTCGAAGATACCTTGTTTTATCGAGGCCAGCGATGACTACGCACACGAGATTGTCTCTAGCTTGGCCCATGAGCTCAGCCGGATGGTATATGAGCTATCTAGTGAAGACCGTAAGTATCTGCATCTCAGCGCCGTCTTTGCCTGTAATTTTGTCAATCATTGCTATGCCATCAGCCATGACATTCTGCAAGAGCACGGTATTCCTTTCGAGGTGATGCTCCCTTTGATAGACGAGACCGCGGAGAAGGTTCATTCCCTTGCGCCTCAGAAATCCCAAACGGGTCCGGCGGTGAGGTATGACGAGAATGTCATCCGAAAGCAAGCCGCCTTGTTGAAGGACAATCCCTTGCTGAAGGACATCTACGAGCGAATGAGCCTGAGCATCCATCGAATGGCTTTGGAACATCAACCGAAATAGTCGAATGGCTTTGGAACATCAGCCAAAATAGTCGAATGGCTTTGGAACATCAGTCAAAATAGAAGAAAATGATCAATTACGAACTCAATAAGATACGGGCTGTCGTCTTTGACGTAGATGGCGTGCTCTCCCGGCAAACCATCGTCCTTTCGAGCGATGGAGAGCCTTTGCGGACCGTCAACATCAAGGACGGATATGCCATCCAGTTGGCGCAAAAAGTAGGACTTAGAATCGCCATCCTGACAGGCGGCAAGACGGAAGCCATCCGTAAGCGATATGCTGGATTGGGCGTGGAAGACATCTTTATGGGATGTGCCGTCAAGGTCAAGACATATCAGAAATTTTTAGAAAAATATGAGCTGAACAACGAGGAGGTCTTGTATGTCGGTGACGACATCCCGGACTATGAGGTGATGCGTCTTTGTGGTTGCCCATGTTGCCCAGCCGACGCATGTCCTGACATCAAGGCCATCTCTACCTACGTCTCTGGAGTGAATGGAGGGGATGGGGTAGGACGTGATGTCCTGGAGCAAGTGCTTCGTGCCCAAGGGAAATGGCTTGCCGACGAAAAGGCCTTCGGATGGTGAAATCTTTCCGATGGCTTCTTGCTCATACATGTTCCGTAGGATATAATAAAAGTAGACTCATTAGCAAACGACTAGAGAAAAATGAACTCATATCACATTGTTTTGGCGAGCAATTCTCCTCGCCGAAAGGAACTCTTGGCTGGTTTGGACCTGCCTTTCGAAGTCAAGGTCATTCAGGGTATCGACGAAAGCTATCCCGCTTCGCTCGACCCTTACGATACAGCTCAATACATCGCCCACAAAAAGGCGGAGGCCTACCGCACCTTGTTTACGGCGGATGCTGAGGAAACCCCTCTTTTGGTTTTGACCGCCGACACAGTGGTCATCGCACCTACCGCCCAAGAGCAAAACGACCAAGAAGGTCGAGGGGTCATTCTTGGGAAACCCCGTGATGCGGAAGATGCCATTCGCATGCTCAAGATGTTGAGCGGCAAGACGCATCATGTGGTGACGGGTGTATGCCTGACGACCTGTGAACGACAGCGCCAGTTTTCCGTGACAACCGAGGTGACCTTCAAGGTCCTTACGGATGAGGAAATCCAGTATTACGTTGACCATTACAAGCCGTTTGACAAGGCAGGAGCCTACGGCATCCAGGAATGGATCGGGTACATCGGCTGTACGGGACTCAAGGGGAGTTACTTCAATGTCATGGGACTTCCGGTGCAACGCATCTACGAAGAACTTCAGACGATGTAACATGTCTTGAAAGTTTCTTGAAAGTCTCCTGGAATTTTCTTCGAAAGTCTCTCCCGAAGGCTGCCTTTCAAGCTGCATGGCTGTGTGGTTTTTGGCAAAACAAATGGAAAATGAGGCAATTTAGATTTTTTTAAATTAATACATTTCCCCAAGTCGCAAAATATAAGTATCTTTGTGCGTTTTATGTAACTAATGACAATTATGAGGGAAAATGTAAAGGCCAAAGTCAGAGGCATTTTGGACAATTATCTGGAGTGCAACCAGCATCGGAAAACTCCGGAGAGATATGCCATTTTAGATGCAGTATATAGCATGCACGGGCATTTCACGCTCGAAGACCTGGGCTCGGTATTGGAAAAGGAGCATTTCCGTGTGAGCAGAGCCACGCTCTACAACACAATGCACCTGCTCATAGAGCTGAGGCTCGTAGTAAGGCACAGCCTGGTCGATGGGACCAAGTATGAGGCCAGTTTGAACAACGAGAACCATGTGCATCAGGTGTGCACGGTGTGCGGCAAGGTGACCGAAATACAGGCACCGCTGGTGATCCAGGCTGTCAATGACACCAAGTTGCAGCGATTCCGCCGCGATGCCTTTGCGCTCTACATCTATGGCGTGTGCAGCACATGCCAAGCCAAGATGACGAGGCAACGTAATGTGAAAGTAGAAAAGTCTAAATAACTATATTTAAAATGAACACAGGTAAAGTAGATGTCCTGCTGGGTCTTCAGTGGGGCGATGAAGGAAAAGGTAAGGTGGTTGATGTCTTGACCCCTAAGTATGATGTCGTAGCTCGTTTCCAGGGCGGTCCTAACGCTGGACATACTCTGGAGTTTGAGGGACAGAAATACGTTCTTCGCTCTATCCCTTCTGGTATCTTCCAGGGTGGTAAGGTGAATATCATCGGTAATGGTGTCGTATTGGCTCCAGACCTCTTCATGCAAGAGGCCAAGGACTTGGAGAAGAGCGGTCACGACTTGAAGAGTCGTCTCCATATCTCTAAGAAAGCCCATCTCATCATGCCTACTCACCGTGTGCTCGATGCTGCTATCGAGGCTTCCAAGGGTAAGAACAAGGTGGGCACCACGGGCAAGGGCATCGGTCCTACTTATACGGACAAGGTAAGCCGTACTGGTCTTCGCGTGGGTGACATCCTCGATAACTTCCAGGAGAAGTACGAGGCTCATAAGGCTAAGCATCTCAAACAGATAGCCGCTCTCGGTTATACTGATTTCGATATCACCGAGGTGGAGAAAACTTGGATGGAAGGCATCGAATACTTGAAGCAGTTCCAGATCGTGGACAGCGAGGTGGAAATCAATAAACTTCTTCGTTCCGGCAAGGACATCCTTTGCGAAGGTGCGCAGGGCACCATGCTCGACGTTGACTTCGGCTCTTATCCATTCGTCACATCTTCCAACACCATCTGTGCGGGTGCTTGCATCGGTCTGGGTATCGGTCCTAACAAGATTGGCAACGTGTATGGTATCATGAAGGCTTATTGCACTCGTGTGGGTGCCGGTCCTTTCCCAACGGAGTTGTTTGATGAAACAGGTGCCAAGATTCGTGATTTAGGTCATGAGTATGGTGCAGTGACGGGTCGTGAGCGTCGTTGCGGTTGGTGCGACTTGGTACAGTTGAAGTATTCTGTCATGGTCAATGGTGTCACAGAATTGATTATGATGAAGAGCGATGTGCTCGACGGCTTCGATACCGTAAAGGCTTGTGTCGCATACAAGTTGAAGAATGGTGAAGTGACAACGGACTTCCCATACGAGATTGACGACGTAGAGCCTGTTTACAAGGAGTTCAAGGGATGGAAGACCGACATGACCCAGTTTACTTCCGAGGATCAGTTCCCACAGGAATTTAAGGATTATATCGCTTTCTTGGAGGACTTTCTGGAGACTCGTATCGGCATCATCTCCATTGGTCCTGATCGTGAGCAGACCATCGTCCGCAAATAATGAGCGCAGACCATCGTCCGCAAATAGTGAGCGCAGACCATCGTCCGCAAATAAATTGCAACAAAGATTCAACTATCTTAGTTGAACCAAATGAAATAGGGGATGACCCCAAGAAATCCAAAAAACAAGAATTTCGCAAATCTCTTCTCGTAAGGGGTTTGCGAAAGTTTTAATCAATAAATTATGGCTCAAAAACCAAGCATTCCAAAGGGTACGCGCGATTTCGGTCCAGTAGAGATGGCCAAGCGCAACTACATTTTTAATACCATCAAGGATGTCTATGCCCTTTACGGATTCCAACAGATAGAGACTCCAGCCATGGAGACTCTCCATACATTGATGGGTAAATATGGTGAAGAAGGTGACAAACTTCTTTTCAAGATATTGAATTCTGGAGACTACATGAGCAAGATCACCGATGAGGATGTGCATTCCCTCGGTTCTTTGAAACTCGCCGCCAAACTGTGTGAGAAGGGTCTTCGCTATGACTTGACCGTGCCTTTCGCGCGTTATGTCGTACAGCATCGTGAAGAATTGCAGATGCCTTTCAAGCGTTATCAGATTCAGCCTGTTTGGCGCGCCGATCGTCCACAGAAAGGTCGTTACCGCGAGTTCTATCAGTGCGATGCCGACGTGGTTGGTTCTGATTCCTTGTTGAATGAGGTAGAACTGATGCAAATTGTCGATACGGTCTTCACGAAGTTCGGCGTGAGAGTTTGCATCAAGATCAACAACCGCAAGATTTTGACGGGTATCGCCGAGGTCATCGGTGAGGCAGACAAGATAGTGGACATTACCGTTGCCATTGACAAACTTGACAAGATTGGATTGGAAAATGTCAATGAGGAGTTGCGTGCTGATGGCATTAGCGAGGAAGCCATCGAAAAGTTGCAGCCAATCATCTCTTTGTCTGGAAGCAATGAGGAAAAGCTCGCCGTCATCTCCCAAGTCCTTGAGACTTCCGAGACCGGATTGAAAGGCGTAGAGGAAACCAAATTTATCCTCGATACCTTGAAAGCCGTGGGATTGAAGAACGAAATCGAGCTCGACCTGACCTTGGCACGTGGCTTGAACTACTACACGGGTGCAATTTTCGAGGTCAAGGCTTTGGACACACCGATGGGAAGCATCACGGGCGGAGGTCGATATGACAACCTGACAGGCATCTTTGGACTTCCAGGATTGAGTGGTGTCGGTATTTCTTTCGGTGCAGACCGCATCTATGATGTCTTGAATGCCCTCGACCTCTATCCGAAAGAGGCAGTCAATGCCACTCAGGTGCTCTTCATCAATTTCGGTGAGAAAGAGACTGCCTACTGTTTGCCTATCTTGCGTCAAGTTCGCGAAGCGGGCATCCGTGCGGAGATTTTCCCGGACAAGGCCAAGATGAAGAAGCAGATGAGCTATGCCAATGCCAAGAACATTCCTTTCGTCATCCTGGCGGGAGAGAACGAAATCGCTGAAGGCAAGGTGACATTGAAGAATATGGAAAGCGGTGAGCAGACCTTGGTCACTGCTGAAGAACTGATAGCAGCCATCCAGAAGTAATAAGATTTTTTGGGAGCCGTTTGTGCGAGATTTGTGCAGTGTGCGGTCTAAAACCACATTTCTGTTCCATATCTCAAAATATACTATAAAATCTTTAGGGCAGGGAGAAACCTCTGCCCTAAAGATTATCAGTTGCTTGTGAGTCAAGTTTCTGAAACCATTTGTTAGAAGGTCAAGCTACAAAACAATAATAACTAATCGCAACTAAGAACAATTGAAAATGAAGAAATTTATTTCATGGATAACTTGCTTGTTGGTGGTCCTCATGATGACATCCAGCAGCAAAGTTACGACAATCTTTGTCATCGGTGATTCCACCGCTGCCGAGAAGTCCAATCCTAGTAGAAATCCTGAAAGAGGGTGGGGCATGGTGCTCCAAGGTTGTTTTGATGACAAAATCTTGGTAGACAATCATGCCGTCAACGGAAGAAGTTCCAAGAGTTTTATCGATGAAGGCAGATGGCAAAAGGTGTTGGATAAAATCAAACCTGGGGATTATGTGTTTATCCAGTTTGGTCACAACGACGAGAAGCCAGCTAAGGATCGCCATACAGACCCTGAGACGACCTTTGCAGCCAACCTTCGCCGCTATGTGAATGAGACGCGAGCAAAGGGAGGTATTCCCGTACTTTTCAATGCGGTGGTTCGCCGTTGCTGGTTTGTCCAGAAAGACACCAACGATGATGATGAGAAGTTGAGAAACACCACTTTCGATGGAGAAGAGCAAGTCAATAGCGACACTCTTGTCGACACACACGGAGAATATGTCGTGGTACCCGGGAAGGTGGCCAAGGAAATGAACGTTCCTTTTGTGGATGCGACCCAAATCACTCACGACATCGAGACTCAGCTTGGAGTCGTAGGAAGCCGCAAGCTCCACATGTGGTTCCGCCCGGGAGAGAATCGTTTCATCGCCAAGGGTAGAAAGGACAATACACATTATAATATATATGGTGCTCATATCATTGCGAATGCCTTGGCGGATGCAATCGGAGAGTCGGTTCCTGCCTTGAAGAAACATGTTCGCCACTATGACTATGTTGTTTCCAAAGCGGGACGTGGTAATTACTTGACTTTGCAGGAGGCCGTCGATGCTGTGCCGGCAGGCAAGAAGGCTACCATCTTGGTATTAGGTGGTACTTGGGAGAAACCTAAGATGACTGATGGAAAGAAAATCAAGTTAGTCAAGCAATTGGGTGCACAAATCAAATAGTTTCGACCTGTGCGGTTGAATCTGTGAGAGAAGATTCAACCGTACAGCTTGAAAATATTCTATTTGCTGACCTTTATTCGTTCCATCAATAATTGACTTCGAGTTTCCATCAATAATTGACTTCGAGTTTCCATCAATAATTGACCTCGATTTTCTATCAATAATTGACTTCGATCCTTAAGACCTTTCGGGTAGATTCCGTGATTTTGCAATCATCCGAAATGCGCTCGCCCAACAGCCAAAGTATTTTCCCTTGATTGTCGGTCAATACCACTTGACCTTTCTTTTCGAAGATATTCTTCTTTTTGTCGGTCATATAATCACTGACGAGTTTTCTGCCTTTCATACCGTATGGATGGAAGGTATCACCTTCTTGAGAGAGTCTGAGCGTAAGGGGAAAATGCACATGGTCTGCGTCCATCGTGGTCGAGAAAGCTTCTTTGCTTGGCACAAAATCGAGGGTTCTATCCGATATGCGCAATCTGATTTTTTGTTCCCTATCGAGTCCTTTCAGATATTCCTTCAGTTCGCTCCCACATTTGTCTACCTCATCGCCAGGAGTTCCGAGTCCTTCATTCTGTGATGCAACTTCATCGTAGTGTTCTCCCTTTGGATTTCCCAGGATTGCCCCATTCTTCCTCAGAACTGCCCCAAACGGTATGAGGATGGACTGGGCAGGAAGGGTGTAAGTACCCACTTCCGGGAGTATCATACCCTTGAAAGGTTCTTCTTTTTTCTGGATGATGAGATAGTCTCGATCGTTGCCCAACACATGTGTCGGCGATTCCCAGCATTTTCCCACCGAGTCCCATGA
Source organism: bacterium UBA4637 (assembly GCA_002405875.1). The sequence goes on from DHMR01000096.1 coordinate 23,531, forward strand.
TGCCACGATTTCCTCAGCGACTTGTGACGCAAACCCATAACGCTGCAGGGCAGTATGAAGCACATATTCCTGGCTTGGAGCATTCTCCACCCAACTTTTGTTGATATAGATGTATCCATAATCACGCCAAGAAACAGGTCTCTCATCATCTTGCCCAGAAAATAATGGGGTGTAATCCAAGCCTTTGCTAGACTGATAGTCTGGGTCTAACACATTATCGAACATCTCCAGCATCTTTTGGGATTCTTGCAGATAGGTCGCTGTTTTCAGGATGTTTTGGCAAACAGTAGGCTGGATTGTCTTCAGCATCGGGATGACGTTCAGACGAATCTTGTTTCTGACGACATCATCGACGAGATTGGTGCTGTCTGTCACGTATTCCTGTCCGATTCTTTCCAGATACTTTAAGATGTCCGCACGACTCACACACAGAAGAGGACGCACGATAGGGCCGTTCTTGGGCGAGATACCCGTCAGTCCTTTGATGCCTGTTCCACGAATCAGATTGATCAAGATTGTTTCCACGCTGTCATCTTGATGGTGAGCCACACAGATGGCATCGGCTTCTAGGGCTTCCAAAAGCTGTCTGAAATAATGGTAGCGCAATTCCCGGGCAGCCATCTCGATGCTTACCTTGTGAACTTTCGCATAGGTCAGCGTATCAAAATGAATCCGATGAAGAGGTACGCTTATGCGCTGGCATAGATCGACGCAGAAGTTCTCGTCTCGATCCGATTCTTCTCCCCGTAAGTGAAAATTGCAATGACAGGCCTCTATCTGATAGCCAAGCTTTTGAAGTACAAGCAGCAAGGTGACGCTATCGGCTCCCCCCGATAACGCCACCAGATATTTGCCCTCTTGAGAAAGAAGGTGGTTCTTTTGGATGTATTGTCTGACGACTTCCGTTATATCCATGAATTCCTATTTCGTTTGTTTTTTCTCTATTCCTTTTAGCATTGCTCTTTCAAGAACTCCTCGGCTCTGACTAGATCCTGCGGCGTGTCGATTCCCACGGTTTCCACGTCCGTAGTGCCCACTTTGATCTTATAGCCGTTCTGCAGCCATCTCAGTTGCTCCAAACTTTCTGCTAGCTCCAGCGAGCTCTGAGGGAGTTGGGTCACTTCTCGAAGCACATCCTTGCGATAAGCATAGATGCCAAGATGCTTCAGGAAAGGATAATGAGCTAGCCAGTTCTCTTTCTGCTCCCCGCGGACGAAAGGAATGATGCTGCGGGAGAAGTACATGGCAAAACCTTGGTTGTCGACCACAATCTTGGGACTGTTCGGATTTTCCACGGCTTCCATATTGCTGAATGGCTTTCCTAGTGTGGCAATCTGCGTGGTAGGGTCGTCGAAGCAATGACAGATGGTCTCCAGTTGGCTCTTGGCGACAAAAGGCTCATCCCCTTGAACGTTGACGATGACATCCCATTCGCCACCGATCTTCTCGATAGCTTCTTCGATGCGGTCGGTACCACTTTTGTGATCCGGGCGGGTCATCACTGCCTTGCCACCGAAATGGCAAACCGTATCAAAAATACGTTGGTCGTCCGTGGCGACGTAAGCCTCTTCCAAGGCTGCTGCCACTTTCTCGTAAACATGCTGAATGACGGGCTTGCCGCCCAACATGGCTAATGGTTTGCCCGGAAAACGTGTCGAAGCGTATCGGGCTGGTATGATTCCAATGAATTTCATTATATTATATTTTATATGATGATTTGATAAGATGTTTCTATCATTATGATACATTATAAGATGTTTCTATCATAATTTATATATGTATATTTATATATGTATATGGGGAAGATCAGAACAAGCTGGGGAAGATCAGAACAAGCTGGGGTTCTTGTTGATTTCCGTGAGGAAGATCTCGCCGTATTTCTTTTTCTTGAACTCGCCGATGCCATGTATCAGTCCAAATTGTTCGATGGTCTTCGGCTTGCTTGTAGCCAATTCATGCAGGGACTGGTCGGAGAGAATGATGTAAGGTGGGAAACCTTGCTCGTCGGCCAATTTCTTGCGAAGCTTACGAAGTCGCTCAAACAATTCCTGGCTCTCCGACTTGTTGGAGTTGGTGATCTTGACTCGATGCACATGCACGACAGGCGGGGTGTTGTCCTTATGCTGGATGACCGCCAACGACACCTGGTGCTCCCCTTTGAGCACCTTCCATCCCAGTCCCGTGACTTTCATGACGTTGCGTTCGTTGTAGGCGATTTCGAAAAATCCCATTTGCAACATCTGCAGGAGATAGTCTTGCCAATCTTTCACGCTGACATCCCTGCCGACACCAAAGGTCTTGAGCTCATTGTAGTGGTTTCGGATGACATGGGGCGAATTGATGCCCCTCAGCACCTCGATGCACTGCCCGAAATGTACCTTCTCCTGGGTTCTGACGATGGCGCTCAGGGCTTTCTGTGCCAAGATAGTGCCATTGAAGGTACGAGGTGGGTTGGCGCAGACATCGCAATGTCCGCAATCCTTGTCCGAAGTCTCACCGAAGTAATTCAGCAAGATGCGTCGGCGGCAAACCCTCGATTCCGCATATTCTTCCATGCGCTGCAACTTTTCGAGATTCACCTCCCTTTGTCCGCTGTCCTCGGCAAAATTCCGGAGCTGGATGATGTCGGCCATCGAATAGAAGAGCACCGTGTCTGCCGGAGCCCCATCTCTGCCGGCACGCCCGATCTCCTGATAGAAGCTCTCGATGCTCTTCGGCATATTGTAATGGATCACCCACCTCACATTGCCCTTGTCGATGCCCATGCCGAAGGCGATGGTCGCACAGACCACCTGTATCTGGTCCATCTTGAACCGCTCCTGCACGGAGGCACGTTCCTCGGAAGGCAATCCCGCATGGTAAGCCTCGGCGTGGATGCCGTTTTTCTTCAGTTCCTCTGCCACCATTTCTGTATTCTTTCGAGACAGACAGTAGATGATGCCTGCATCGCCTGGCCGCTTGCCGATAAACCGGTAGATGAACTTCAGTTTCTCCTTCTTCGTGCCCTCGCGCCTGACGGAAAGGCTCAGGTTAGGGCGGTCGAAGCTGCTTACAAACGTCTTGCCCTGGAGATGGAGCTGGGTGATGATGTCTTGTCGTGTGATCTTGTCGGCTGTGGCGGTCAGCGCCATCACCGGAACACCCTGGAAACTTTGGTGAAGGAGTCCCAGTTGGGAGTACTCGGGACGAAAGTCATGTCCCCATTGACTGATGCAATGGGCCTCGTCGACCGCAAAGAGTGAAATCTTGATTTGACTGAACAGAAAAGGTATGGAGCTGAGAAGCCGCTCGGGCGAGACATAGATGATTTTCAAGTCGCCCGACATGCACCTGCGTCGTATCAAGGTTTCATCTTGCAAGTCCGTACTGCTATTGAGTGCCTCGGCGGGAATGCCATTCGCCTTCAAGGTCTCCACCTGGTCGTGCATCAGGCTGATGAGCGGTGAGATGACCACGGCGGTTCCAGGCATGGCCAAGGCAGGGACTTGGTAGCAAAGGCTCTTGCCGCCACCCGTAGGCATCAGCACCAGGCAGTCGTGACCCTGCATGACTTCCCGGATGATGGCTTCCTGATTGGGACGGAAGCTGTCATAGCCAAAATAGTTTCTTAATATTTCATGAATCTGCATTTCGCATCATTTTTTTGCAAAGGTACATTATTTTTGCCAAAAAACTATATTTTTATTTGATTATTTCAGATAAAGTTACTACTTTTGCAATAGAAATCGAATAAATAGAATAATATGAGCAATCATCAGGTAATATCTTCGCACGTAGTGGAACCTACAGGGATGGCGGAGGAAACTCAGGATTCCTTCGCCTACAATGATGAGCGATTCGCCGATCTCCAGATGCTGCGCTATCGCCTCAATGGTTTCGAAAAGCTGTCACTATCACAGCAGTTGTACATCTACTGTCTGGCTAAAGCCACACTCATGGGGCGTGACATCACTTTCGATCAACAAGGCAAGTACAATCTCCGTATCCGTAAGACGCTGGAGGCTATCTATCTCCATGCCGACATCGACAAGAGTACGGAGGATTACAAGGCATTTGAGGTTTATCTGAAGCGAGTTTGGTTCTCCAGTGGCATCTATCATCACTATGGTTGTGAGAAGTTTGCCCCGGGGTTCTCCGAGCAGTTCTTCTACGATGCCATCGATTCCGTGGACAGCAGTTTCTTGCCGCTCAAGCGGGGCGAGAACAAGGAAGACCTATTGGATGTACTCGTGCCTGTCATCTTTGACGAAACGATTCTCCCCAAGCGAGTCAACCAAACCGACGGAGAGGACTTGGTCATGACATCGGCTTGTAATTTCTATGAGGGGGTCAACCAGGCTGAGGTCGAGCGTTTCTACAACAAGATGAAGTCGCCGGATGACCTCACACCGCCTTCTTATGGTCTCAACTCCAAGTTGATCAAGCGAAACGGCGAGTTGGTCGAACTTACTTGGAACGAAGACGGCATGTATGGTGCTGCCATCAAGGAAATCGTGTCGTGGCTCCGCAAGGCTCAGAAGTTTGCGGAAAACGATCAACAGGTTCATGTCATCGACTTGCTTGTCAAGTATTACCACACGGGCAATCTCACCGACTTCGACAAGTACAGCATCGACTGGGTGGGTCAGCACGAGGGCATGGTGGACTTCATCAATGGCTTCATCGAGGTCTATGGAGATCCGCTCGGTCTGAAGGGCACCTGGGAAGGCATCGTGGAATACAAGGATCTGGAGGCGACCCAGCGTACGCAGACCATCAGTCAGAACGCCCAGTGGTTCGAGGATCATTCCCCGGTGAATCCGAAGTTCCGCAAGCCGGAAGTGAAGGGTGTGACCGCCCATGTGATATGTGCTGCCATGCTCGGTGGCGATGAGTACCCTGCTTCTGCCATAGGAATCAATTTGCCGAATGCCAACTGGATTCGTGAGACCCACGGATCGAAGAGCGTTACGATCGGCAATTTGACCGAGGCTTACAACAAAGCGGCGCAGGGCAATGGCTTCCGTGACGAGTTTGTCATCGATGCCGACACCATTGCGCTCATCAATCGTTATGGAGATCTCACCGACGATTTGCACACCGACCTCCATGAGTGTCTCGGCCACGGGAGCGGTCAGCTGCTACCCGGCACCGATCCGGATGCCCTCAAGGCTTACGGCAACACGATCGAGGAGGCGAGAGCCGACTTGTTCGGCCTTTATTATGTCGCCGACGACAAGTTGGTGGAACTTGGATTGCTTCCTGATGGTGAAGCCTACAAGGCTCAGTATTACACCTATCTGATGAATGGCTTGCTCACGCAGTGCATCCGCATCAAGGAAGGCGACCAAATCGAGGAGGCTCACATGCGCAACCGTGCTCTCATCGCCAACTGGACCTTGGAACATGCTCCTGAAGCCGTGCAACTTATCCAGCGTGAGGGCAAGACCTACGTGCGAGTATCCGATTATTCCCAGTTGCGCAAGGCCTTCGCTGAATTGCTGGCTGAGATACAGCGCATCAAGAGCGAGGGTGATTTCGAGGCGGCTCGCCAACTGGTCGAGAAGTATGCCGTCCATATTGAACCATCCCTTCACCATGAAATCCTGGAGCGATACAAGAAACTCAACTTGGCTCCTTACAAGGGATTCATCAATCCTTGGATGAAACTGGAGCACGATGCCGATGGGAAAGTTACCAAGGTCATACTTGATTATACAGAGAGTTACGAGCATCAGATGCTGCGTTACTCGGAGGACTATGCTACCCTTTGATAAGAAGTAAGATGTAATCTTGTAAGAAATCGTTTATTCCAAGAAATCGTTTATTTTAAGACATCGTTTATTCCAAGACATCGTTTATTCCAAGAAAAATTAAGATGAAAGATAATAAAGACGAACAATTCCCTGTAGTGGATGAGCAAGGCAACATCCTCGGTGCCATCAGCCGAGGCCATGCTCATGATGGGAGCAAGGTCCTGCACCCCGTCGTACATCTACACCTTTTTAATAATAAAGGCGAACTCTACTTGCAGCATAGACCAGAGTGGAAGGACATACAACCTGACAAATGGGACACGGCCTGTGGAGGACATGTGGACCTCGGCGAAAGTGTCGAGCAAGCTCTGCACCGTGAGGTGAGGGAAGAGTTGGGTGTCACCGATTTCCAACCCATCCCGATGGGTCATTATGTGTTCGAAAGCCAGCGGGAGAAAGAACTCGTCTATGTCCACCGCTGCGTGTATGATGGCGAAGTCCATCCGAGCAAGGAAGAATTGGCGGGTGGCCGCTTTTGGAGTCTTCTGGAAATCAAGGAAAACTTGGGCAAGGGTGTCTTCACACCTAACTTCGAGAATGAGTTCAGGAAGTACTTCTATCAGCACGATTGAAAGAACCCTCGCTGATTTCGCATATAACGCAGATTCTGCATATAATGCATTATCCATGCCATGGATAACACAGATTCCATGGATAATACCGCTTTCACTATAATATAATGTACACGAAAGCCCGATAGATGAGAAATAATTCGAAATGTTTTCATCTATCGGGCTTTTATTTATACAATCAGCAATTGCTATTTTCTTATACAATCAGCAATTCAATTGCCTTTCTTATGTAATCCGTATCTTTTTACTTAGCTGATTACTTAGCTGATTACTTAGCTGACTCGAATTCACGCAAGAATCTTGTGTCATTCTCTGAGAAGAGACGCAAGTCGCTCACACGGTACTTCAAGTTGGTGATACGCTCCACACCCATACCGAAGGCATAGCCGGTATATACATTGCTGTCGATGCCGCAAGCCTCCAGGTCGTGAGGGTCTACCATACCACAACCGAGGATTTCCACCCATCCTGTGTGCTTGCAGAAGTTACAACCCTTGCCACCGCAAATGTTGCAGGAGATGTCCATCTCGGCGCTTGGCTCGGTGAATGGGAAATAACTAGGGCGGAGACGAATCTTGGTGTCTGCGCCAAACATCTCGCGGGCGAAAGTCAGGAGCACCTGTTTCAAGTCGGTGAAGCTGACGTTCTTGTCTACGTAGAGACCTTCTACCTGATGGAAGAAGCAGTGCGCACGGGCGCTGATAGCCTCGTTGCGGTACACACGACCTGGGCAGAGCACACGGATAGGTGGCTCGTGGGTCTCCATATAGTGCGCCTCGTCGCCCGAGGTGTGGCTACGGAGCAGGATGTTCTTGGTGACATCGTTCGGGTCGCTTTGCTCGATGAAGAAGGTATCTTGCATGTCGCGAGCAGGATGGTCGGCTGCGAAGTTGAGCATCGTAAACACGTGCTTGTCATCGTCTACCTCAGGGCCATGGTACAAGGTGAATCCCATGCGAGAGAAAATGTCGATGATCTGGTTCTTGACAACGGTCAGAGGATGGCGTGTACCCAGTGCCACAGGATAGGCTGTACGGGTCAAGTCGATGTCATCGCTCGATGCCTCGGCTTCCTCCATTTGCTCCTTCAATGCGTTGATGCGCTCTGTAGCCGCCTGCTTCAACTCATTGATCTTGATACCGATGGTTTTCTTCTGGTCGGCAGGCACCGTACGGAAGTCTGCCATCAAGGCGTTGATCTCGCCTTTCTTACTCAGATACTTGAGACGAAGTTGCTCCACCTCCTCAGCGTTTTGGGCTGAAAGTGTGCTCACTTCTTTCAATAGTTCTTCTATTTTTTCTAATAACATAATCTTAAATTATCTATTTTGAGTGCAAAGATAACATTTTTCGCTCAAAATATGAAATATCTCAAAAGAAAGTTGTACTTTTGCATTGAAAATTTGAGAAATTTATAAGTTTATGAAGAAACTTTCTTTTTTATCGGTACTGTTTGCCGTTCTCACCGTCGTTAGTTTTTCGTCAGTGGGATGCACAGGTAAGAAGCCTGAGAGCGTAGCCGATTCTTCCGATGTCGATACGTCGGTCGTTGATACACAGGCTGTCGATTCCACAGAAAAATTGATAGAGGAGACTCCTATGCCGAAGGCCGCTGACGAGCTCTTTGATGATTTTGTCTTCAATTTTGCCGCCAATCGTAAGCTGCAGATGAAACGTATCCATTTTCCGTTGCCTGTTTACCGCAACGACAAGCTGGTGAAAACCATCGACAAGCGCAAGTGGAAGATGGAGCATTTCTTTATGCGCCAGGACTATTACACCTTGATCTTTGACAATCAGAAGCAGATGAACCTCGTCAAGGACACCACCATCGACCATGTGGTCATCGAGAAGGTGTTCTACCGCAAGAAACTCGTTCAGCAGTTCCTCTTCAATCGTATCTTGGGGCAATGGCAGATGACTTCCATCAACTACAAGCCGATGTATTCCAACACCAACGCCAGCTTCTTGAAGTTCTATGGCAAGTTTGCCACCGACTCGGCTTTCCAGGCCCAGCACCTCCACAATCCTGTGAAGTTCGTGGGACCTGACCCTGACGATGACTTCAGCACCATGACGGGTGACATCGAGCCTGAGACTTGGCCAGCCTTTGCGCCGAAGCTCCCTTCGGGTATGATCTACAACATCATCTATGGTCAGAAATACAGCGAGAGCAACCAGAAGATATTCGTCATCCGGGGCATCGCCAATGGATTGGAGACGGAGCTGACTTTCCGCCGCATAGGAGGCAAGTGGTTGCTCACCAAACTTAATATGTAATCAGATGCTGACCAAGCTCAACAGGTAATCAGATGCAGACTCAGCTCAACAGGTAATCATTAGAACAATCAGCGATGAAAGATATCAGAAACTATAGCCTTTTGGCTCACAACACCTTTGGAATCGATGGCAGATGTCGTCGCTTCCTGGAGTATTCCACTGTCGAGGAAGCGCAGCGGATCACCCGTATGCTCACTCCCGACGATCTTCCCTTGCTCATTCTGGGCAGTGGAAGCAATCTTCTCTTGACCCAAGATTTTCCGGGGACGGTCGTGCATTCTGCCATCCGTGGCATCGAAGTGGTGGAGGATCCTAAGAATGGTTCCAAGGGGAGTCCCGAGGATGCTCCCTCCGACCAAGTGCTTCTGAAATGCGGCAGCGGCGAGGTCTTCGACGATGTGGTGGCCTATGCCGTCGACCATGGGTTTCATGGAGCGGAAAACTTGTCGATTATTCCGGGTGAAGTGGGGGCTAGCGCCATCCAGAACATCGGTGCCTACGGCGTGGAGGCGAAGGACATCATCGACCACGTGGAAGCCGTTGAGATAGCCACGGGCAAGGTGGTCACTTTCGACAACCCTGACTGTGGCTACAGTTATCGACAGAGCAAGTTCAAGCATGAGTGGAAGAACAAGTACTTGATTACGCATGTCATATATGCTTTCTCCACTCGTTTCTGCCCGGACTTGGACTATGGCAATATCCGCACGTCCCTGGAGCAGAAGGGCATCGTGCATCCTACGGCACAACAGCTTCGTGAGGTCATCATCGAGATACGCCACGCCAAGTTGCCCGACCCGAAGGAACAGGGCAATGCCGGTAGCTTCTTCATGAACCCGATTGTAGATGCGGCTAAATACCAAGACTTGGCTGCCCAATATCCTGGCATGCCTCACTACACCCTGGTTGACGGACGTGAGAAGATTCCGGCTGGCTGGATGATTGAGCAATGTGGCTGGAAGGGCAAGAGCCTGGGACCAGCGGGCGTCCATGACCGACAAGCCTTGGTCTTGGTCAACCGAGGGGGGGCCAAGGGCTCTGATGTCGTGCGACTCTATCAGGCGATTCAGAAGGATGTGTTCCAGAGGTTTGGCATCGAAATACATCCCGAAGTCAATATAATATAAGGTGAAAAGATCTGAATGAATATGAAGGTAACATTATTAGGAACAGGAACATCAAGTGGTGTTCCTGTTTTGGGATGTAATTGTGAGGTTTGCCGTAGCCATGACCCGAAGGACAATCGTATGCGCTGCGCTGCCTTGGTCGAGACGGAGTCGACTCGCCTCTTGATCGATGCGGGGCCTGACATCCGTATGCAACTCCTTCGCGTGCCTTTCCGCAAGTTGGACGGCGTGCTCATCACCCATATCCATTACGACCATGTGGGAGGCATCGACGACCTGCGTGGCTTCTGTGTCTTTGGCGACATTCCTATCTATGGCGACGAGTTGGTCATCCGTCATTTGCCACAGGTGATGCCTTACTGTTTCCCTTCCGATCCCTCCAAACTTTATCCGGGGGCGCCCAAGCTCTGCCTTCATCAGATAGAGCCTCATCGCACTTACACCATCGGCGACATTTCCTTCCAACCCATCCGGGTGATGCACGACAAGATGCCTATCTTGGGGTATCGTTTCGGCAATTTCGCTTATATCACCGATATGAAGACGATGGCAGAGGAGGAATATCCGTATCTGGATGGGGTAGAAGTGCTGGTGATCAATGCCTTGCGCTTCGATAAACCGCATCACAGCCATCAACTGGTGGCGGATGCGATACGGGTTGCCCGCAGAATCGGTGCCAGGAAAGTATATTTGACGCATGTCACCCACCAGATAGGCTTGCACGTGGAAGCCAACAAGCGATTGCCCGAAGGCTTCCAGTTCGCCTATGATGGTTTGGTGTTGGAAGTTGGAAGTTAGGAGTTACTCAAGCGAAACTCCTAACTTTTTTATAGTATTCTGTTGAGACATTCTTTTATAGCATCCTTTTGGGATATCCTTATTTATAGCATCCTTTTGGGATATCCTTATTTATAGCATTCCTTTCGAACTTGGTAATTCGAAATGGTAGATGTCTCTTTTCACCGCCATTTTGAGCGAGCGTGCCAATGCTTTGAAGATACCTTCTATCTTGTGGTGCTCGTTCTCGCCCTCCGCCTTGATGTTGAGGTTCATCTTGGCGGCATCGCTCAGGCTCTTGAAGAAGTGCTTGAACATTTCGGTAGGCATTTCTCCTACCTTCTCACGATGGAACTCAGCGTCCCAGATGAGCCATGGGCGGCCTCCGAAGTCCAGCGCCACTTGGCACAGGCAGTCGTCCATCGGCAGGCAATAGCCATATCTCTCGATGCCTCGCTTGTCGCCCAGCGCCTGGAGCAAGCATTCGCCCAGCGCGATTCCCGTGTCCTCGATGGTGTGGTGCTCGTCCACGTAGAGGTCACCCTTTGTGTGGATGGTGAGGTCCATCATGCCGTGCTTACCGATTTGTTCCAGCATGTGGTCGAAGAAACCGAGACCTGTCGATATGTCGCACTTGCCAGAGCCGTCCAGGTTGACTTTGATGTAGATGTCAGTCTCCTTGGTGGTACGCTTCACCTCGGCGATGCGGTCGCCCGCAAACAAGATTTCGGCGATCTTGTCCCAGTCCATGCCGTCCTTGCCGAGAATCAAGCTCTTGCATCCCAGGTTCTCTGCCAACTGTGCGTCGCTTTCCCGGTCGCCGATGACATAACTGCCTTCCAAGTCGTATGCCGGATTGTCGATGTACTCCGTGAGCATTCCCGTACCCGGCTTGCGCATCGGGGAATTGTCCTCAGGGAAATGTCGGTCGATATGTTGCTTGGCGAAATGAATCCCTTCGCTCTCCAGCGTCTGGATGATGAAGTTGTGTACTGGCCAGAAGGTGTCTTCTGGGAAGGAGTCGGTGCCAAGTCCGTCTTGATTGCTCACCATCACAAGCTCAAAGTCTGTGTGCTGGGCGATGAAAGAAAGGTTGCGGAACACTCCCTTGGTGAAGACCAATTTCTCGAAGCTGTCAATCTGCTCGTCCTCTGGTTCTTGAATGAGTGTGCCATCGCGGTCGATGAACAGCAATTTCGTCTTTTTCATAATCTTGTTTTCCTTACTATTTTATGTTGTATGATTTTATG
>DHMR01000096.1:35391-69296 GCA_002405875.1 bacterium UBA4637
ATGTTGTATGATTTTATGTTGTAGGAGATTTCTTTTTTCCTTCTTTTTCCCCTTATTCTTCCTTGGTCAGGTCTTCTGCTTGGCTTGCTCCTTCCGCCAAGAGTTTGGCCTTTTCCTTCTCGTCGCACTCGATGCTGCCATAGAGGTAGATGAAGGAGAGAAGCAACCAGTTGACGATGTAATAGTAAATGAAGAAGACGAGGGTGGAGACGACGAGGTTGAGTACCGTGAAATAGCCTGGTACTCCAGCAGGGTCGCCGTCCAGCACGCCTAGTTGCGAGAACACTTGCGCACCCGTGATGATGGCCATCGGGATGTAGAGCACGACGTTGCAAACCATGATGAGGAGTCCGCCCAGGAATCCCATCTTGAAGATGGCTCCACAGTGGCGCAATCCCACCTTGAAGGATTTCCATGGGCGCAATGCCTCTCCTTTTTCCAGGAGCATGTAGCGAGGCACGATGTAGGCAAATGGTAAATATGCCAGAAGGTAGAGTATGATGTACAGCAAGAAGCTAAGGCCCAGGATGCCAAGTTGGAACGGCGAAGCCGGATCGACAGGCGTACCAGGTGCTGGCTCACCTATCGGGAGACCCAGTGCCAAGTAGAGAGCGGCGAGGCAGACTATGCCCACGATGACAAAGAGAGCAATCACTGCGATGCTGCTCAGGGTGACGAGTGTGTATCGCTGGAGATTATGGGCGAAGGACTTGCCGGTGACCCAACGCCAAACAGCGGCACCCGCCATGAAGCTGACCACGAAGAAGCCTAGGTAGACGACCGTCTGGAAGGAGAAGGAGGCTACCGGATTGTTCTCGCCCCAGTCGTGCAAGAACTTGTTGGGGGTACGTAGATATACGAACAGGGCTGTGAGGAAAGCGTATGGCAGCACGGCCATCCAAGTGTTCTTGACAAGGTCTTTCAGATTGTCAGCCATCAAATGGTAACTATCGTTCAGACAAGATGTTACACTGCGATGCTTGAATAATTCATTTATTTTCATAATTCGTCTTAATTATAGGGTTTATGTCTTCTGACCATTAATAGGTTTCATGTCTTCTAAACTCCGCACAGGTGATGGCGGTGGCTATCGCCACATTGAGGCTGTCGGCTGTCGATCTCCCTTCGGGATAGTTGGGTATCAACAGTTTCCGGTTGATTCGGCTTGCCAGGGCAGGGGAGATGCCTTTGCCCTCGTTGCCCATCACGATGAAACCTCGGTTCTCCAATTTTTCTTGGTAGATGCTCTTGCCATCCAGCATGGTGCCATAGACTGGTACGTCGGATGGCAGGGAGTCGACGAGGGTGAGTAGGTCGCCGTATTCCACGTTCACTCGGGCGATGCTGCCCATGGTCGCCTGCACGACTTTCGGGTTGTAGACGTCGGCGGTGTCCTGGCTGCAATAGATGTGCTCGATGCCAAACCAGTCGGCGATGCGGATGATGGTACCGAGATTGCCGGGGTCTTGTACTCCGTCGAGGACTAGGTTGAGCTGGGAGCAGTCGACATCGGTGAAGTCGGAGTGGTTTGCCTGGCTGTTGCCTCGCTGTTGGAAAACGGCGAGCACCTGCTGGGGATGTTGCAGGAAGCTTACCTTCCTCAGCTCTTCCTCACTCACCTCGATGACCTCCGTCGCCGGAGCCAGCGTCTTGCCGTGGAGCCATTCCTGTGTGGCAACGATAAGGTCTGCATCCTGCAGCGCCAGCAGGTCGTCCACCACCTTGTGCCCCTCTGCCACAAACTTGCCCTCTTTGTTGCGATTCTTCTTCAGTTCGAGCGAGTGAATATATTTGATCTTGTTTTTGCTGATCATTGTCTTTCTTGTTTTATGTCTATCAAATGTCTTTTGGGTCGAAAACGCAAATATGTCTTGCATGTTTGCAAAATGCAAGAATGTCTTGCCTCTTCGGATTGCAAAGATACAGCAAATAGCCCGAATGACAAAATATTTTTCAAATTATTTTGTATTCTCTTGGATTTATACTAACTTTGCATCCTAAAAATAAGTTATCATAGATTTGAGAAGTTACAAGATTACCCTGTTCACGTTGCCTGTGTTGTTGGCAGCTTGCTCCGCCAGCAAGTATGTTCCCGAAGGCGACTATATATTAGATAAGGTGGAGGTGAAGGCTGACCAAAGTGGTTATGACGCATCTCCACTCAGGCAGTATGTGCGCCAAAAGGAGAAACCCAAGTTGTTCTCCCTTTTCAAGAATCCCTTTTCACGCAAGCCCGTCGTTTACGATACCCTGCAGGCTCGGCTCTCGTGCCAAGACCTTCTGCAGGCGATGCAAAACCAGGGCTATATGAATGCGGGGGTATCCCTTTATACCGAGAAGAAGGACAAGAAGTTGAAGGCAACCTACTTGTTGCATCCGGGACAGCCCTTTGTCATCGGTCGCATCAAGTATGATGTACAGGATGACAGCATCCAGGCCGTGCTCCATCTCGACGACCCCGACAACCAGATGATCAAGGCGGGCATGCCGTTCAATGTGGCGACTCTCGACAACGAGCGCAAGCGCATCGCCAATATTCTTGCCGACGAAGGTTTCTATCGGTTCAACAAGGAGTTCATCCAGTATTCCGCCGATACCATCGCCGGAAAGAAAGATATTTCCCTGACCCTGCATCTCCTCAAGTACCGTGCCAACGGCGGTTCGCCCGAGACTTCTCATCCCCGCTACTTCATCCGGAAGGTCAACTTCCTGAGCAATGACAGCGACCGAATTCATCTCCGTCATCAGGTATTGCTCAATGCGACCGCCATCCGGGAGGGGAGACCGTATGATGCCTCCGCCCTGCAGACCACCTACAACAACTTCGCCCGGTTGCAGGCCGTCAAGTACACCAACATCCGATTTGCGGAACAGCCCGACACCAACTTGCTCGACTGCAATATCCAGATCAGTACCAACAAACCGTCCACCATCTCCTTCCAACCCGAGGGAACCAATACTGCGGGCGACCTGGGTGCGGCTGCCTCCATCACCTATACCAACCGCAATCTCTTCCGTGGAAGCGAGCAGTTGAGCATCGAGTTTCGTGGTGCGTACGAGGCCATCACGGGACTGGAGGGGTACCAGGACCAGAACTATACGGAGTATTCCGTGGAGGCCAAGTTGGTGTTCCCTCGCTTCTTGGCGCCTTTCCTCTCCAAGAGTTTCCGCCGCCGACAGACGGCTAGTTCGGAGTGGGCGGTGAGCTGGGATTTCCAGAACCGGCCGGAGTTTCACCGACGAGTCTTCTCCACCGCCTGGCGTTATCGCTGGAGCGAGCCGAGACACAACCTGAGCTACCGTTTCGACTTGCTGGACCTCAACTATGTGTACATGCCTTGGATTTCCACGACCTTCAAGGAAGACTACTTGGACAATGCAGACAACCGAAACGCCATCCTGCGCTATAACTACGAGGACATCTTCATCATGAAGACCGGCTTTGGCATCACCTACAACGACGGTATCGATGCCATCCGTGCCAACTTCGAGTCGTCGGGCAACTTGCTCAACGCCCTGTCGAGCAGCCTGGGATTTAAGACCAACGACCAGGGACAGCACACCTTGTTTAATATAGCCTATGCCCAATACGTCAAGTTCGACTTCGACTACACCCATCTCGTGCAGATTGACAAGCGCAATGCCTTGGCGCTCCATGCGGCCCTCGGCGTGGCCTATCCATACGGCAACAGCAGGATTCTGCCTTTCGAGAAACGATACTTCTCGGGGGGTGCCAACTCCGTGCGAGGATGGAGTGTGAGAGAGCTCGGACCGGGCAAGTTCAAGGGAACCGACGGTCGCATCGACTTCATCAACCAGACGGGCGACCTCAAGCTCGACCTCAATGCCGAGTACCGCACCTCCCTGTTCTGGAAGTTCCAAGGAGCCGTCTTCCTCGATGCCGGCAACATCTGGACGTTGCGCAACTACGAGGAGCAGCCGGGAGGCCAGTTCAAGTTTTCCGAGTTCTACAAGCAGATAGCCGCAGCCTACGGTATCGGCCTGCGACTGAACTTCGACTATTTCATCCTGCGCTTCGACATGGGCATGAAGGCCATCAATCCAGCCTACGATACCCAGAAAGAGCATTGGGCGATCATCCATCCGAAATTCAGCCGTGACTTCGACTTCCATGTAGCGGTCGGATTACCATTCTAATCGGATAGCTATCTAATCGGATTATTTTCCGATTCGGTTGTCTTTTTTAGGGAAGTTGGTTCAATAGTACCTTCCAGCGCCCCTCTTGCATCACCATCGGCAGGGTGACGTCGGCCTCCTTCACGAGGTGCGCCTCCGTGCCGATGGTGTCCATCCGGTAGTAGTTGCTTACTTTCAGGTACACCTTGGCAGAAATCTCGTCATCCCCAAACTCCACGTCTTGCACCTCTGCGACGGCATCCTCTTGCTTTTGGTGCAGGAGGTCCAGGTCGGCTTGGTGTACGTTGCTTGACGCATACCGAAGCCACACTTCCGACTCCGATGTACAGAACTTGGCGGCTTGTCGAAAATGCCAGTTGTAGTAGTAGGTAGCGAACGAATCGACATCCTCCTTCAGTTGACTCTCACTGCCTTCATGCGGTTGACAGCCCCCGGCAGTCATCAGGACTGCGAGCCCTGCCACCGTCCACAGAGGCAGCCGTTTGGCAAATTTGTCCATTATTTTTGCGAATTTGTGCATATTCTTAAATCGTTTTAATTTCCTTAAATTTGCCACAAAGGTAATAAAAAATTTTGTAATATGGAGTTATTTTGCTAACTTTGCACTAAAATAAAGAAAAATACAATGTTAAGATTTATTTCCTTCGGTAGTGGAAGTAGTGGCAACTGCTATTATCTTTACACGGAGACGGATTCCTTGGTGATTGACGTGGGCGTGGGATTGAGAACCCTGAAGAAGCACTTCCATAATTATGGATTGCGCTTGGATTCCATCCATCACATCCTGGTCACCCACGACCATGCGGACCATGTCAAGTCGGTGGGGAGCATCAGCAATGAGTACCATCTTCCTGTGTATACCACCCGTCTTGTGCATAAGGGAATCGAGGGCAACTATTGCGTTCGCAAGAAGATTTCCCCCGACAATGTTCGTGTCATCGAGAAGGGGGTGCCTTTCACCATCGGTGAGTTTACGGTCACTCCCTTTGGCGTTCCGCATGACAGCACCGACAATGTGGGCTATCAAGTGGAATGTGGTGGTGTGTGCTTTTGTCTCATCACCGACGTAGGGCACATCACCGACGAGATGCACGATTTCATCGGGCGTGCCAACTATCTGGTCTTGGAGGCCAATCACAGTGTGGAGATGTTGCTGCAAGGTCATTACCCGCAATATCTGAAGGAACGCATCCTGGGCCCCAACGGCCATTTGAGCAACGACGCCTGTGGAGAGGCGCTGGCGCAGTATGCCACCCAACAGCTGCGACACGTATGGCTCTGCCATCTGAGCGAAGAGAACAATCACCCTGAATTGGCTCGCAAGACCATCGAGCAGATTCTTCGTAACTATGGAATCGTTGCAGGCAAAGATTTCGAGCTGGAAGTACTGAGGCGCAAGACTCCTAGCGAAATATACCAATTGGTATAGTTCTTCTTCGAAAAAGATATAATTTTTGTCCAAATGATATAATTCTTCTTTCAAATCATAAAAGGGTGCGCCAAGAAAACTGGCGCACCCTTTGTGCTTTTCATTACATGCAACTGTTGACACCAATGGCGGTGCCCAAGGCGGTCAAGACAGTCACTAAGAACTGGATGATGTTTTGCCAAACTGATTTTTTGATCGTACTCATATTCTCTTATTTTGGGATTTAAGGTTAGACTTTTGATTGATTTGATGGAAAGGATAAGCATTCCGTTAGAAGGTTAGACTTTCGGTTCGGAAAGTCTAACCTGGATTCAAGGTCGGGGATGATCAATACTCCTGGTTGTCGTTGTCACCCGGGTTGGTGGTTGTGCCACCTGCGTCACCGCTCGCGCTACCTGAGCCACCGCCTGCGTCTTCCTTCTGGTCGGTGTTTTCCTTCTTGTCTGTGTCCTTCGAGTCACTGTCGCTGGAAGGATTTTTCTTGTTGTTGTCGTCGTTGTCCTCCACGTTGTCCTTGTCCTCGGAAGTTACCGTCTTCACGATCTTGCCGTTGCGGTCGTAGCAAGTGATGGTGACAGGTGTGCTGGCGAGTTCCTTCTTGATGTCGGTGTTAGGGGTGAAGATGACACGGCGGCTGGTGATCAACGCCGAGCTGACCTTCGTCACGTCGTCCACTGAGTTGGAGCGGACACCGAATCGCATGGTTCCGAGACCAGGGATAGGGATGGAGTGGCCTTCTGTAGCCCATGTCTTCACCACCTCGCCGTAGGCGTTGATGGCAGCCTTGACGGCAGGCTTAGGCATGCCACTGTTGAGGGAGGCTTGTGCGATGACTTTGTCTTCCGCCAACTGTCCGTACAACTCCGGTTGCATCACATAAGCGTAGTGTGGATTCTTAGACTTGTCGAACGCGATGTTTCTCTCCATTGCTTTTACTTTGATTCCCATAGTATTGAATTTTTGATAGGTGAATGTATTAGATGATGGCTCTTTGCCACCAACGTCATTGTGTGTCTTTCACGTGGTACCTTGTGTTTTTCTGAATGACATTGCAAAGATACAACATTTTGAGGCGAAATGCAAGAGTTGTACGGAAAACCGGAAGGATTTTCCCGAAAAAAGCTCGTTTTATCACAAAAAAGAGAGTGTGTCGCCAGTCCCTATCCGAACCGATGACACACTCTCTTGCTATATATAATTAAGGTAGAGTCGCTATTCCTCCCTACACGAAGGTTTGAAGCGGAGCGTGTAGGTGTAGCTGCCGCTTTCTGGGCAACGATAGGAGTCGAGACAAACGTCGCCTTGGCAACTGTTATTGCCCAGTCCTCTCTGCCAGTAGTCGAAGTGGGCGAACACCTGCGGCTTCTTGGCCATGCTGGAGCTATACCAGTGGGTGTTCTTCTGCCACATTAGTGTGCCCTCGTTGCACCATACGCCCTCGTCGTAGTGGGAGAGCGAGAAGGATACGTGCCCTTCCACCTTCACGTCCACTTGTACTCCTGTCTGATGATTGCTGAGCACCAACTCTCGCAGGTCTTCGTGGTCGCCATAGGTCTGCGGGTGAACGAGCCCTTCCACCATGTCGTCCACGGTGGTGGTATACCTGCCGAGATAAGTGCCCGACTTGCGGTCGCTGTAGTTGGACCAAGGACCTCTCGCATAGAACTCCACGTTCTCGAACCCCTCGGCAAATTGCATGCCCATTCCCAGTCGGCGGGTTGCTCCCGTCGGGTTCAAGGTCACCTTCATGTCCACGGTGGCATCTGGGTAGAAAGTGTAGACGATACTGTAGTTGCAGTGAGTGGCGGTACCGTTCACGGTCATCGTGGCGTTGCCGTCGCTTTCCAAGGTCAGAGCCTTGCCCGATGCAATCTCCGTGGAGGTGGAGCTGCTCACCATGGCGATGCTGCCTGTGCCGCCGCTGATGTCGTTGTCGATGTTGCGCATGCTGTTGAAGTCTGGTCCTGGATAGACTTGTCCTGCGTTGGTTTGTCCCGGGTTGGCATACAACAAGTCCTTGCCGTCGTAGGTCCAAGCCGTCATCTTGCCATCCTTGTCGAAGGTTATCTGATAGGACTTGCCATCCTTGTCCGTGCCGATAATCTGATGGTCGCTAACGGAAGTGAAGCTCCCATGGGAAACGGTGGTTTCGTTTGAAGCTGCTGATGAGTCATTTTCCGATACGGAAGATTTCGGGGATAGCGTAGGCTCGGTGATGCCGCCGTCGTCGTTGCTCAGCGAGAACTGTTCGTCGGCTATCACGTATCCTGTCTCAGCCCAGTCGGTCGCTTTCTTGTAGCGTAGTTCCACGTTGACGAGGTATTCTGCACCGTGGCTGTCTGTGGTTGCGGCATCGGAAGAGGAATCCTCATGGGTCGGAGTCACTGAAATAGCCACGAAAGCCTTTCATCTGAGTGTCTCGCTTGAGATGAATCATGCTGTTGTTATCGCTCACGACATAGGATCCCGCATGCACAACCTTTGGCAGATAAGAGCCGAAGAAAGTCATGTCGCCGATGGAATACTGAGGGGATTCTGATGTAGCCCAGTCACTTTTCTGCACCCAGTCGAAGACATACGGGCTGCTGCCGTCCGCCACTTGAGCGGGTTTGATGATGCAAGGCATACCCGCCTCGATGCCCTGTTGCTGCTTGAAGTTGATTCTCATGTTCTCGCTCGAACTGTCGAAGGCACTGAAGCCAGCCACGAGGGTACCTTCGCCCCATGTATTCCTCACCTGTTCGTCGGACAGAGAGAAGGGTAGGCAGAGGGTGTTCCATTCGTTGGCATAAAGTTTTCGTGTGAGACTCACTTTCGTATATGGCTTCACGATGTCGGTCAGGGAAAAAGATGTGGATGCTTCATCCAAGGAAATCTCCTGGCGGTCCAAGGCATCCGGCGATACCAGCCAAAGTCCCGATGAGAAATCGACCGATGGCTCGGCGTAAGTACTTGCTACTGTACCGTTGTTGGCAGAACCATCGTTGGCGTACAGGAAAGAAGTGGCGTAAGCGTCTGGATTCTGATAGCCGATGACGTACAGGCCTGTGCTGGCATCTACGTTTTTCAACGTCCACGTTTTCTTTGGATGGTTGTCATCGTCCAAACGTCCGGTTCCATCTTTGGCTTCCGTCAAAGTGATGGGTGAGGGGGTGAAGGATAGAGACACACCTTTGTCGTCGATATGGAGATATTGATGAGACGAGAAGTTGAAGATATAGAAGGTGCTCATCAATAATGTGTAGAAACTGTTCATATAGGATGTTTTGGTTTAGTCTTCCCAGCCTATCGTAGAGGAGTGCTGTTTTGATCTGATTTCCGTCTCTTTGCTTTCGTCTTCCTCTTGAACGTCGAAAGTCGGATTAGCATTGTTGCTGCTAGGGCTATTCTCCATGAAAGCATAATCCATACTGATTTCCTTGACCTTCATGGAAGGTTTCTTGTAAATTTTTCTCATTGTTTTTTTACGATAAAACTATTTTGTGTAATTATGTTACTAAAACTATTTAGCGTAATCGCATAACAAATTTTATCCCCTCATGAGTCACAAGCCACATGAGGGGATAAATTTGTTGTTGGGCTTATGCTAACACTTATTGGTTAGCTTCGTCCTTGATTCTCAAAACCTCGTCGAGAGAAAGCTGAGTGCCAGAGGCCACTTGCTCTGGGGTGAAGCCCATGCCGAAAAGACGCTTGGCGATGTCGACTTTCTCTTCAGCTCTGCCTTTTGCCATGCCTTCGGCTCTGCCTTTTGCCATGCCTTCGGCTCTGCCTTTTGCCATGCCTTCGGCTCTGCCTTCAGCTAGTGCTTTCTTTCTTCTCTTAAGTTCGAATTGGCGTGTAGCATAAAGGTCGCGCATAATCTTGATGTCCTCCTCGTACATCTCTTGCTCTTCCGGGCTAAGGGTTCTCAGGTCGCTGATGGCAGCCAACTTCTTGAAAACAGGATACTTGTCAATGAATGGCATTTCTTCAAAATTACTCATATTTCTTAAAATATAAATCCAACATTTGAATATGTCATCTTTGCATTCCTCCTCAGTCGTTTCCTCGAAGAGGGGAAGCTGTAGATATACAATTCTCATTTTATCGTTCTCTTGCTTGCCTGTCTCTAGATTGCACAGGCCCAAGTCTGTACGGAATTTCTTCGCCAGACCTTCCTCGGCGACGAAATCCATGAAGCACACTGTATAGACAGGAGCTAGATGGAAGTTCCATCTTCCTTTCAAGCCTTGCCCTACGATAGCCTTGGCGGAGTAGAAGATGGCTCTGTCCACAAAGTATTCTTGCTCCTTCTTCTGCATCTCAACGATGACATGTCGTCCGTCGTTGGTCTTGCACTTCACGTCGAAGATGACACCTCTCTCATCTTCGTGTTGCTTGGTTTGTTCGGTTTTCTCGAACTTGACATCTGTGATTGTCAACTCGCCTTTGAACAGTCCGTTGAGGAATGTGATGAGGCATTCTTTCGTGTCGTCGGAACCGAATATGCGCTTGAACGCCCAGTCCGCACGAGGGTCAATGAATTTTCCCATATTGATTTGTAATTCTTAGTTTCCAGCATACTTGTCAAGTCTTGGCTCTCATCGGCGTAACTTGAATCGCTGATGCCTTTCGTTGGCAAAATTAAGCATTTATTTCCTAACTTCCAAACATTTGGGCAAGTATTTGACGAGGGGTGGAAAATTATTCTATCTCGAAATCTGAATGCCAAGTATTGTCATTGTACTTTTCGTTGTCATACTCTATTTGATCTTTCTTGTCCTCCTTGTCCAATACTTGAATCGTTTTACTTGCTCCGATAGTATCCAGCAACTCTTCGGCATCTATGACATGGATGCGTATCTCTGGACATGTATACATCTTTTTCATTTTCTTCTTATTGTTAATCTTTTTCTTTACTTATATGATATATCTAGCTGTAAGGTAAGTCTTTACTTGATCTCTGTCTCCGATTGATTTAATCCTTGACGATCTTCTTGCCGTTCACGATGTATATTCCCTTTGGCAGGCCCTCCAGCGAGGTCGTGTTGCGACGCATCAACTGACCGTTGATATTGTACACGCCATTCGTATAGCGATCGAGAAGAGTGATGCCTTCGTCATTGCTCATGATTTGGTCGATGCCTGTTGTCATCTCTACACCGTCAAGACACACGAATGGTTTCGCGTCAGCGCTGACAGTCCCTGGACGGGTGTATTGGAACCAGCATCGGAATCCCTTGGATGTGGCGCCACCTCCCAGATAATACAACTTGTTGCCACTCATCGTATAAGAGTCAGCCATTGGCGAGCGCTTGTCGTCATCCTTGTCTATAAGTACCTTTTTGCCATTATCCACCGTAAAGTTCTTGGCCAAGTGACCATAGGCGGTCATCGTACCGTTTTCGTTGGCGATCTGCCCCGTGATGGCATAGTTGTATTGGATGCCGTTCTTGTCTGCCTGAGTCTTCATGTCCTTGAAGTCCCAATGTGAGCCGAAGGTGCTGGAGATGTCGTCCGTGCTCTTGACGATGCCTTCCACCATGTCGATGTTGTCTATCAGGAAGTATGGCTTACCTGTGCCACCCGCCGTCTTTTCCACATATTTTTTGCCTTCGCTCTCCCACGTGTAGAGATGAGCCGTATATTCATCGGTAGCACCACCATTGGCCATGCTTGGCTTGATGATGTAGGGTGTCATTGGCTTCAGCCAATACTGCTTGTCGTAGGTCACGTTTGTGTTCTTATCCGTATATTGCTCCTCGCTGGTCACAGTCTTGAACTGAATCTCGTTCTCGGTCAGCTTGTATAGCTCGGCAAGGGGAGCTGGATTGCCGTTGGCATCGCTGAATGCCTTGTCGTATTGCTCCTTGGTCAAACCTACTGGCAGCATGATGGTGTTCCACTGGTTAGGCGTGAAGGTACGAGTCAGGTACAACTTCTTGTTGATGGTCTTGCCGTCCACCTCACCACTTCTGTACTTATGGATGGTCTTGTCGAGGTGGTCAACGTTTTCGTCGTTCTCGTCGAGAATCAAGTAGGGTTCACCATCGTTACCGCCATAGAGTAAATGGAAGTTGTCAAACACGGTCCACTCTACGCTTGTTTCCGGAGTTGAGGTCGCCCCAGTGGACGTTGATGCCGCCTTAGCCAAGTCTGTCATGCCTCCGTTGTTGTCGAAGAGAATGCCAAATTCCACATCCATCTTGTTGTCATTCGCCTTCAGTACGTCTGGGTCGATGAAGAACACCACCTGACTGTTGAGCTTCTTGACATTTTCCTTGCCATTAGGCGCGTTCTTGTCGTTCATCATCACGAGGGCGTTGTACATCGGCATGTTGTTGTCGTACGGCCAAGTCTTGTTGGTTTGTATGGCTTGATACTCCTCTGTGCTCAAGACATGGAGCGGACTTTCCACGATGTTGTCTTCGGTGCCAAATTTCGCGTAAAGGCGTGCGCCTACAGTCGTCAGACCGCCGCAGTTGATGGCATACCAACCCGGGTAGGTGAGGGACACCTTCTGATAGAACGTACCTTGCGCAGCTCCTTTCACTGACACTCCCATGTATCGAGCGTGATTGCTGGCATGCTCGTTGTTGGCGGTCGTGGACGTTCCATCATCCTTGGTGTAGTCGGCATCGCTCAGCGACTTCTTGTTATAGTCGTCGTAACCGATTTGGTAGGTACCGCTCCAATCACTGCTCAGTTTCCAGTTGGATAGGTCGGAACTCAATCTAGAGAATTCTGGGTCTCTGAGCGTGAAGGAGAGGTCGAACATCTGGCTCATCTCGGTGTTGGCAGCCTTGAAGAGATTGTAGTATTCTTCCACGTTGATGATTTTCCAGTAGCCCAAGTCCGCCTGGGAAGGCTCCGTGGTGAGCACGTCTACGTCGGTCAAATCCATGCCTGTCGTGGATGTGTCGGTCTTGATGCCACCGCCATAGTTTTCCAAGCTGTTGCTGTATACTTGCTCGGAAGTGGCCTGGAGGTAGAATTTACCCGATTCCTCTTTGTAACTAAACTTGTCGGAGCCTTTCTCACCTGTTCGATAAGGTACCTTCACGCCATTCATGCTGAGGTAAATCTTGTAGATGTTTTCCTGGCCATCCACTTTTTCGAAATACCACTGCGAAGCATTGAAGGATGCCGATGCGCCTACCTCTTCCTGTGGCAGGGCACGGTCGGCGAACAGACCGCAGTTGCCCCAGCCTTCGTTGTTGCTTAGATATGGAGCCCAGCCGAAGAATGGCCCTTGGTTCTTCTTGTCGTAAGACTCTTGCAAGAAAGGAGAGGAGATGAACAATGGGAATATCTTCTCGCCTTGGCTTTCCACGGTGTAGAGGTAGCCATTGCTGGAAGCCTTGATGCCGTGTGCGTTAGTGTCGTCGCTGTCTGCGATGACATATTTGTTGTCGTCGTCCAAGGCGAGGATTTTGTCGCCGATCTCCTTGAATCTCACGATGTCGCCCGCTTTGTCCTTATCGTATGGAATGGTTGGCATCGGGTCGATGGCAGGATACATGTCCTTGTCGTTGATGGTGAGTCCGTTCTTGCTCAGTATCACGTGCATGATGGCTTTTCCATCTTTGTCTTTCTTCACTGTAAAGGCGCGCTTGTAGTCATCCGAGTGGTCCTTGTTGACATATACCACATAGAGGTTGTTGTCGGTCCAATCCAAGTTGCGGAGATAGATGTGGATGTTGTTGGCATTGCTTGCGTCTCCCTGTCCCCACTTGTCGATTTGGTCGCCGATGGAGAGGATGTTCTCCTTGGCATTCTGACAGGTGGAGAGGTCGATGTATGCCTCCAAGTACTGGTTTTTCGTATAGTCGAGGGTAATGTCGTTCTGGAAGACCTCGCCCTGGTTCTTCTTGTTGCTGACGAGCTCGGTAGTCTTCGGCGTAAAGTCGCTGTATGTCAAGGAGCTGATGGTAGCGTTGCTTCTGACCGTTCCTTCTTGGCTTCCTACCGAGTAAGATGGGGTCTCGTTGACCAAGTAATTTAAAATGGTGTTAAACTTGTTGGCGTCTTTCGATACAAATTTCTCGTCATTGATATACAGTCCGTCTGCCGACAGGTCTATCTGGAGGGTGGTGGACGTTAATTTCACCGTTTGTTGGGTATAGCATTCCGTTCCCGTACCTGCGTTGCATGCAGCATCGACATAAAGGGAGCCTGACTGGTAGTAAAAATGAATATTATAGGATGGGGTTTGCTTGTCCACCTTGTTACCCCATTCGCTGATGTAGGTACCCACGGACAGGATGTTCTCCTTGCCTTTGTTTTGGCAGGTGCTCAAGTCGATGGTGGCATGGAGCGGATGAAAGCTCAGGTTGCCATCTACGGTGCTGACAAACTTTTTGTCACTGCCAGCCACATGAGAGATGTCTTTGCGCTCTTCGTGTGCTTCCTGAATCTGGATGGAATTATAAGTGGCATAAGAGCGAGTATCTCCCTGTTTGCTGCCCACCTGCAGATTGCTCAGCGCCAAGAATGGCTTGAGAGGGCTGTCGTAGCTGCCGCTGGTCTCACCCGGTCTGCATTCCACGCCATTCACCTTGATGCTTCCTTTGGAAATGACGATGTTGGCGATGCTTCCGTTGCTGATTGTCACCACTTTTTTGTGGGAGGCTTGCTTCCAGTCTTTGCTTAGGCAGTCTACCGTTATTTCATAAACGCCAGCGCTTGTCTTGGAGGCATAGAAATGCAAGTCGGTTACGCTTCCGTCACTTTTCCATTCGGATATGTTGGAACCCAAGGAAAGGATGTTTTCTATCTTTCCATCCCTGCCTCCTTGGGTACCATGGTCGTATGTCTCCTTTACATCTTTCAAGTCGATTTCTGCCTCTATGCGTTGGGAGTTGAAGTCGATGGATTGGTTGTCTGACATGTCGATGGCATTGCCTGTGCCTTGCGTGCCTTCTGTACACAAAGACTTGTAAGTGTTGTTCGAGGTGTTGACCAGACGCACATAGTTGTATTTCACATAACTCAACAGGCTTCCCTGTTTGGCACCTATCTGGTACTTGCCAAGGGTGAAGAAATCATAAGCGAAGGTACCTTCATCGGCAAAAGACTCGGGATAGCGCACGTATACCCACTGGTTGGGAACATAGGTCTCGTTTCTGCGCTGGAGCCAGAAAGGACGTGGCACGTCGCTCAGTACGGCGTGTGTACCCCAGTAGCTACCCACGTTGAGAAATTTGCCTGTGCCTACGTTGTAGAACAAGAATATTTTCTTAGGTCCCCAAGGTCGACCTGTGGTAACATAGTCCTTGTAGTGGTCATAGTCGATTGGCTTGCCTTTTAGCTCCTTGATGTTAGCTGGTATGGCTGCCGAGGCAGTGGAGGTGCTGCTCTCAAAATAAGTGGTTTGCGCCGCTACTTCGTGCGCATACGAAAATGTCAGGAAAACGGCCAGGGCGCATGTCCAGGCTGCTCTCTTCTGCTTTCGTTGGGTTTGTCTTGTCCTGATACAAGGGGTTCTGAAATCTTTCATCTACTTTTACGAGTTTACGTTCTACTTACAAGTCGTCACCCTTCCGGGATCTGTAATTATAGAGTATAGTTTACTATTAGTTGATAATTATACGATCGACATGCTATGATAAGATGCGTCCTATTGCAAAGGTACGACAATCGCATGAAAATCCCGAAACGTACTTCTTTGAGTTACCCCCCCCATTGAGACGAATACTCGCCAATTAGTAATATTTAACTTTTTACGTGTGGCTTCCCAACAGATTTCTTCGACAAAACGGCTGATTCCTACGACCAATCACCCAAATATCTCCTTGACCTAAGTCAAGTATATTTTCTCATATTTGATATATTATGTATGAATATACGGAATATTGTTCTCCAACTTATTGAGCAGCGCATTCAGCTTCGTGTGCATGTAGCCGCCGGGATTGGTCAGGGGCGTGCCCTTGTTCTGCATCTTCTGCCGGAACCATTCCTGGTGATGGAAAAACTCGTCGATGGCGGCGAGCATCGTGTACTTGATGCGGATGCAGAGGAGGTTGGCGGGACCTTGGTCCATGTTCCATTCCAGCTTCAGCTTCAAGCTCACCCGGTGCTGGTACATGTCGAGCTGGGCCTTGCGGGAGGAGTCCAGTTCGACGTCACGGCGCGACTGGAAGTTGAAGAGCACACGGTCCGCCCAGATGTCCTTCTTGTCCTCGTCCTTCCAGAGCGGCACGTAGTCGAAGTGCAACTCGCATTGTTGGGTCTGATAGGCTTGCTCCATTTCCTTGCGCGCCACCTCCAGGAGGTCTCGCTTCACCGCCGTATAACTGGCGTAGTTGCCCTGCGGACTGAGATACTTGGCGAGGAATTCGGGACGGAGCTGGCGTTGTCCTCCGGCGATGCAGGTGTAATACAGGCGATACATCTGTCGGGTGGGATAGTGGTTGAACTGAAAATAGGTCTTGATGTCGAGGTAATGGTAGCCCGTCTGATTGCTCAGGTAATACCTCAGCACCTCCAACTTGGTATGCAATATCACATACGGCGGTTTTCTGCCCGCTGGCGAGAACTCCACGGTGAAGAGTTGCGGAAAACTCGCATAGCGGGTTATCTTCTGGCTCACTTTGTAGGGGATTTGTATCCCCTTGCTCGCCATGGATTGCAGGGCGAGGCGAAGCTTGGAGTAATGGGTGCTGCTCGGTTCGAGCTCGCGGAGCGGAATCTTGGTGTGGCGCATCTGCTCGGACACCTCGTCGCGGGAGAACGTGAGCAACTTGGCACCCTTGCACTGCTGGTTGATGGCATCGTGGATGTCATCCTGGCAAAAGGCAATGATGCGCATGAGGATGCGGTTTTCATACACCGTATAGGAGTTTAAGGTAAGGCTCATCACGTGAAGCTCTACGATCTTTTCTTCATGATTCTTCATTTTCTGTTTTTAGTTAAAAGATTGTGTATTCTAAAAACAGCAGGAAGAGAGAGATTGGAAAGCTCATAATCATCTAGGCAGCATACTATTTCTTGGTCGAGATTCCAAGAATTCGGTAGAGTAGCCACCTCACACAAAGAAGGCTAACCAAACCTCAGTTCCTGCCGTAATTCTTGTCTTTGAATTACGCAGACCATGGTCTGGTTAGGATGTCTTTGTGCAGCTATCTCAAGAGGTACCGATCCTCATTCGACTGGGACAGCTTGTCTTATCATCCTAATCTCGTAAAAAGTCTGGATGAGCGTCCTGCTTCGTCGCTCCTTCTCGTCAGAGCACATTCTGCTTATCCGTTGGCAAAAGTACTACATTTTTTTGAACCCTACAAACTTTTGGGCAAAAAAATGAAAAAAAATTGATTCCCCTCGCACGCATCACTCATTTTCTTCTGATTTTATATACTCATATCTCTCATTTTATATGCCCCATTTTACGCCTTGTAAGTCATTGTTATACAAATAGATACGATTCTGCTCCCGAGGAAAAGCGGGAACATGGATGAGGCATCCTGCGAAAAGCGGGAACCTATACGGAGAAAGGTGGGAGGGAAATAGCCAACCTCCCATAAATCTGAGATTTTTGGCTAAATGTTAAATTCCTTGGAGCGAGCGAAACTTTTGTCTATCTTTGCACACAGAAATCTTTGCACTCAGAACTGACATTGTATATAGATAGAAGGTCCTGTCCTCGCATCAGGCAAGACTAGTATAAGTAAAAGACGATAGAATCATTTGTTTTTCTTAATCAAAATCTAAGCTATGAAAAATAAGAAATTGTTTTACATGACAATTCATGGAGTGGGGAGCCCGGGAGGGTTCCCTTGCCCCACTTTTATTTTTTCCTCGGGAGGAAAAAATTCAAACCACGGGTACTTCCGATTTTTACCTCCCGAGGGAGGGCGATCTCCCCCGGGACGCAACTATAGGAAATTCGGAAAATTTTGGACAACAAACCTTATAAAATGTATAGAAATATGAAAAGACACGTCAATCTTATTGTACTGCATTGCTCTGCCACTCGCCGCAATCGCACGTACACCGTTCAACAACTCTTCCACGACCATGTGGAGGTCAATCACTGGCGCTACATCGGCTACCACTTCTACATCCTGCGGAATGGCAGGGTAAAGTCCACTCGTCCGCTGGAGCGCATGGGCGCCCACGCCAAGGGATTCAACGCCCACAGCATCGGCATCTGTTACGAGGGAGGCCTCGACGAGAGCGGACAGCCCTGCGACACCCGAACCTGGGAGCAGAAGGTGGCGATGATGAAGCTCGTCGTGCAGCTCCACCAGCAGTTCCCGACCATCAAGGAGGTGCTGGGACACTGCGACTTGCCCGGCGTCCAGAAAGCCTGTCCCTGCTTCAATGCGTCCTCGCTCCAGGACCTCTTGAAGGTGAAGGACATGGATGAGCTGGAGAAGTACATCGCCGAGATGAAGGCCGTAGAAAACCATACGGATGAAAAGGCGAATGGAAGTGGTAAGGCGAATGGGTGTGATGAGAAAGGAGGCGTGGCATGAGAATCGAAATCCTAAGATTTGCTCGGTATCACAAGGCTGTGCATGGCCGTCTGAGAATCGACGGAGAACCCGTGTGCGACACCTTGGAGAATGCCGACAACTGTCTGCCTGTTGGCGTGTATGGTCTGACTATGAGAAAGTTGAAGGGATTCAAGCGCAGGCGCATCGTCATCGGCGACCGCTCATGCGTTACCGACCACAATGGTCCTTATCGCTTGCTGGATGGAAGCGTCAGTGTCGGGGAATGCCATTACCTAGGCTTCCTCATCCATTGCCGGGAATACTTTGATCCGCTCATGGAGCGAGTGAGAATGGCGATGCGTCGCCACCAAAAAATAACCGTCATCATCCGCGAGGATGATGACGACCGGTAAAACAGAAATGTCCCGCCCTATTGTAAAGTAATCGGTATTATGGTAAATAGAACTAGGGAGAAACGACAATCCCGCTCTCTCTTGCCAAAAACTCCATAAAAGTAAGATGAAACACTGGATTATGAAAAAAGAAAAGGCCCCGACAGGAAAAAATCCTGCCAGGGCCCGGAAGCATGCTTTAAAACTTCCAAAAAATAGAAAGCTAAATATTATCTTAGACGATGATTCTCGTCTTGTGATAATTCTCTCTGAACTCGCTCGGCGAACATCCTTTCTTCTTCTTGAAGATGCGATTGAAATTACTCAGGTTGTTGAACCCGCAGTCATATCCAATCTCGCTGATGCTCTTGGCGGTGTCCACCAGCATCCGGGCTGCATAGCCCAAACGCAAGTCTATGATGTACTCACTGATGTTTCTGCCCGTATGCAACTTGAAGAATCGACTGAATGCACTGGCACTCATGCCTGCTATATCCGCCAACATCGGCAAGCGCAAATCATCCATGTAGTTCTTGGAGATATAGTTCTTCACCTTCAAGATGCGGCGGCTGTCGTCCTCGACGGACACCCTCGCATAACTGCTGGACGCCAAGGTTCTCACTCCGTCACAGCGTGACAATTCATAGAGAATGGTCAGGAACTGCTGTACGGCATAGAAACCGTCCTTGATGCTGCTGAGCGTATCCAACATACCATACACCTTCATGATGGCTTTCATCGGAAAGGCCAATCCCTTGCGGGCTTCCTGCATCATGCGCGTGATGCTCGCATACGGATTGCGACCAAACAAGGTCTCCGTACCCATGCTGAAGTCAAACTGGATGGTAATCTCACGGATGTCTTCGCTGTGGCATTCGTTCTGCTCCCAGACATGCTCCAGATCGGGCGATGTAATCAAACAAAGATCATAATCGCCGATAACTTCCTGGGAATCACCGACAATGCGTCTCACTCCCTTGGCGTTCTCGACAAAATTGAGCTCGAACACCGAATGGTTGTGGATAGGATATGTAAACTCCTTCTTGTGTCGGTCGGCGATGTAAAGCACGTCCTTACCCATCAACGGTGTAATCTCATGTATGATTCTTCTTTCCTCTGGCATAGATGCTGTATTTTAAGATTACAAGTTTCGGTTGCTGGGACTCTCAATCCCAAGGTATGCGCCTTCTAGAAGCGCAAGTCCTTGATGATGTCACTCATCTTCTGCTTGGTGGCAATGCGTGTTGGCACCAATGGCAGACGCAACTCGTTCTCGATGAATCCCATGTCGTTGAGCAAAGCCTTGACTCCGGCAGGATTGCCATCGACAAACAACAAGCTGTAAAGCTCGGTGAAGGCATGGTGTATCTTGCGAGCTGGCTCGTATTCTCCACGGAACTCCAGGCGAATCATGCGGCTGAAGGCTTTCGGCAGTGCGTTGCCGATGACGGAAATCACGCCGGCTGCCCCACTCGCTATCATGGAGAAAGTCAAGGCGTCGTCGCCGCTGATGACCTCGAAGTTGTCTGGCTTGTTCTTGATGATCTCGTCTACCTGCTCCAGACTGCCACTCGCCTCCTTGATGGCGACGATGTTAGGGAAATCACGAGCGATGCGGCATGTAGTCTCAGGTTTCATGTTGACACCTGTTCTGCCTGGTACATTATATAATACGATAGGTAGTGGACTCACCTCGGCTATCGCCTTGAAGTGCTGGTAAAGTCCCTCCTGAGATGGCTTGTTGTAATATGGGCAGATGCTCAAGATACCATCGATTCCACTCCAGTCTGAGTTCTTGATCTCGTCAACGACGGCGGCTGTGTTGTTGCCTCCACAGTATTTCAAGATTTTGATGCGACCCTGGTTGACCTCCTTGACAAGCTCGGTGATCTTGTCCTTCTCCTCCTTGGTCAGGCAAGGAGCCTCGCCGGTAGTGGCGAGAATGCAAAGGAAGTCTGCACCATTGTCTATTTGGAACTCCACCAAGCGCTTCAAAGCTGGGTAGTCGACCGATCCATCGGTCTTAAATGGGGTTATCAGGGCTATTCCTAAGCCCTTGAAAATATTCTGTGCCATATATCTTATTTCAATTTCCATTGCAAAAATACAAATTTATTATCGAATTGCAAAATAAATTTGGACTTTTCTTTCAAAATTGTATCAAAAACGAAAAAAAACGGTATGATTATCGTATATATCTTATATTTTTCGTACCTTTGCAGCTATGAGTAGATATTTTATTACCTTCCAATATGACGGCACCCGCTACCATGGGTGGCAGATTCAGCCGAATGCCAACACGGTGCAACAGGAGTTGCAGCACGCCCTCTCGCTGGTTCTCCGAAAGGACATCGAGGTGGTGGGGGCTGGCCGTACCGACACCGGGGTGCATGCCCGCAAGATGGCTGCCCACTTCGACTGGACGGCTCCCGATTCGAATGATGCATCAGAGAGTAAACCCGAGTCGGTGCTGCCGATGGCGTGCGACCAGTTGGTCTATCGCCTAAACCGCATCTTGCCTCGTGACATCGCCGTCTATGAGGTGTTTCCTGTAACCGCCGATATGCATGCCCGATTCTCGGCTACCTCGCGTACCTATCATTATTATATACACACGCGCAAGGATCCTTTCGAGCGTCATTATTCGCTCCAGATTCATTATCCCCTGGATTTCGAAAAGATGAACGAGGCGGCGCAGAGGTTCTTGTCGCACGAGGATTATGCTGCTTTCTGCAAGGCGGGCGCAGACAACAAGACCACGCTCTGCCATGTCACCGCCGCCCGATGGGTGCAGACCTCCCCTACCACGTGGTATTTCGAGATTACAGCCAACCGTTTCCTTCGCAACATGGTGAGGGCGGTCGTCGGCACGCTCATCGACGTGGGCAGGGGCAAGATCAGCCTTCAGCAATTCCAGGACATCCTTCTGCATGGCACCCGAAGTGATGCGGGCGAGAGCATGCCGGGCAACGCCCTCTTCCTCGAAGATGTCAGCTATGATTTTTGAGTGTTGAGTGTTGAGTCATGCGCATTTTTCACTCGAAGGACAGTTTCTTGAGGCGGGTGCGCAACTGTTCCGCCTCGCTCTTCCGGATGGAGAGCTTGATAGTGCAGGTGTTGTCGAACTGCTGGTCGAGGATGCGGGGATTCATCTCCTTGACGATTCGCATCACGTCGTTCATCATCGGATAAGTGAAATCGTAGGTCACGACTTCCTCCACTTGGCGGGTCACTTCCTCGCAATGCGCCAAGGCGTCGATGGCGGCTTCCCGGTAGGCAACAATCAAACCGCTCGTGCCTAGTTTGACACCTCCGAAATATCGGATGACGACAATCAGGATATCCGTCAAGTCTGCCTTGACAATCTGTCCCAGGATCGGTTTGCCGGCTGTCGAGGATGGTTCCCCGTCGTCGTTGGCACGAAATTCTTTTTTCTCGGGTCCCAGCATGT
The DNA here is from genome assembly GCA_002405875.1 of bacterium UBA4637. The sequence goes on from DHMR01000096.1 coordinate 57,241, forward strand.
AGGCATAGCAACAATGTCGGGCATCATAATATTTCTTTCGGTAACTCGCCACGATTTCCTTGACTTCCTCCACGGTCGTCACATGATGGGCGAAGGCGAGGAACTTACTCCGCTTCTCGGTATAATATCCCTCGCCTACTCGGTCTTCTATCGTTTTATATTCGTCTATCATTTAGTCTAATTTGTGAATAATCAAGCCACTACGCAGTTTTGGCTCAAACCAGGTTGCCTTCGGAGGCATGATCTTGCCGCTGTCCGCAATGTCCATAATCTGTTGCATCGTCACAGGGTGCAACGCCAACGCCATCTTCATCTCTCCACTGTCCACACGGCGCTTCAGCTCAGCGATGCCACGGAGGCCACCCACGAAGTCGATTCGCTTGTCGGAACGCAAGTCCTTGATGCCCAGTATCTCGTCAAGTATCAAGCGGGAGGAGATGTCCACGTCTAGCACGCCAATTGGGTCGCTGTCGTCGTAGGTACCCGGCTTGGCATACAAGCCATACCACTTGCCGTCGAGATAGATCAGGAAGCTATGGAGCACGGCTGGTTTCAAAATGTCGAGACCGCACTGCTGGATGGCTTCCTCGATAGGCATCTTCTCGTAGCAAGGGATGCCACCGTCTTCCTCCGCCACGTTGACATTGATGGAGTCAATCTCGATGACGTCGAAGTTCTTGGCGAGGGCGTTCAGGAACTGCTCCGAGGTCAAGCCGTTCAAGTCCTTGATCACTCGGTTGTAGTCGAGGATGGTGAGCTGGCTGGCTGGGAAGCACACCGCCATGAAGTAGTTGTACTCCTCCTTGCCCGTGTGGTGAGGATTCTGCTTGGCCTTCTCCGCTCCCACCAAGGCTGCGGCGGCCGATCGATGGTGCCCGTCGGCGATGTAGAGGCTCGGCATCTTGGCAAACTCTGCCGTGATGGTCGCGATGTCACGGTCGTCGCTGACTACCCAGAACTGATGGCGGAATCCATCGATTGGTGCGATGAAGTCATACTCCGGTGTCGTGGCTGCATAGCGAGCCAAGAGTTGGTTGAGGACGGGATCGTCGGGATAAGCGAAGAACACCGGTTCGATGTTGGCGTTGCATACACGCACATGCTTCATGCGGTCCTCCTCCTTGTCTCGGCGGGTCAGCTCATGTTTCTTGATGACTCCCTTCATGTAGTCCTCGACATAGGCACCCACCACCAGGCCATACTGTGTCTTGCCGTTCATGGTCTGGGCGTAGATGTAATACTGTTCCTTGTCGTCTTGTCGCAGCCATCCCTTGTCCTGGAATTTCTGGAAGTTCTCCGCAGCGCTCTCATACACACGAGGGTCGTACTCGGAGGTGCCCGGCTCAAAGTTGATTTCCGGTTTGATGATATGATAAAGGCTCTTCTCGTTGTCGCCAGCCTCGGCACGAGCCTCTTCGGAATCGAGCACGTCGTAAGGGCGAGATTCCACCTGCTCCACCAGCTCCTTCGGAGGGCGAATGCCTTTGAATGGTTTTACTGTTGCCATAACGTTTTCTGTGTTAGTGACCATCGCTATCCTGAGACGAGCGACGGTCGAGGTTGTTAAAACATAAAAAGCCCACAAAGGATGTCTGGATCAAACACCCCTTGCGAGCTTTAGTCTATTTCTTTTGTTATTTGTTTACCTGGAACTTGGTGCAGCCATCCTTGAAGAAGGCGTTGATCTGCTTGGCAGCGGCGATACCCGCATTGATGTTGGCCTCGGCAGTCTGCGCACCCATCTTCTTAGGGGTTGAGAAGTAACGACCCTCGAACTTGGCAAACTCAGCGTCTGCGTCTGGCTTGATGTCGGTGATGTACTTCAAGTCCTCACGCTCAGCCAGCAGCTTCAAGAGTTCCTCCTCGTTGATCACCTCCTTGCGGGCGGTATTGATCAAGATGCCACCCTTAGGCATCTGGTTGACGGTCTTGTAGTCGATGCTCTTGATGGTCTCGGGAGTAGCTGGGATATGGAGGGACACGATGTCGTTGGTCTGGAACAACTCGTCCTGGCTCTTGCAAGCGTGAACGCCGGCTGCCTCGATGGCATCCGCAGGGCAGAAGGCATCGTAGGCAGACACTTCCATGCCAAAGCCCTTGGCGATGCGAGCCACGTTGCGACCCACATTACCGAATGCCAAGATACCCAATTTCTTGCCCTTCAACTCGGACCCCGCCTTGCCGTTGTAGAAATTACGAACGGTGTAAACCAAGAGTCCGAACACCAACTCCGCCACGGCATTGGAGTTCTGACCCGGAGTATTCTCTGCCACCACGTGATGAGCGGTAGCGGCAGCCAAGTCGATGTTGTCGTAGCCTGCACCGGCGCGAACGACAATCTTCAAGTTCTTGGCGGCATCGAGCACTTCGGCCGTCACTTTGTCCGAACGGATAATCATGGCATCCACGTCCTTGACTGCGTCAAGAAGCTGCGCCTTTTCTGTATATTTCTCCAGCAAGACAAGTTCGTTGCCTGCTGCCTCTATTTCTTCTTTGATACCTTTGACAGCTGCTGCTGCGAAAGGCTTTTCAGTTGCAACTAATACTTTCATGTTATTGACTTTTAACTTATAACGTTTTACTTTTAAGTTAAAACCTAAAAGTTAAAATTTTAATGCTGTGCCTCGAAGTCCTGCATAGCCTTGACGAGAGCCTGTACACCTTCCATGGTCTGGGCGTTGTAGCAGCTGGCACGGAATCCACCTACGCTACGGTGTCCCTTGACACCCACCATGCCACGCTCGGTGGCAAACTCGAGGAATGGCTTCTCCAACTCGGCATATTCATCGTTCATGACGAAGCAGATGTTCATCAACGAACGGGAAGCCTCCTCGACAGTACCCTTGAAGAGCTTGTTGCGGTCGATCTCGGCATAGAGCACGTCGGCACGCTCGTGGGCACGCTTGTCGGCAGCCTCGACGCCACCGTGGGCCTTCAACCAGCGAAGGTTCTCCATCAAGGAATAGATAGGAACCACAGGAGGAGTGTTGAACATGCTGCCCTTGTCCACATGAGTGCGGTAGTCGATCATCGTAGGCAACTCACGAGGAGCCTTGCCCAACATGTCGTCCTTGACCACGATGACGGTCACACCTGCCATGGAGAGGTTCTTCTGCGCACCGGCATAGATGGCGGTATACTTGGAAACATCCACAGGACGGCTCATGATGTCGGAGCTCATATCGGCGATCAAAGGAATCTTGACATCTGGATCACGACGCAACTCGGTACCGTAGATGGTGTTGTTGGAAGTGATGTGGAGGTAGTCGGCGTCGGCAGGCTCCTTGCCCTCAAACTGAGGATAGTAGGTGTAGTTGGCATCGGACGAGGATGCGATCTCCACGACCTCACCAAAATGCTTCGCCTCTTTCATCGCCTTCTTGGCCCATGTACCCGAGTTGACGTAGGCAGCCTTCTTGATGAGGAAGTTGGCAGGAATCTGCATGAACTGCAAGGACGCACCACCACCGAGGAAGATTACGGAATAACCCTCAGGGATGTCGAGCAACTCCTTGAAAAGGGAGACTGCCTCATCAACTACTGGCTGGAAATCCTTGGCACGATGGCTGATTTCCATCAATGAAAGACCTGAACCGTTGAAATCCAAAATCTGCTTAGCTGTGTTTTCAATCACTTCGCGTGGAAGCATTGATGGACCTGCGTTAAAATTGTACTTCTTCATCTTTTTTAATTATTTAAGTTTTTGATGGTATTCTATTCCTACCTGGCAGGAATCATACCTACACAATATCCCCCTGCGGGAACCTGTGTAAACAAATTAGATTGTATTACGACGGCGAAATTACAATATTTATTTGAAATCACCAAATTTTTCTGCACATTTTTAGCAAAATGGGCAAAAATCTTACGATTTGCTATGCGCTTTTGTGAGTTCTATGTATTTTTATACAAAAAATGGCAAAACCCGAGGTCTTGCCATTTCTGTCAATATGTAAGCATTCTTATCTCACTTCTTCCAAGATTGTCTTGATTCCCTTGATTTTTTGTCCTTGTGTCAGTTTCAACACTTGCTTCACCTTGGGTCTCGATACGGCTACGTAGGCATAGCGGTCCTTGACGTCGATCTTGCCGATCTCGGACGACTGCAACTGTCCTATCTTACAGAGATAGCCTACGATGTCGCCCTTGCTGATCTTGTCCTTCTTGCCCTTGCCGATGTAGAGCGTCGCCATCCTAGGCTTGGCTGGGGCTGGCAAGTCGGCGGGTATCTCATAGGTCTCCACCTCGGCATCGACATACTCGGGGATTTGCTCGGAAGGACCCAACAGGAAGAAGGCCCTGCCCTGAGATTCCCATCGGGCGGTCCTGCCCACACGGTGGATGTAGCTGTCCTCGCTCTCAGGCAGGTGGTAATGAATGATGTTGTCGATGTCCGGGATGTCGAGTCCGCGGGCTCCCAAGTCAGTGCTGACGAAGATGTTGGCACTGCCGTTGCTGAACTTGTAGAGGGCATCCTCACGCTGCTTTTGCTCCAGTCCTCCATGGAAGGCGGAGGTCGAGAATCCCTCGCGGCGCAGGTAGTCGTTGGTGCGCTCCACGCTGTCACGGTAGTTGAGGAATACGATGCTGCTCTCGTCGCCCAGGCTTCGCAAGAGTTGGGACAAGGTCTCCAACTTGTCCTTTTGTGGACTTTCCACCTTATATATATGCACACGCTCAGGCACCTGCTCGTCGTCGACACGGAAGTCGACGGTCTCTACCCGACCCATGTGTACGAATCGTGGAATTTCTTCCGCCTCGGTGGCGGACAGCAGGATGTGGCGTTCCAACTGTGGCAGGGATTCCACCAACCGGCTCATCTCGTCCTGGAATCCCATCTCCAGGCACTTGTCGAACTCGTCGATGATCAGGTACTTGATGTGGTCGGCGGAGAAATTACCCTTGTCCAGATGGTCGTTGAGACGACCCGGTGTGCCGAAGATAATCTGAGGCATCACCTTGTTCATCAAGCGATGCTCCTCCATGGTCATACGTCCACCATAGCAAGCCATTGTGCGGATGCCGCTGCCCATGCTCTTCAGCACATCCGCCGACTGCATGGCCAGTTCTCGACCCGGCGTGACCACTACCGCCTGTGGGTTGGGATTGCTCGAATCGACCAACTCCACCAAAGGCAAGAGATAGGCAAGGGTCTTGCCGCTGCCCGTAGGTGAGAGTACCACCACGTCCTTGTTGCCATGCAAGATGGCGTGGAAGGTGGCTTCCTGCATGGCGTTCGGCTCCATGCCCAACTTGTCTAATATTTCGTTTATCATATTTCCCTAATTGTTTTGTTTATCAAATCTTTCTGATTATTTTGTTTATCAAATCTTTCTGATTATTTTGTTTATCAATCCCTAACTTCTTCTCATGCTTAATTCCTGACTCCTCATTTTTAGCTCTTCTTGCTTCTCATCAGCTTGTCGATTTCATCGAACTCCTTTCCCATGTTGAGGTTCAGATAAATCGTGTAGAGAGGCAACGCCCACTTGTCGGTCGCCTTCGGCTCCAACTGCCGATACTTCTCTAGGTAAGGTTTTGCCTTGCGGTAGTACTGATTGATTTCAGCCGTATGTTTCTTGCTGACCAGTATGTTCTTGTCGAGCAAGACCGCCTGGTTGAAGTTGGCGATGCCTGCATTGTAATACACCTCGGGAAGGGAATCGTTTTTCGCCAACAGTTTCTCGCTGATGGCGAGGCTCTCCTGGTTCTTTCCCTGGTTGAGCAATAGTGTGCTCTTCGTAAACAGATAAGTCGGATTTTCTGGTTCCAGCGCCAAGGCTCGGTTGGCGTAGACCATCGCAGAGTCAAGCTCGTTTCGGTCGACATAATATTCGACCAGACGAGGAAAGAAGAACGGAAACTTCGGCGCATGGGCGAAACCGTCCTGCAGCGTGTGGAGATATCGCACGGAATCCTTCTCCAGTTTGTAGGTCTCCGCGAGATATTGCAGCATATAGTTGTAATGCAACGTATCCTTCAAAGCCTCATACGAGTGATGGAGCGTCGCCTGGGCGTTCTTCATCTTGTAACCACAAAATACCGCCCAATATGAAACGGTCGGGATGCGGGCATCTTTCTGCCGATAGTTGTATTCGGCAAAGAGAGGGATGCTCGCACAGTGCAGGTATTGGTCAAGTTGCTGGTAGGCATCCTTGTATTTCTGCTTGCGGATAAACCAGAGTCCACCGCTGAAGAGGTTGGGACGGATGCGGCTCAAGTATTCGGCATGCGACTTTCGGAACTCAATCTTCCCCCTGCCCTTCTTGTCGGTCAGCATCTCGATGGAGTCCATGTCCTGTGCGGTTGCAAACAGCTGGCGGGTCAACTGGAAGAGCTGCGCCGTGTCATACGACTGTTTCAGGTACAATTTCTCGTTGCCCTCCTCATACTGTTTGCGGATGGATTCGTAAAGGATGTTCCAAATCTTCAGATTTCTCTGGTTGGCGGAATCCTTCAAGAGCTTTTGCATGCTCGCCTGGGCTTGAGGGAGATTCTTGCCTGCTTTCACATTGTCTTTGGCTGCCGCAATCTCCTTCTTTTGCGCCGCCAAAGGCAGGGCGCAAAAGAAGGAAACCAGCAGAATCAGTATCAAATTCAATCTTTTCATACCTCTCATACCTCTCTAAATGATTACGTATTCCATCTATCTGACATCTAGTTGGCGATGCCTCTAGGCCAAGGAACACGCATTACTTTTTGCCGTATTGGTAATAGTACCAGTAAGTGTTGCCATAAGTGTCACGAAGGGCAGCGTTGCGCTCCATCGGATTGGAGAACTTGCGCTCCAGGGTCTGGTAGTCCTGGAAGTCGGCTCCCATCACCGCATTGCGATACACAATCTTCGGGTGGGCACGTCGGTGCGTGTAAAGCATCAACGCTTCCTTGTAATGCTTTGGCATCGAATCACTTGTCAGCTTGTATTGTTTCTGTACTTCAGCCACAAATTGATCTAGCTTCTTGTCCAGCAGAAGTCCGCAGAGCTGATAGTCGATAGGCTTCACATACCGCAGTTTGCCATTCTTCATAGGGTGCATCCACTTCGGCGTACGCCACATCAGCGAACGGGTGGTGACGCTGTCTGGAATCATGGCCTTGCTACCTCCCACCAAAGGATAGGTAAAGAGTTTGTCGCCCATCTTACCCGTGTGATGCAAGCATGCCACGCGCAGCATCGTCAGCGACGAGTCTGTCTCGGAAGTGCTCTTACCTACCTCCAGAGCCTCCTCGTAGTTGCCATCCATCATCAGGCGTTCCATCCTGACACGTTCATGGAAGATGGCGTTGCCGTTGGAGACGAGGATGACCACGAACATCATGACGATGAGCTGGAAGAGGTTGACCCACATGCGATGCGACATCCACTGGTCGGAATGCCCTTCTGCCTCGTAGGGCTCCAACTGGTGGAACACCCACATCGCCCCGGCAAAGAGCACGAGCAGCAGGGGTATGATCCACGCCCAGGCTCCCATCGAATGGCACTTGCTCATGTCGCACGACACGTCGGTGATGAAGGCCAGGATGAGAAAGGATGGAAAGTAGGTCAGCGCATGAAACATCTTCTTCACGCGGGTCGCGGCATACACTCCGAGATGCAACAAGTAGAGCACCAGGGTCGTCAGGACGGGATACAACGTGTAGTTGTAGGTCGTAAGGCCGTGTGACAGCTCATGCTGGGCTACAGCCAGAACCTCCGCTTGATAGCATCTCAAGTATAAATACGTAAAAATGATAAAGACGATAGCACACGTCAGACGCATCTTGGTCGTGCTATTTCTTTTCTTTTCCATAAGTTATTTCTTAATTTTTCTTCAGCACAAGGGCAGAGCGAGCTGGCAGATAGAGCTTGAGCCACTCCTTGTGATCCTCCAGGTAGAGAGGGTCGTAGCAGGTGAGGTGGATCATCGAGTCATCGTTGAGTCCGTTGCCACCGAAATCCTTGCTGTCTGTGTCCAAGACGATGCTGTAGGAGCCCGTCGGTACCAGGAACCCATAGTCGGTGAACGACTGGGTCGGCGAGAAGTTGAACACAAACAGGAGGTCGCCCCTCGTGAAGGCCAACACTTGGTCGCCGTCGTTGTGCCAGATTTCTTGTACTGGTGTCTTGTTAAAATTCTTTTCACTCTTGATCACCTTGAGCATCTCTCGGTCGAAGTCGCCCAGGTAGTGATAGCATAAGTCCTTGTTGTCAACCAAGTTCCACTGGCGGCGGGCATACTTGTAGCTCCATCCGTTGCCTTCCCTCGGGAAGTCGATCCACTCAGGATGTCCAAACTCGTTGCCCATGAAGTTGAGGTATCCGCCGTTGATGGTGGAAGCCGTCACGAGCCGTATCATCTTGTGGAGGGCGATGCCACGGTGCACCTTGTCGTTCTCGTCTCCCTTCTTGAAGTGCCAGTACATGTCGGCGTCGATCAAGCGGAAGATGATGGTCTTGTCGCCCACCAACGCCTGGTCGTGACTCTCACAGTAGGAGATGGTCTTCTCGTCCTTGCGGCGGTTCTTCACCTCCCAGAAAATGCTGCTTGGCTTCCATGCCTCGTCAGGCAATTCCTTGATGGTCTTGATCCAGAAGTCAGGGATGTTCATCGCCATGCGATAGTCGAAGCCGTAGCCTCCGTCCTTGAACTTGGCGGCAAGCCCCGGCATGCCACTGACCTCCTCGGCGATGGTGATGGCATTCTTGTTGACCTCGTGAATCAGGCAGTTGGCGAGGGTGAGATAGCAAATGGCGTTGTCGTCCTCATGTCCGTTGAAGTAGTCGGCATAGTTGCAGAAGGCCTCGCCCAAGCCATGGCTGTAATACAGCATGGAGGTGACACCATCGAAGCGGAAGCCGTCGAAATGATACTGCGTCAGCCAGAACTTGCAGTTGCTCAGCAAGAAATGGATGACCTGGTCCTTGCCATAGTCGAAGCACAGGCTGTCCCAAGCCGGATGCTCGTGGCGATCGCCAGGATAGAAGTACTGGTTCGGATCGCCGGCAAAGTTGCCGAGGCCTTCGATTTCATTCTTGACGGCGTGGGAATGCACGATGTCCATGATGACGGCGATGCCATGCTGGTGTGCCGTGTCGATCAAGTCCTTCAGCTCCTCCGGTGTGCCGAAACGACTGCTGGCAGCAAAGAAACTGCTCACATGGTAGCCGAAGGATCCATAGTATGGATGTTCCTGTATCGCCATGATCTGGATGCAGTTGTAACCATCCTTGATGATACGTGGCAGCACGTTCTCCTTGAACTCCGTATAGGAGCCCACCTTCTCGGCATCCTGTCCCATTCCGATATGGCATTCGTAGATGAGCAGCGGGGAGTTCTTTGGGCGGAAACTCTTCTTCTTCCAAACGTAAGGTTCCGCTGGATTCCACACCTGCGCCGAGAAGATCTTGGTCCTCTTGTCTTGCACCACTCTCGTAGCCCAGGCAGGAATGCGCTCGCCTTCTCCCCCATTCCAGTGTATCTTCAACTTGAAGAGGTCGCCGTGCTTCATCGCCTTCGCCGGCATTCTCAGCTCCCAGTTGTCCGTGCCCGGAATACGCTTGACACGATAGGCCTTGGTCTCCTTCCAGCGGTTGAAGTCGCCGATGATATACATGTCGGTGGCGTTTGGCGCCCACTCTCGGAAGATCCATCCGCCACGTGGGCATCTGTGCAATCCGAAGTACTCATAACCATTGGCGAAGTCGCTCAATTTTTGCTTGCCGTTCTGGGTGAGTTGGTTGATTTTCCACAATGCGTGCTCATGACGCCCCCGGATCGCATCCTCGTAGGGTTCGAGATAAGGGTCGTTCTTCACTAATCCTATATGTTTAGGCGTAGCCTCCTTCTCCACCTTCTTGGTGGTTGGCTTCCCGCTAGCTGTATTCTTTGTTGCCATAACTCATGATTTTAGATAGGTTGATAACTATTACATTTTTTGGGATACCTGCCAGGTTATGCCTTGATCTTGAAGATTGCCTTGTGGATGTCACCGGTGCCGATACATGGCTGATGACCGTCCTGAGGGGCAAAGAGTGCGAATTCGCCCGGCTGGCAAGTGACGTAGCAGGAAGCCACGGCACCTGGGTACTTGGTGCAGTCCTTCGCCTCGTTGTACTCGGCTTCTGGGAGATTCTGCAAAGGCAGATATCCGTATGTCTCCTCGTTGTCCAGAGGAATCTGGATGTCCAACATCTTCTTGTGGGTCTCAAACACGGCCTGGTCTGGAGTTTTGCCATGAGCTGTGGTGATGTTGACAAACAGGTCGCCACCCTGGATGGCGTGCTTGCCGTCCTCCAACTCATTCAAGTCGTTCTCTTTCAAGAACTTCACGACCTCTTCCAAGAGAGGATTGAGAGAAACATACTTCTCCAAATTGTCTAATGTATCTACTATCATAATTGAAATATTTAAATTCTAAAAGTTGTTAGTATCTCGTTAAGACGCTTTGATTCATACTCTTTGGTCAGTCCTCGAATCCATTAGTCTTCGAAGCGCTTTCCGTTCTCATACGTTCCACGTGCTGTAATCTGGCCATTGCGGTCTTTCTCTACGAACTTGCCGTCTCGCTGGTCGTTGCGGTAAGTGCCCTCGAACCGCTTTCCATCCTTGGTTTCCTCGATGCATGCACCCTCACGCTTTCCGTTGCGGTAGATGCCCTTGAAACGGTTGCCGTTGGCATAGTGGATGATGACCTCGCCGTTGACATGACCGTTGCGGAACTCACCCTCAAAGATGTCGCCGCTCTTCTTGGTCAATTTGCCACGACCGTTTTGCAGGTCGTCTTTCCAGTTGCCCACATAGATGTCGCCATTTTTCCAGATGAAGGTTCCTTGCCCGTTTCTCATGCCATCACGGAACTGTCCGGTGTACTTGTCACCTTGGGCTGAACGGAAGATACCGATGCCGGTGCGTTCGCCCTGTACGTAGTCGCCCTCGTAGACATCGCCGTTATGGAACTTATAGATGCCCTTGCCGTCCTGTATGTCATCCTTCCAGTCGCCGTTGTAGACATCGCCGTCGGCGTAATGGAACACCCCCTTGCCCGAGCGCTGGTTGTCCACCCAGTTGCCGTCGTAGGTGCTGCCATCACCCCAGTCGTAGAATCCGTTGCCATTCTTCATGTCGTTCATCCACTGACCTTTGTAATAGGCGCCGCTGGCATAGGTATAGGTGCCACGTCCCTGGCGCTTGTCCATGTACCAGTCGCCATCATACTTGTCATGGTTGTAATAGTACATGACACCGTGCCCGTGCTGATAGTCACGAAACCAAAGGCCTACATACTTGTTGTTGTTTTGGAAATAATAAGTTCCTCTGCCGTTTTGCTGGTCCTGGGTCCACTGGCCCTCATACTTTTCCCCATCGGCAAAAGTATAGACACCATAGCCTTCACGCTTGCCCTTGACATAGGAACCCTCGTAAGTGTTGCCCGACTTATAGATCGTGGAACCCTTACCTTGTGGTTTTCCTCCGGCCATTTCTCCCTTGTACTGCCCTCCGTCGCGAGTAGTACAAGAGCCCAAGTAGATCTTCTGTGCGGAAGCCATCATTGGGGCGGTCATGAGTAATATAGATATAAGCTTTATCTTGTCTATCATTGTCGTTCGTATTGTTCAATCCCCAAAATTATACAAAATCTACCAAACCACAAAATAGATTAAGTAAATTTAAGGTTAAAAAGCAATCCGAATACATTCTTACGAGTAAAAGCACGTAAAAATACAAAAAAAGATTGCAACTCTCAAATACATGAGAATTGCAATCTTCATCATTTCAATCACTCTCGGAACGAAGCCGAGGGAAGATTTATAGAATCTTCTTCGCCTGATGGCAAAGGATTTACTTCACCTTCTCTACGATAGCCTTGAAAGCCTCTGGGTTGTTGACAGCGAGTTCAGCGAGCACCTTACGGTTGATCTCGATACCTGCCTTGTGAAGAGCACCCATCAACTGGCTATAGCTCATGTTCTCCAAACGAGCAGCAGCATTGATACGCTGGATCCACAATGCGCGGAAGTTGCGCTTCTTGTTACGACGGTCACGATAAGCGTAAGTAAGACCCTTCTCCCAAGTGTT
>DHMR01000101.1 GCA_002405875.1 bacterium UBA4637
AGAATGACGCTACAAAAGTAACGAAAAGAATTGGAATCGCCAAATTATCCGGGTACTTTCTTCATTATTGGACATAAAAAAGCCTTTCAGCAAGCCAAATGCTGAAAGGCTTTGTATGCTTAAAGGACGATTCCACCCAAAGCTAAATATCCTTCCAAAATCTTCGAACTAACCTTGACGGATTCATTCGCATATCCCAAAAGTCTAACACCACTATAAGATTTCGGTCTTGTGAATACCTATAGATGAACTTAAAATCTTCCATCAATATACAACTACGAAAGATTTTATACTTTCTAAGCCTTGGTTCTATCGGGGATGACAAAGGGAACATAGACAACCGTTTTAGCTTTTCCAAGAAACACTCTTCAAAACGCTTTTCAGTTGTTTCACCAAACTCTTCTAATGTATAATCCAAGATTTGATTATACTTCAACTCCGCCTTTGGCGATAATTTTATTTCAACCATGGATGTCTCGAATGACTTCTTGCAATAACCTCTTCCAAAGAATAGGCTACTCCTGTTCTTTCAAATTCAGCATTAGCCTCCAACACATCATTTACTTGGTCTCGAAGAACCTCGTCATGATTAAACAGCTTGCTGTGCTGCTGACTTCTTTTGGCATAAGCTATGGCAGGAGATGGTTCTGCTACCATTCCCTTTTGAGCCTGTCTATCTTCGAAATCACAATAACGTCTATCCATTAATATTCCTTTCCTTTAAGAAGTTAACATATAAGCAAACTATATTCTTTAAACACGAAGTCCTGCCGTGGTACGCTTTCAAGAAGAGGCGTGGCAGGAACTGTTGCTGCAAAAGTAAGCATTTTTATTGTAACTAGCAAACATTTTTCTAGAAAAGTTTTCCAAACAGGCTATTTTTATTAATTACAATCGATTTTATCCTATGTTCTCTCATGCAACGTCTCAAAGCTCTTAAGCTTTTCTTGCGTCATCTCTCCTCTTTCCCACATACCATCCAAGACTTCTTAACCTTTCTTTGCAAAGAAGTCTGAGATTGCTTGATTCAAGTCAGCCAATGCCTCAGGACTTTTCACCCAATGCATCATTTCCAAAAGCTCAAGCTGGGCTTGATTAAATACAGTTGCCGCCATAACATTTCATTTTAGAATTAATAAAATTTCACCGGATTTTGCGCCAGCATCTCTCTGCCAGCCATCCAAGAGAATGACGCTACAAAAGTAACGAAAAGAATTGGAATCGCCAAATATTCAAAAGACTTTCTTCGCCATCGGGCACAAAAAGCCTTTCTGCTCAGTTAAACAGAAAGGCTTTTATTTATTTGAGATATTTTTCTACAAATTCCTGTGGAGGCATTACTTCTAGTTCTGAATCCGAGGCATTCTTATAATCTTTGATATTTATGGTAAGCAAAACATCACAATGATGCTGCAATGCACAGTGATATTGAAAGCTATCCTCTATATCTGTAAACTGCTCATCATCAATAGCTTCTTTTACAGTTTCATCAGAACAGTCCACTGTTGGAGCAATAGTTCTGAAAGCATTGAGAATAAGCCTTAATTTCGCCGTTTGTTCAGGTCGATGAATTTCACTTTCCTTCAGATACAAAGTTACAAGATACGCATTCGTGTACATGCTACCAACAGAAGAAACCGCAGTCAACTTTCCATCTTCGATAGCATCAAATATATCCCGTACCCACTTAAACTATTTTCGGCACTTCGTATATTCCATAAAGATATTGGTATCGAGAAATACTTTCATACCTACAGTTCATATTTAGTTTTCAAATATCTTTCGAGCATGGCATCATCAGACTCCTTTGTCTTCATAATTCCGCAAATCGCATCATGCGCATAATGCTTCCTTGCCTTAGTCTGAGATGTCGGTTTTGCTTTTGCCACCAACATTTTGGCATATTCGGTCAATTCTTGCTTCAATGTTTCCAAACGATAAGTCTGAGGAACATCCAATGACACATTAATAGTTGCTTGCATAGTCTTTCCTTTCTTTTAGTTCAACCTTATAGCCATCCAAGAGAATGACGCTACAAAAGTAACGAAAAGAATTGGAATCGCCAAATATTCAAAAGATTTTCTGCAAAATATTTGGTTATATCGACAAAAAAGTGTAGCTTTGCAACATTAATCAGTAAATATATAAAACTATGAATATAGCTTTAGACAATAACACTTATGGCATGATGGGGCTGTAGCCTGCATCAATACCCAAAAAGTGTACTCCCTTTAACTTTAAAAGTTAATAAGGTGTACACTTTCTTCAATAATATGATTAATAAAACTATCTTATTCCTCTGAATTCTGCTTGAGATAATCAGAAATTGGCTCATCGAAACTTCTCGTCACTGCTATACGACCGCTTCGGGTATATTGCAAGAGGCAGTCAAAGCTATTCAACTGATGGAACAAGTCGGCGATGTCCTCCGTCAAACCAGCCAAGAGCACCGTGCTATAAGTAGGATTCACCTCCATCATGCGAGCATCATGCTTTCTGATAGTGCGAGATACCTCAGGATTTTCCAACAAGACTGGAGTAGAAATCTTGAAGAGAGCCACTTCATGGATGAAAATCTGGTCGTCTGTGTAGTAATCACTCTTCACCACGTCGATTTTCTTCTCGATTGCCTTGTTGATCTTCTCTATCTGCTCCTCGTCACTCCATACCGTGATGGTATATTTGTGGATGTTCTTGATGCTGCTGGCAGAAACGTTCAAGCTCTCGATGTTCACCTGTCTGCGAGTGAACACGGCGGTAATCTGGTTCAAGATACCGGCGATGTTCTCAGAATAGACAAGCAATGTATATAATTTCTTTTCGTTATTATTCTCCATATCCTTAATAATTAAGTTCAAGTTGCATCTCATCCACACTCTTACCTGGCAGAGTCATCGGCACGATGTCCTCGTCTTCCTTGATTGCGCACTCCAAAAGATACGGACCCTTGGTGTTGACCATCTTCTCTACCTTCGCCTTCAAGTCCTTGCGGTCGATGACCACATCGTATGGGATGCCGTAAGCCTTGGCTATCTCCTCGTAATGAGGATTCATCATGTGAGTGAAGGAACGACGACCGCCAAACATCAAGTCTTGCCACTGGCGCACATTGCCCAGGTAGTTGTTGTTCAGGAGAATCATCTTCACAGGTGCTTGCTGCTCCATGATGGTGCCGAGCTCCTGAATGTTCATCTGGAATCCACCGTCACCGAAGAAACAGCAGATGGTTCGATCCGGCGCACCAAAGGTCGCACCGATGGCAGCAGGAAGTCCGAAGCCCATGGTACCGAAGCCACCACTGGTCACAATGCTCAACTTCTTCGTAAACTTGAAATAGCGGCTACTGATCATCTGATTCTGACCAACATCGTTGACGAGAACAGCCTCATTATGAGTAGCTTCCGTCACCACATTGGTCACCTCGCCCATCAACAACGGGCCCTCTGTAGGATGAATATCCTTCTCGATGACCTTCTCTTGCTCCTGTTTGCGATAGACCTCGAAAGAATCTCTCCACTCACGGTGCACATTCTTATTCAACAAGCGAGTGATGGCTGGCAATGTCTGCTTGCAATCGCCGACGACCGCCACATCCGTCTTGATAATCTTATTAATTTCAGCCTTGTCGATGTCAAGATGAATAATCTTCGCCTGCTTGGCATACTTGGAAGGAACACCAGTGATACGGTCGCTGAATCGCATACCGATGGCAATCAGCACATCGCACTCCTGGGTCTTCATATTAGTAGCATAGGAACCATGCATACCGAGCATACCCATGTTCAATGGATGGTTGCTTGGCAAAGCCGAGAGACCCAGCAAGGTGCGACCTGCCGGAATATCAGCCTTCTCCAAGAACTCAATCAACTCGTTGTGAGCGCCACCAAGTTCCACACCATGTCCCACGAGGGCGAATGGTTTCTTGGCGTTGTTGATCAGTTCGGCTGCCTCTTCCACAGCTTTCTCGTCTATCTTAGGATAAGGATTGTAAGAGGTAACCTTCTCACATTTCACAGGTCCATCCCAGTCGCAAGTGGCGGTCTGTGCATTCTTGGTAAAGTCGAGGACAACAGGACCCGGACGACCGCTGCGAGCGATAAAGAACGCACGGCTCACCGCCCATGCCACATCCTCAGGACGACGAATCTGATAAGACCACTTGGAGATCGGTTGTGTAACACCCACCAAGTCTACCTCCTGGAAGGCATCGGTACCCAAAGCGCCCACACCTACCTGGCCAGCGATGACCACGATAGGAGTAGAATCCATCATGGCATCAGCAATACCCGTCAAGGTATTGGTTGCTCCAGGACCACTAGTCACGAGTGTCACGCCCACTTCGCCACTGACTCGGGCATATCCCTGTGCAGCGTGAGCAGCAGCCTGCTCGTGACGTACCAAGATGTGATCAAACACCTTATTTTCTCCTCTCGTGTAACCATACAGTGCATCAAACACGGGCATGATGCTTCCCCCTGGATAACCGAAGATGGTCTTCACACCTTCTGCCTGAAGGGAGCGCATCAGTGCTTCTGCTCCTGATATTACTTCTTTTGCCATTTATCTTTTCTTTTATTTGAGGAGTCAAGGAGTTAAAGGGAGTTAAGGAGTTAAGACAACGGCCTCTTTGCATGAGAGTACCACTTCCGTATTCAGAAAAACATTTGTCTTAACTCCTTTAAAACTCCTTAACTTCTTAACTCCAACATAATTTCTTAAAATTAATCTATGATTCTCACTCCACCCTTGTCGGCAGAACTTACACTCTGTGCGTATGCACGCAAAGCCTTGCTAACCACACGGTTGCGTTTCAGCGGCTGCTGTGGACGAGCGGCGAGTTCCTCGTCGGAGAGTTTCACGTTGATAGAACGACTAGGAATGTCGATGACGATGATGTCGCCGTCCTTGATCTTGCCGATATTACCACCTGCCGCAGCCTCCGGGCTGATGTGACCGATGCTCAAGCCAGATGTACCACCTGAGAAACGACCATCGGTGATGAGGGCGCACTCCTTGCCGAGGTGACGGCTCTTGATGTAAGAGGTAGGATAAAGCATCTCCTGCATGCCAGGGCCACCCTTAGGACCCTCGTGGGTGATGACCACGCAGTCGCCTGAGTTCACCTTGCCGCCGAGGATTCCCTCGCAGGCATCCTCCTGAGAGTCGAAGCATACGGCTGGACCCTCAAAGTGCCAAAGCACAGGGTCTACGCCGGCCGTCTTGACCACACAACCATTCTGGGCGATGTTGCCGAAGAGTACTGCCAAGCCACCATCCTTGGTGTAGGCATGCTCCAAGTCACGGATACATCCGTTCTCACGGTCGGTATCGAGACTTTCCCACTGAGCATCCTGACTACCCATGACGGTAGAGAACTTTCTGCCTGGGGCTGAGTGGTAGATTCTATCTGCCTCTGGGTCGATGTTTGAACCCGTGATATCATATTTCTTCATCTGCTCGTCGAGGGTCTTGCCGTCCACACGCTTAACGGAGCCATTGATGAGCCCGCCCTTGTTAAGCTCGTTGAGGATGCCCATGATACCACCAGCACGATTGCACTCCTGCACGCTATACTTCTGCGTGTTAGGAGCCAACTTGCAGAGGCAAGGCACCTTGCGGCTCAACTGGTCGATGTCTTCCATCTTGAAGTCTGCGCCAGCCTCCTGAGCCACAGCCAAGAGGTGGAGCACGGTATTGGTACTACCGCCCATGGCGATGTCGAGGGTCATGGCGTTGAGGAAGGCGTCACGCGTAGCGATATTGCGTGGCAACACGCTCTCATCACCATCCTCATAGTATGCGTAAGCGTTCTTTACAATCTGGTGAGCGGCATCCTTGAAGAGCTGGATGCGGTTCTTGTGGGTAGCCAAGATGGTACCATTGCCAGGAAGGCTCAAACCGATAGCCTCGGTGAGAGAGTTCATCGAGTTGGCGGTAAACATGCCTGAGCAACTGCCACAGCCAGGGCAAGCGCACTGCTCTATCTGCTTCATCTCCTCGTCAGATACACTCGTATCAGCACCCTTAATCATAGCTGTAATCAAGTCAGCATTCTCCCCATTCCATCGACCAGCCTCCATCGGGCCACCCGAGCAGAACACGGTAGGGATGTTCAAGCGCATGGAAGCCATGAGCATTCCTGGGGTCACCTTGTCGCAGTTGGAGATGCAAATCATGGCATCTGCCTTGTGGGCGTTGACCATGTACTCCACAGAGTCGGCGATGATGTCACGGCTTGGCAAAGAATAGAGCATGCCGTCGTGTCCCATAGCGATACCGTCGTCTACGGCGATGGTATTGAATTCGGCTGCATAGCAACCCATAGCCTCGATTTCCTTCTTGACAATCTGACCGATTTCATGAAGATGGGTATGACCCGGTACAAACTGTGTAAAGCTATTCACGATAGCGATGATTGGTTTGCCAAACTGCTCATGTTTCATACCTGCAGCTACCCAGAGTGCACGGGCACCTGCCATTCTTCTGCCTTCAGTACAGACGCTACTTCTTAATGGATGTTTCATATTGTTTTTATATCTTTGTTTCTTTCTAAAATTGTATCTTTGTTTCTTTTTTAAAGCTTAGTAAAGCTAATTTTTATATTAATTGACTGCAAAGATACAGAGAATTTATGTAATAGCCAACAATTTTCACATAAACTTTCACCTTCATGCGTATTTTGTTATATAAATCAAGTTTTTAGTTTCGATTTATAAGCAAAAAGGCACATTTCTCTTAGGATTGTGCATTTATTCTAAAGAAAATGAATAACATGCAAGAAACGAAAAAAAATCCCCAAAGCAAGATGCCTCGGGGATTTTCCACTTATAATTATTAATATTTATGATGAGTCTCTAAGCTCACTTTTTCTAAAGAATCTTAGATTCTACCAATTACTCAGCTGCGTTGTTATCATTGAAGGTAGAAACGCGGTTGAACTCTACTTGCTTGAAGAGCTTGTCTGTTGCGCCCATACCCTTTGTTGTCAAACGGTCAGCTGCGATCTTGTACTTCTTAACCAAGATGTTCTTAACAGCCTCGGCACGATCCTCAGAAAGCTTCTGGTTGATTTCCTTAGAACCCTCTGGAGAAGCATAACCCTTGATCTCTACGTTAGCCTCTGGGTGATTCTTCATGTACTGAGCGATCAACTCGATGTTAGGCATCTGGCTGTTGTCTACAATAGACTTGCCCTGACGGAACAATACGGTTGGCTGCAAGTTGGTTGCTGTAGCTGGCTTTACATACTTAGGCTGGTTGGCAAGCTGATTCTTCAAGTCTGCGATTTCCTTGTCCTTAGCTGCAAGCTGACCATCCTTGTCGTTCAAGTTGCTGCGAAGGTCGTTGATCTGGCTGTTCAAACCATCAATCTCTGCCTGGTCGCGAAGCTTAGCGATTGTGAAATTATGTGTACCGTTGGAGTTCTTGAACTTGTATACGAAACCTGCGTTCAACTGGAATGCAGACTTGTTGATGTTGTAAGCTACACCGTCATAACCAGCACCATTCAAAGCATAGTTGATAGATGGCTCTACATAGAACTGCCAAGCCTTCTTAGAACCCAAGTTGAATGTGAAGTCAACACCTGCCTTAGAAGTCAAAGCGTCAACATTGCCAGCCTTTACACCGAAAGTGTGACCCCAACCGAAGCCGAATACAGGAACGAACTCGAATGTACGAGGCTCACCCTTGTAGCCACAGAACCAGTTGGTGAAGTTTACAGTAGCGATCAAGCTTGTGTTCATATAGCGAGCGAAAGTCTTAGACTGTGGGAAATCTTCCTTGCCACAATGATCATTGAAGTATACATTGCTCTCTGCTGCCAAACCGAACACTGGAGTAAACCAGCGACCGATACGAAGGCCAGCGTTTGAGTTGAGGTTCTTCATCCAAGACTCACCTGTTGTCTTAGTCTGTACACCGCCATTGATGCCGATGTAGAAGTTGTCGAAAGTCTTGCTTTCTGTTACAGTTTGAGCTGATACTGATACTGCCATTACTGCGGCAGCAAACAATAAAACTAACTTTTTCATGTCTCTCTAAAATTTTTATTAAAAATGTTACTTATACAGTATTCTTTACCACGCAACGCTGCATGGTTTTCTAAAACCGGATGCAAAGTAAATAAAAAAAACTTTAACCGCCAAATATTTTTCTCTATTTTTATGTTTTGCAGCATAAAAAATGTAAAAAAGCCCAAATAATTAGCCAAATCGACCAATTATATGAGCTTTTTTGAAATATGTTTGTCATTTTACTAGGAACTGAAAACATATTTTCGAGTACTATGACTAGAAAACTTATTTCGAGTTACAACGACCAGAAGCCATACTTTCTAGCTTCCACGACGATTTCCTTACCCGATGTCCCAGAAAGTCCCGATAGCTTGAGTTTCAAGGTTCGAGGCAGTGCATTGACCACCTTCAGCCAAGTTTTTCCCGACTTCGAGTCCTTGACTACGCTCACGCCGACATACTTCTTCAAGGCTGCCGGCAAATCCAGTTTGGAGTCCACGTAGATGTCGCCTCCCTGAACGGAGAACATTTTCTGCACCTGATAGCTCTCGCTCGCGCGTACATTATTATTATTAAAGTAAATCATGTCGGGATTCCAGTTGCTATAGCCATCCTTGGAGAGGAGCGGCGCATAGGATGCCATCTCCACGACGTCACCGTTGCGCTCCACATTGCAGAGGTGGATGCCCTCGGCCAGGGCATTGTCAAGGGCGTTCTTGCCACGCGAGGCATACTCGCCCAGATAAACCTTGGCCTGCGAACGGTCATAATGGTCGTAATAGTCCTGATGGTTGATAAACCAACCTGGCTGCTCATAGTAATGCTCGTCGACGGCATCGATCACCTTTCGATTTTCCTTGGCTATCTTCCATCCCTCGATGTAGTCGGAAGATGGCCAGTGGAAAGGTCCCACCGTACCCACCACTTCGATGGAAGGGTATTTTGCCTTGACAGCCTTGCATATCATCAGGTAGCGCTCCTCGAATGTCGTGGAAATCAAGTCCTCGTTTCCGATACCTATCATTTTGAGGTTGAAAGGAGCGGGATGTCCGGCATCGGCACGCATCTTGGCCCATTTCGACGTGGCTGGGTCACCATTCGCCCACTCCACCAAGTCAAGTACATCCTGCACATACTGTGGCATTTGCGACATCGGGATTCCTCCTTGTTGCCCGCAGACACCCAGGACGTTTGCCACGGAGTTCTGGCAAGGCACACCTGCCGCCAAGACGGGCAGTGGCTCGGCGCCCATGTCTTCACACCACTGGAAATACTCGTAGAAGCCAAGTGCACGTGTCTGATGATAGCCCCAGATATTGTAGGCTGGCTTGCGGTCCTTCATCGGTCCGACACTCTCCTTCCAGTGATAAATGTTGTCGATGCCCTGACCATGGAGCATGCAACCGCCCGGGAAACGCACGAACTTCGGCTTCAGCTCGGCAATTGCCTCCGCCAAGTCCTTGCGAAGCCCATGTCCCTTGTAGGTGTCGTGTGGTTTGAGGCTCACCAAGTCGATACCCACCTTGCTCTCTCCCTTCGGAAGAATGGCGAAACGAATGCCCTGGCCGATGTTTTTCTTGCCATCGACAAGTTTCTCGTCCACCAAATCACCCTTGTACTTGTCTGTCACGGCAAGTTGCACCTTATATTCCATCCAGTCGGTTCCGACTACCTTGACCTTGGCTGAGGCGATGAGCTCGCCAACCTTGTCGACGAGAGCTACAGTCAACTGTTTGGACTTTCCGTCCAGGTTGCGGGCATAGAAACTCACGTCATACAAGGCATCCTGGTGCTTGCCCGCCTTGCCTTCGATGGCGGCACCTCGTTTCACGGCCAGACCGTCCCACCCTATATTATAAATAGGTGTAGCTCCGACCACGGTATAATGGGGATTGTTCTTGCTCACCCCACTCTCCTGCGAAATGGCAGAAAGCTCCACTCCCTGCCAGGCCGTCGTCGCACTCCATTGGTGCTTGCGGTCCTCCTTGTCATATTCGAAGTCACCGTTCTGGAGCATCTCGGCATTCAAACCGCCGTCAGCAGCACGGCTGATATCCTCGAAGAAGATGCCCATCAACTTGCTGGATATACGCTTGGTTTTCGAACCGTCGATGTGCAACTGCGCCTGTAGTTCTCCCTCCGGCAACTTGATGCCCGCCTCGTCGGCCAAAGCCTTCAGGTCGTTCTCGTTTTGAGGCAGCTGACGATTGTTCCCCCGATTATCTTCCGCCAACGCCTTGAACCAAGCCCGGATGTAGTTGAGATGCACGACAGGCACCTCAAACTCGTCGCCTTGCCGCATCTTGCCATCTATCAAGGCTGAGTCCTTCTCCCAGAGGATTTCATCGGCGGTTGCCTCCAGCGAATCCTCCTGAAAAGTACGGAAGTCCTTGGAAGCTTGCACATAGCGCTTCCCCTTGGAAGTTTTGAGATAGATGTCGAAGTTTCCATCGTCCATCTGGTAAGCCACCGGGGTCTTCACGCCCCTTTCTCCCACAATGGGATAATCCTGCGGACGCCATGTGACCAAATCCTCGGAATAAGCGACGGCAAACTGGGGCGACTTGTCGTTGACTCCCCACAGCGCACGCCACGTCCCGTCATTGGCCTTGACCACGCTCGGATTGTACATTTTCTTCTCGGCTCCCCAAGGGCCATAGTCGGAACTACAGAGTTGGCCGACATCCACCCACTTGTCCTCGTCGGTGAGATAAGCGAGATGGAGTCCCTGGGTAGGACCCGGCGAATAGAGAAATATCTGACAAGTCGTGTCTCTCCCTGCAATGGAATAAGCAGGATTGTCCGACGGTGTTGCCGACGAACCTAGCGCCAAGGCGGAAGCGATACGAGCTTGTGTCGTCAGCGATGCAGCCGACAAGATGATAGAAGAAGCTAATAAGACTTTTGGGTTCATATTTCTTTGAATTGTTTTGTTCGTTAGACTATCTTGTTATTATTTAGATATTTCCGGTAAGAACGGAATAGGGCAGAGTGCAATCACTGCGCCCTGCCCCACCAAAAATTAGAGAGTTATAAAAAATCAAGTATGTTGTTTAGCTTACTTGTATGTCCGTACAAGATAAGATCCAACTCTTACTTGTAATATTCTTTTTTACCGGCAGCGAGCGTATTCTTCATCAGTGAGCAAATGGTCATCGGACCGACCCCACCCGGCACAGGTGTGATATAGGAACACTTCTCTGCCACCTCGTCAAACTTCACGTCGCCATTCAGTCGGAAGCCGCTTTTTTTCGAGGCATCTGGCACACGAGTCGTACCCACGTCAATAACCACAGCGCCCGGCTTCACCATGTCGGCCGTCACAAAGTTTGGCTTTCCGATGGCAGCGATGATGATGTCGGCCTCCCGGCATTCCTCCTTCAGGTTCTTGGAATGAGAGTGGCACACCGTGACGGTGGCATCGCCATATTGCTTCTGCATCATGAGTTGCGCCATTGGCTTGCCCACGATGTTGCTTCTGCCCAGGATGACGCATTTCTTGCCGCTGGTCTCGATCTGGTAATGCTGCAAGAGCGTGAGGATTCCGAGCGGAGTGGCAGAGATGAAGCTAGGCATACCCAGCGCCATTCGTCCCACGTTGACAGGATGGAAACCATCCACGTCCTTGCGATAATCAATCGCCATGGTCACCTTCTGCTCGTCGATATGCTTCGGCAAAGGCAACTGCACGATAAAGCCATCGACATCGTCGTCCTTGTTCAACTTGTCCACGCAGGCCAGGAGTTCTTCCTCGGTCACGTCATCCTCATAACGGATGAGCGTGGACTTAAAGCCGCACTTCTCACAAGCGAGCACCTTGTTCTTCACATAAGTCTCGCTTCCACCGTCATGGCCTACAAGCACAGCCACCAAGTGAGGTTGCTTACCGCCGTCGGCGATGATTTGCTTCACCTCCTCGGCTATCTGCTCTTTGATAGCGGCTGCCGTCGCCTTTCCGTCAATTATCTTCATATCATTTTTTCACTCTTCGTTCTTCACTCTTCACTTAAATTACATTCCTGGCATCTTAGGCATTCCAGGCATGCCCTTCATGCGTGCCATCATGCTAGCCATCTTGTTGCCCGTCATCATCTGCATCATCTTGCGGGTCTGGTCAAACTGCTTGATGAGCTTGTTGACCTCCTGGATATTGGTGCCCGAGCCCTTGGCGATACGCTGGCGGCGACTGGTGTTCAAGATGCCAGGGTTGGAACGCTCCTTAGGGGTCATGCTCTGGATGATGGCCTCGACGCTCTTGAAGGCGTCCTCTGGAATATCCACGTCACGGATAGCCTTGCCCACACCTGGTATCATGGCAGCCAAGTCCTTGATGTTACCCATCTTCTTGATCTGCTGGATTTGAGCATAGAAGTCATTGAAGTCGAACTGATTCTTGCGAATCTTCTTCTCCAACTTCTTCGCCTCCTCCAAGTCGAACTGTTCCTGGGCACGCTCCACGAGGGAAACCACGTCACCCATTCCTAAGATACGGTCTGCCATACGAGCTGGGTGGAACACGTCGATGGCCTCCATCTTCTCGCCTGTACCGATAAACTTGATTGGCTTGGTCACCACGGTGCGGATACTCAAGGCTGCACCACCACGGGTATCACCATCGAGCTTGGTCAATACGACACCGTTGAAGTCCAAGCGGTCATTGAATTCCTTGGCTGTGTTGACGGCATCCTGACCGGTCATGGAGTCAACCACAAAGAGCGTCTCGTCTGGGTGGAGATGATTCTTGAGATTACTGATCTCGTTCATCATCTGCTCGTCGATGGCGAGACGACCAGCGGTATCGACGATAACCACGTCGTTGCCATTGGTCTTGGCCTGTTGGATGGCATGGTCGGCGATGGCGCATACATCCTTGTTGTCAGGCTCGCTATATACAGGAACACCCACTTGCTCACCTACCACCTTCAACTGGTCGATAGCGGCAGGACGATACACGTCACACGCCACGAGCAATGGTTTCTTGCCCTTCTTGGTCTTGAGCATGTTGGCAAGCTTGCCACTGAATGTGGTCTTACCAGAACCTTGCAAACCGCTCATGAGGATGATGGCAGGATGTCCTTCGAGCTTCAGAGGAGCCTCTTCGCCACCCATCAGCTCTGCCAACTCGTCGTGTACCAACTTGACCATCAACTGGCCTGGCTTCACGGCTGTCAGCACGTTCATACCGAGAGCCTTCTCCTTCACCTTGTTGGTGAATTCCTTGGCCACCTTGTAGTTGACATCGGCATCGAGGAGTGCGCGGCGCACATCCTTCATGGTCTCCGCCACGTTGATCTCGGTAATCTTACCCTCACCCTTCAATATTTTGAAAGATCTTTCTAGTCTATCACTTAAATTTTCAAACATTTTTTATTCTTCTTTTATTTTTGGCTACAAAGATAGCACAAATTGAAGACAAAACAAAATAAAAGCCAAAGTTTTATATTTTTTTTGGTGAGATTCTACCTATCTTAATAGGAAACACCGACGGAAGACTCCACAAACACTTGCGTCTTCTTCTTTTTATCAGGCAAGACTGCATCAAGGAGCCTCCAACTGATATTTCTTCCCCGTGGCTTGTTCGTAAGCCGAGACGATAGGGTCTTTCTTATCATATTCCGTCAAGTTTTCCTGCGCTTTCCGCAAATGCTTGCGATCTCTGCGTCCACGACCATCCAACATGTTTCCTAAGTCGAAGCCCACCACTTTGGTCTTGCCGAGCGCAGCATTGCGACCTGCCTCCGCTGCAGCTTGACTGAACTGTTGGTTCATGTCCTTCACATGTTCTTGGCTCTTTCCCCATACTTCCACCGTACTTATCTGATGGCTGTCCGGAATCATAAAGACAGTGTCGGGCAATTCCTTGTAATAAACTCTCGTCCGCAAGAAGCCTTTCTTGCTGACCGTCGCACTATCAAACTGATATTTCATCGTCCAATAACCACGGTAGTCCGTCCTCGCCCAATGGTTGTTGTCCGTATGAATCAAAGCCTCCCGGATAGGCACATGGTCTTCCGCACTGGCGATGACGCATGTTTTCTGCGCCTTCGCCCAGGTAATAGACAGACAAGCTAACCAGAGCATTAAAATTATCTTTCTCATAATCGTTGCCGTTATATTATTTCGTTGTATTATCCGACAAAGATAGATAAAAAAATAATATCTTCCAAAACCCACGATGAGTTTTGGAAGATATTAATTCGATTTAAAAGTCTATAACGTTTACTCGGCATCGGTGGTACCCTGCTCCTCGATGCGCTTAGCCTCTTCGAGCAACTTGATGGCATC
>DHMR01000086.1 GCA_002405875.1 bacterium UBA4637
GCAAGGGTCTATACGCCCACCTATCATCGTGGCATATAGACCAGTTTGATAGGCTCTGGGAATTGGTAATCTACCGCACGAGTTATATTGATACCTCCATTAAACTGTGCGGCGACCTTGCCGCTTTGGGTAGAAGGAGTTGTGTCTTCTGTACTGCATGATACCATTGCGCCAGCCAAGAGTGCGAGGGCGAAAAACTTAGTCATCTTTTTCATATCAATAAACGTTTTAAAAGTTAATATTATCTATGATTCTTAGAATAGTCCTGTATGAAAGTGTTAGGACTATTTGATTTCTACTTCATCGTTGAGGTCTTTCCAATTATTGATGGTTGCATCAAGATTCATCTTGGGCTGCATTTGGTTGTAGTTGAGTCGCAACTCATACTTTCCTCCTGCCTTCATCGCAGGAGCGGTGATGTCAAACTCTTGCAAAATCTCGTTAGGGAGCAAGAGGCGGAGATAGACATGAGAGGCGGGGCTTCCCTGTAGGGTCGGCATCAGCCGGATGACTTCTGATTGCAAAGTTGACTCAGTAGCCAAGATAGTAGGCATTTCCACTTCCGTTGGATCTATGCTCGGCAATCCATATTCTCCATCACCATTCTTCTGTGTAGGGAACAGACACCAGGCACAATCCAATGCCTTGCCACTCATCTCTGTTCCTTTAGGTACATTCTCGATGACGATGGTCAGCTCGGGAAGGACATTCTTCATGGGATTACAAACGATGCAATTACCCTCCGACAAATCGACCTTTGCATCTACCACGCCAAAATAGGCAAAATAGGCATTGTTCTTTACATTCTTGGGGGCAGTCAGACCTATCAGTACATTGTCCAAAGTATAAGCCCTCGTTGCCTCGCTGACATAGAAAGGCTCCACAAGATTGGCAGTAGCCAAGATGCGATAGTTTCCCTTGGCAAGATGGAAGCGTTGGCTTGCCACTTCCTGAGCCGAGGCATAGCGTTTTTCCTCGACCAGCGAACCGTTGTCCGCATCGAATATCCAGAGATGGACATCCTTCACTTCCGTATTCTTGTCTGCCACGTCTTGCCAAGTGAGGGCGATGGAGAGACCGTTCTCCTCGTCATGCTTCTCCTCCAGACAAGAAATCAGGATGAAAGAGAGGCACAAACCAAAGAACAATGCTAACAATGGAATTTTATATTCTTTATTCATATCACGATTATTTTATGGATGTTAAGGGGGGTAGCCCCTGATTCTTTATTATGGATGACTACTTGTTGAATCGCCAGCCTATCCTGGCTCCACTCTCCCAAACAAAATTGTTTTTATGAAATGTCTTTGGGAGGGCATCTATGCGACCGCCACTGACGAAGGTCATACCAGAGAACACACCGAGGGTCAATCCACAAGGGAAGCCGTAGGATGCTTGGAGGTTGCCACCATAACCCAACTTCCACTTGTCTTCGGAAGAGACGCGGAAGGTCTCATCGCTGTCGAGACGCTTGTACTTTGCCCAACTACCCACGAGCGAAACTTGAGGAGAAACTTCCACCTTCCAGGGACTGTCTTTGAGCGAAGGAACGAAGCCCAACACATTGACATTGAGACGCAAGCCATAGTTCTGTCCATACACATCATTCTTCAGGTTGCCATAGTAAGCACCTTCCTCGCCCAAGACCTCAGCCGCATAACGAATGCCATCGGCTGAAAGCCAATCATTGGAATCTATGCAACATGGACGAGCCGACATCTTCAGATGGTTCCACCGGGCATTCACTTCCAAGGAGAACACAGGATTGAACTGATAGCCCACAAAGGTTCCCACCACATAACCCGCACGAGTCTTGTCGGCTCCAAAACTGCTTAATGTACTGACTCCGAAGGCAGGTCCTCCCTCCACTCCGAGATACCAACCTGCATTCACAGAGGCACGCAGACCATTCACAGAGGCACGCTGACTCGAAACCTGTGGTTGCGCCTTCAATCCCGAATCAGGAAGTATCATTGCGAGGAATAACGCAATGAACATCGTAGCTTTCTTGTTAAAATATTTCATCATTATACAAGGTTTGATTTATTTCCTATTAGAATTATTTTATATCATACTATAACTGATTCATATCATATTAGAATAAAGTATCAACTGCCCCACTATCAGAAAGAAGAACATCAGGAAGAGGAAAAGAAACAACTGTTCCCTCTTGATGAAGTCCAGGAATCTGAATTGTTTCTTCGTATGCTCATCCAGATATTTCCGATAGTCTATCCACATCAAGCAAGACACGCCGACAGCAATAACCAATATCAAGATTACTCCTACTAAGTCTCCTGCATGATGAGAAAGCGCAAATGGGTTTTCTCTCATAAGTTGCGTTTTAAGTTTACGGTGGCAAATTTAGTGTTTTTCATCCAATGCGTGTGTTTCATTCCTCAAGAAAATAGTTTCATTCCTACAAAAAAGGTGTTTCATTCGTAGGAATGAAACACCTAAACGTATGATTTTATGCTACTTTCAGGACACTTCCTGACAAAAGCTACTAATCGTTTAAAGAGTCACCTCACAAACTACTTAAGACAAAGATTCCTTCCATTTCCCTGGAGTCATACCCGTCTTCGCCTTGAAAATCTTATAGAGATGGGCATGGCTGGAGAAACCACACTCAGCAGAAATCGTATCATTGTTGTAATGCGGGTTTTCTCGCAGCATCCTTTGCGCCTCCTGAAATCGGATGTCGCTGAGCCATACTCGGAAAGTACTCTTCAGATAACTTTCAAAATACTTGCTGAGTAAATCACGTGGTATCTTCAACTTGGCTGACAGCAACGGCATGTTCATCGTACTGTCGCGGAAGCCGCCATTCTTACACCAATCATGCAATACTTGCTCTATCTTCACGATTTGGTCCGCCGACAATCCGCAAGTAGTATCTGTCAAAGAATCGGAAGTTTCCGAATCATTCTCCTCCGTCATTTCATCTTCCTCCGTCAACTCATCTTCCTCCATCAGCTCATCCACTGGCATGATGTTAAAACCATACCCGATGAAACTCATCGTAAAGATAAAGAGAGACAGAAGCATGAATGGCCCGATGATGAAAAGGAAAGGTCGATAGGCGATGCCTCCCACCAACACCAACACGGAAGCCGCCATCAGGATATAGCTCGCCCACGTATATCGGTCGTATGGCAGCATGTCGGTCGCCGACTCCTCCTCGATAATCTTGCGATGATGACGTATCTCCCGTACCGTCGTACTGATGCAATAGAACATACATGCCACGAACAAGCCCAACATGACATACAGCCAGAAGCCTATCTCCAAGCTCCCCTTCTGCCACACGCCGATGGCAAAGACGGCAAGGATGAGCAGGTAACCCAAGGCACTCACCCGCTTCATCCGCTTTCGCCCCTCACGGAAACAGATGACATTGAAGGTGCCATAAGAGATAACCAGGGCAATGGGCGTATAGAAGAGGATATTGACCAAGGCGCCCATCGAGTCGCTCTGCGCACGGATGCCGTATGCCATCTGCAACACATAATGCGTTGAGAGGAATAGCATGGCTCCACATATCAGCCAGCGAGAAACCTCGTAGTTATGGTTGAGCCATCTGATTTGGAAGCGTGATACGATAAGCATCAACGCCAATATCGTAGTAATCATGCAGCAAGAGAACTGCAAGAGGAATAGTTCATTCATCATCTTGGGATAGACTTTTTGTTATTTTTCGGGTACAAAAATACTAAAAAAGTAGCAAACTTGGCTAAAGTATCATCAGTTTTTTTGTTTAATCACCAATTTTTCATAACTTTGCAGCAGATAAAAACTATTTGATAAAGACTGAAAAAAAATATTGAATGAAAAAGATTATTTATAGCATCATGGCTCTCGCATTCATGGCATCATGCACCGAGAGCATCGAAGACAAGGCAGCTCGCGAGGCGAAGGAATACACGGAGAAGGTGTGCCCTACCCCGTTTGTCAATGACGGTAGAACGGACAGTGCCACCTTTGACAAGGCATCACATACCTATATTTATTATATGACTTTGCGTGGAAAGGCTGACAACGCCCTGCTCATCAAGCAAAACCACAAGAAGCTCTATGATGCGCAGAAACAATCGCTCGACAACAATCCTGGACTGAAGAAATACAAGGAGGCACATTTCTCCTTTAGATTCATCTACCATTCGGCTAAGAATCCAAAGGAAGTTTTGCTGGATGATACTTTTAAGTATTAAAAGACATAATAATGTAATAAGCTACAGAACTTTCACAAGTAATCAAGAATCGCCCTAAAAGGCAATAGCAACAAGGAGAGTGTGTCAAAAGTCATACCCAATGCGCCCTGAAAGGGCAATCTGCACC
>DHMR01000091.1 GCA_002405875.1 bacterium UBA4637
ATGACGAACTTCTTAGGTTGCTGACAGGACACCAAAGAAAGTCCAACAGCAACACACACTCCCATAAGGCACAAAAAACGCCCTAAATATTCTATCAAGTTTCGACTCATGTTATTATAAAAATGTTACTAGCGCACAAATTTACAAATTATTTTTGGAAAGATGCACTATTTTATCTACATTTTTACTATTCAACAGGAATTCAACAGCTAAGGAGAAATAATAAGCATTGATTTTCAGACACATAAGTTGGTTATCCACAAAACAACATGTCTTGTGCATAACTTTATCAAACCAATAGGGATAAGTGTGGAAAAGTTGAGGGCATAAAAAAACACTAACTAAAAAGTTAGTGTTCTTAATGTAGCGGGGGTGGGACCCGAACCCACGACCTCCGGATTATGAATCCGACGCTCTAACCAGCTGAGCTATCCCGCCATCACAGCATAACGATTTCTCATTTGCGGGTGCAAAGGTAATACAATTATTTGGATTAAACAAATTTTTCCGCATTTTTTTTAGAAAAAAGTGCATTTTTTTGTTCTAGCCTCTCTTTTCCCACGATTCTACACCTTAATTATATAAAAAACTGCAAAAATGAAGGATAATTTATTTTTTTGTGTTACCTTTGCAAACGGGAAAGCTTGGCAACCATCCATTCCCAAAACAAACATAAAGAAATAAAATGCTTCGAATAAAGAAATTAGACATATTCATCGCCAAACAATTTGGCATTCTCTTCATGGGAACCTTCTTCATCTGCCAATTTGTGCTAATGATGCAGTTCCTTTGGAGATATATAGACGATCTCATCGGAAAAGGATTGAGCATGGATGTCCTGGCACAATTTTTCTGGTACATGGGCTTATTACTGGTTCCACAAGCCCTGCCACTCGCCATTCTTCTCTCCTCGCTCATGACATTTGGCAATCTAGGCGAGAGCTCTGAACTGACTGCCATCAAGGCAGCAGGTATCTCACTCATGCAGTCTTTCCGATCGCTCATTGCCATCACCGTCATCATCATGTGCGGTTCCTTCTACTTCCAGAACAACATCGGTCCTAACGCCAACATGAAAATGACCCAGTTGCTCATCTCCATGAAACAAAAAAGTCCAGAATTGGAAATTCCAGAGGGAATCTTCTACGACGGAATCCCTAACTGCAACCTGTACGTGCAGAAGAAAAATGTCAAGACGGGCAAACTCTATGGTGTCATGATCTACCGAATGACAGACAGCTACGAGGATGCCGCCATCATCCTTGCCGACTCCGCCATGTTGCAGAGCACGGCCGAAAAGAAGCACCTTCTGCTTACCCTCTGGAGTGGCGAATGGTTTGAGAATATGCAAAGCAGCGAAATAGCCAACAGCGCAGCGGTACCTTACAGAAGAGAATCGTTCATCACCAAGCGAATTGTGCTCGATTTCGACGCTGACTTCAATATGACGGACGCAAGTTCTTTGTCTAACAACGCCAAGGCAAAAAGCTTGTCGCAGATCAGGACAGCCATCGACTCGCTCAACCAAGTGTACGACTCTGTGGGCAAAAGTTATCTAGCAGATGCCTCCGCCAGATTCTACCGGATACCTAGAGTCAACAAGAAGGATTCAGTGGCAGCCATCAATAGGGGAATGGCAAAAAGCTTCGACATCGACACACTCTTCAACAAACTCAGTCAGGACGAAAAGATGAGAGTCGTCAACAATGCCTTGTCGGATGTTCAACAAGAAACCAGCGACTTGGACTTCAAGAGCATGATCACCGATGATGCCGACTACATCATTCGGCAACATGAGATAGAAGGCATCGGCAAATTCACGCTGGCCTTGTCCTGCTTGATATTCTTCTTCATCGGAGCCCCATTAGGAGCCATCATCCGAAAAGGTGGTCTCGGATTCCCAGTGGTCATCTCCGTACTGGTATTCATCGTCTACTTCATCCTCGACAACACGGGTTACCGTATGGCCAGAGGTGGCATGTGGGCAATATGGTTCGGCAAAGGACTTTCAACCGCCGTCTTGGCACCATTGGCAGCATTTGTAACCTGGAAGGCGACCAACGACTCCGCCGTGTTCAACATGGACGCTTACAAGGAGTTCTTCATGAAGTTGCTCGGTTTGCGCATCAAGAGGCACATTTTCGGCAAGGAAGTCATCATCAACGACCCTGCATACGAGACGGACTCCGAGAAATTGGCGCAAATCACCCAGGATGTCGCCCTATATAATAAGGTGTACCACCTCAGAAGATTGCCAAACTTCATCAACGTGTTCTTCAAATACCAACCAGACCACGAGATCGAAAGAATCAGCAAGGAATTGGAAAACGTCATAGAAGACTTGAGCAACACCAAGAACAAATACATTCTTCATGACATCAACCAATATCCAATCCTCTCGACCAAGGCACATACACGACCTTTCGAGCGGAAATGGCTCAACATCACAGCAGCCATCATTGTGCCAGCAGGCATTTTTCTCTATCTTCGTATGTGGAGATTCCGTTTACGACTCTATCGTGACTTGAAGGCCGTCACACAGACCAACACGGACATCATCAAAAGAATCAAAGAAAGACAGGGAAAAAGAGAAACGGAACCCAAAGAAATGTAACTATATTAAATAAGGTATCAAAATGGCAGATTTAAAACTCAGCAGCATCGAGGATGCTGTAAAAGACTTCAAAGAAGGAAAGTTTGTCATCGTAGTAGACGATGAAGACCGTGAGAACGAGGGCGACCTCATCATCGCGGCGGAAAAAATAGACGCAGACAAGGTCAACTTCATGCTCAAGCATGCACGTGGCGTGCTTTGCGCACCTATCACCATCAGCAGATGCGACGAACTTGACTTGCCTCACCAGGTGTCAGAAAACACCTCCATGCTTGGCACTCCATTCACGGTAACCATCGACAAGTTGGAAGGCTGCACGACTGGTGTATCAGCCCACGACAGAGCGGAGACCATCAAAGCACTCGCCGACCCTCACTCCACAGCTCAAACGTTCGGACGTCCAGGACACATCAACCCCCTCTACGCACAAGACAACGGAGTACTACGCCGCAGTGGACACACCGAGGCAGCGATCGACCTTTGCAAAATGGCAGGACTTTACCCAGCAGGTGCCCTCATGGAAATCATGAACGAGGACGGCACCATGGCAAGACTTCCACAACTGCTCGAATTTGCACAGGAATGGGGGCTCAAGGTCATCTCCATCAAGGACATGATCACCTACCGTCTCAAAAAAGAGTCACTTATTGAGGTCGGTGAAGAAGTAGACATGCCTACAGAATACGGGCACTTCCGCCTGATCCCTTTCCGCCAGGCAAGCAACGGTTTGGAACACATGGCCCTTATCAAAGGAGAATGGGAGGAAAACGAACCCATCCTGGTACGCGTGCACTCCTCCTGCGCTACAGGTGACATTCTGGGCAGCAAGCGATGCGACTGCGGGCAGCAGCTCCACAAAGCAATGGAAATGATCGAAAAAGAAGGCAAAGGCGTGGTTGTGTACATGCAACAGGAAGGTCGTGGCATCGGCCTGATGAACAAAATTGCCGCCTACAAGTTACAGGAAGAAGGATATGACACTGTTGATGCCAACACCCACCTGGGATTCAAGCCAGACGAACGAGACTACGGATGCGGTGCACAGATGCTCCGCCACCTAGGGGTACACAAGATGCGACTGCTCACCAACAATCCGGTAAAACGAGTCGGACTAGAAGCATACGGGTTGGAAATCGTAGAGAACGTGCCCATCGAAGTAACTCCCAACAAGTACAACGAGCGCTATCTCAAGACCAAAAGAGACCGAATGGGACACACCCTTCACTTAAAATAAAGAAAAAGAATGTTATTATTTCATTGCAAAACGTGAAATAATAACATTTTTTCTTCTCTAAAAGAAATAAATTGCTTAATTTTGCAAACGGAACTTTAAAATAAGATTTGAATTATGGCACAATTATCCGATCGTCTAAACAGATTGGCACCATCAGCGACGCTGGCGATGTCACAGAAAAGTAATGAAATGAAGGCTCAAGGCATTGATGTAATCAACATGAGCGTAGGAGAACCAGACTTCAATACTCCAGAGAATATCAAAGAGGCTGCCAAGAAAGCCATCGACGACAACTTCTCTAGATATTCACCTGTTCCTGGCTATCCAGATTTGCGAAAAGCTATTGTTGCCAAACTCAAAAACGAGAACGGCTTAGACTACACTGCCAATGAAATCATCGTCGGCACAGGTGGCAAGCAAGGTATCTGCAATGTCATCCTCGCCTTGGTCAACCCTGGCGACGAGGTCATCATCCCTGCCCCTTATTGGGTAAGCTATCCACAGATGGTGAAATTGGCAGGGGGTATTCCTGTAACAGTCAAGGCAGGATTCGAGCAAGACTTCAAGATGACAGCCGAGCAGTTGGAGGAAGCCATCACACCAAAGACCAAGATGCTCATTCTTTGCTCTCCAAGCAACCCTACAGGTAGTGTATATTCCAAAGAAGAACTCGCTTCCTTGGCTGAGGTTTTAAAGAAGCACCCAGAAGTATTCGTGTTGGCAGACGAAATCTACGAGCACATCAATTATATAGGTAAGCATCATAGCATCGCCCAAGAGCCAGACATGAAAGAACAAGTCATCATCGCCAACGGTGTATCCAAGGCATACGCAATGACCGGATGGCGCATCGGTTTCCTGGCAGGTCCTGAATGGATTATCAAAGGCTGCAACAAACTACAGGGGCAATACACAAGTGGTACTTGTTCCATTAGCCAAAAAGCAGCTGAAGCAGCCTACACACTCGATCAAAGTGCCGTAGAGAAGATGCGCCAAGCTTTCGAGCGCCGCCGCGACCTGATCGTCAAGTTGGCCAAGGAAGTGCCAGGTTTGGAAGTCAACGTCCCACAAGGAGCCTTCTACCTCTTCCCTAAGTGCAACAGCTACTTCGGCAAGAGCTACGGCGAGCACACGATCAACAACTCCACCGATTTTGCCATGTATCTCTTGGATGAGGCACATGTTGCCACGGTGGGAGGAGACGCATTCGGAGACCCAGACTGTTTCCGCATGAGCTATGCCACAAGTGACGAGAATATCGTAGAGGCAATCCGTAGAATCAAAGAAGCCTTGGGCAAGCTAAAATAAGCAAAAAGAGGACAGAAATGACACTTTTTGAAGGCAAAAAAGAAGAATTAGCGAGATATTCAGAGAAAAAACGAAAAATATCTCGTTAAAACTTCTTAATTAGATTCGTATTTCTTATTTAATTATTATCTTTGCCAAAAGAATGACTAAAAAAGATAACCTAAAAGTGTCAATAACACCCAAGGTCTACAAAATCAAAAAGAATTATCAATAAATTTATTAACTAATAATTTAAAAAGTAAAATTATGGCAACTACAAAACAAGCAGCCCCAGCTAAAAAGTCTGAGGGCTTTCAGGGAGTAAGAGGCGCATTCTGGATCATCGTGGTATGTGCTATCATCGCATTCACATTGTTCTTCACATGGTTCGGAAACGACATGCACTTCCAGGATCCTGGAGTAAAGGATCACCCAGCAGACATTTGGGGTACAATCTTCAAGGGTGGTGTAATCGTACCAGTTATCCACACATTGTTGCTCACAGTGTTGGCTATGACAATTGAGCGTTGGATGGCTCTTAAGACCGCCACAGGTAAGGGTGCTCTTCCTAAGTTCGTTGCAAACATCAAGGCAGCTTTGAACGCAAACGACTTCGCTAAGGCTGAGCAGCTCTGCAACAAGCAGCGTGGTACTGTAGCCAACGTAGTAATGGCTTCTTTGAACGCTTACAAGTCTATGGAGTCTGGTGCAAATGCTTCTTTGAAGAAGGCACAGAAGGTCGCTAAGATTCAGCAGGCTCACGAGGAAGCAACTCAGTTGGAGATGCCTACTTTGACTATGAACTTGCCAATCATCGCAACAATCGTTACTCTTGGTACATTGACCGGACTTCTCGGTACTGTAACCGGTATGATCAAGTCATTCCAGGCCATGGGTGAAGGTGGTGGCGCTGACTCAGCCGCACTTTCTGTAGGTATTTCTGAGGCTTTGATCAACACCGCATTCGGTATCTTGACATCTTGGTGCGCCGTTGTATCTTACAACACATTCACCAACAAGGTAGATAAGTTGACATACGCACTCGACGAGGTAGGTTACTCAATTGCTCAGACATACGAAGCTAACCACACAGACGAGGCTTAATTTTTGCTAACCCTTTAAAATTTTATCGCTATGGGTAAAGTAAAAATTAAGAAGAGTGACGTCTGGATCGATATGACGCCTATGTCAGACGTTATGACCCTGTTGCTTACCTTCTTCATGCT
>DHMR01000044.1:0-5223 GCA_002405875.1 bacterium UBA4637
AGGTGGGCGTATAGACCCTTGCTAATTCTTACAGACTTTCAATCCAACGTTTTCCTGACTTTGTGTTTGTCCAAAGTGCGATACCTACTGCTATAATAGCAACACCTGTCATTGTAAATAACATTGCATCCATAATTTATTTCATTTTTAAGATTTTAAAACCTGTATATGCAAAAGCATAGGTAGCAATACTACCTACTAAAAACAATAAAACATATCTATAAGTGAAATCTGCTAATCCAAACAGCGCAGGAACATTAGTGAGCACTGTTGTTCCAAATGCAGTTTTACTCATGTCAAAGAAATACTTACTAAGTATCTCCTTTTCCATTTTCGCTTTCTCACGATCTTCTCTTACTGTCATATTTGCATAATTTTTTGCAAATGTACAAAAAACTTTTGTAACATCCAAGACTTTAGCAACTTTTTTGTAATTTATAGCTATGTTTTTATAAGATAGTCCATCTTGTCGTGGAAAACCCCCCATTACGGAAGCACCGGTGCTTCCGAAAAGAAGTTACTATATGCCACGATGATAGGTGGGCGTATAGACCTTTCATCGTGTTAGTAAAGTTCCTGTTTTTGTAAAAATGAGGCTCCAGGAAAAGTTAGTAAATCAAAATTTTGGATGTTTCGGAAAAAAGTTGTAGCTTTGCAGAAAAATACAAAGCACTCAGCATCATGGAACAGAATCATTTCAAACAAATACCTTACGGAGTTTCGGATTTCATCACCGTCGTCAAAGACAATTTATATTATGTTGACAAGACGATGTATATTCCTGAGTTGGAGAACCAAGCGCGTAACCTGTTCTTCATCCGCCCCCGTCGTTTCGGCAAAAGCCTGTTTATCAGTATGCTCAGGGCTTACTACGATTGCAACACGACTCCCGAAAAATTTCAGGAGTTGTTCGGCAATCTCTGGATAGGCAAGCACCCCACCGCTTTGCAGGGCAAATTCCAAATACTCTACCTCGACTTCTCGCAGGTGGGTGGCGACATCAATAGTCTGGAGAAGAATTTCGATGATTATTGCAAGGTATGCTACGATTACTTTGTAGATAAGTACGCTGGAATATACTCGGATGATTTTATCAGCCAGGTACACAAGGCCGACAGTGCCACAAGCAAGTTGAATCTCATCAATGCCGAAACGCAACGCCAAAGCCTCTCTCTTTATCTCATCATCGACGAATACGACAACTTCACCAACACGGTACTCAACGTGCATGGCGAGGAGGTGTATCATGCCATCACCCATGCCAACGGATTCTACCGTGATGTATTCAAGAAATTCAAGGGCACTTTCTCTCGCATTTTCATGACGGGCGTGAGTCCAGTGACATTGGACGATGTGACCAGTGGTTTCAACATCGGATGGAGCATATCCACCAACTATAAGTTCAACCAGATGCTGGGCTTCTCGCTGGAGGATGTCAGGGAGATGTTTATCTATTATAAGGAGGTGGGATACCTGCCAGCAGACAGCGATGTGGAGTGGATGATCAACGACATGAAGCCTTGGTACGACAACTATTGTTTCTCCAAGGCTGCCCTGAAAAAACAAAGCAAGGTGTTCAACTGCGACATGGTGGTATATTATCTTCGTCATTATGTCAACGACGGAGAGCCACCAGAGTACATGATAGACCCGAACACGAAGACTGATTATGGCAAGATGGAGAATCTGCTCCAGCTCGACCAGTTGGACGGCGACCGCAAGGGCATCATCAAGACCATCGCGGAGAAAGGAGAGATTCATGGCAACATCATCGATTCGTTCCCTGCCAAGGCTTTGACCGACCCCGAGATTTTCGTCAGCCTCCTCTTCTATTATGGCATGCTGACTATCAAGGGCACATTCGGCGATCAGCTTATCCTCGGCATCCCGAACAACAACGTTCGCAAGCAATACTACGGTTATCTCTTGGCGCAATACCAGGAAGAGAAGTATGTAAACCTCGCTGAACTGAAGACGAAATTCACCTATATGGCTTTCGAGGGCAAGTGGGAAGATGCCCTCGGACACATGGCAAAAGCATACGCCGATGTATCATCCGTACGTGACGGCATCGAGGCAGAGCGCAACCTGCAAGGGTTCTTCATGGCTTACCTTAGCTTGAACAATTATTACATCACAGCCCCTGAGTTGGAGATGAGCCACGGCTACTGCGACTTCTTCCTTCTACCGAACTTGACTCACTATGCCAGCAAGCACAGCTATATCATCGAACTGAAGGTGCTGTCCAAGAAAGAGTGGAATGAGAAAATTGTGGATTCAGAACTCGGCGAAGTGACTAAGGCAGAGAAACAATGGAGCGATGCTGTAAGGCAAATCGAGCAATATGCGGCGGCGCCTCGTGTCGAGGCACTGCGCCAAGGCACCCGACTGCACAAAATTATCATGCAGTTTGAGGGATGGGAACTGAAAAATATGAAGGAGATACAAGAATAAAGAAACTAGAAGGGTCTATATGCCACGATGATAGGTGGGTGTATAGACCTTTTCCCTAAGATTTGTGTCACATCAAGAGATTTGTCTATAAATAATCAATAACGGCGAAAAATAATACGCTAAAAATTTGGTATTCTCCTAAAAATAAGGTAATTTTGCACGCAAAAGAGAGAAAATATTATATGGAGAATATAAACAACATCAGAAATTTCTGCATTATTGCACATATCGACCATGGTAAAAGTACCTTGGCAGACCGTCTTTTAGAGAAAACTCAGACCATCAAGATTACTGAGGGTCAGATGCTCGACGACATGGACTTGGAGCGTGAGCGTGGTATCACCATCAAGAGCCACGCCATCCAGATGGAGTACAAGGCGAAGGATGGGCAGACTTACATCCTCAACCTCATCGATACTCCGGGACACGTCGATTTCTCTTACGAGGTCTCTCGTTCCATCGCTGCTTGCGAGGGAGCGCTCTTGGTCGTGGATGCTACCCAGGGTGTGCAGGCGCAGACGATTTCAAATCTATATATGGCCATCGAGCATGACTTGGAGATTATCCCGGTCATCAACAAGATAGATATGCCTTCCGCCATGCCTGACGAGGTGGAGGACGAGATTGTCGATCTCATCGGTTGCAAGCATGAGGACATCCTTCGTGCGTCGGGTAAGACGGGCGAGGGTGTCGAGGATGTCTTGGAGGCAGTGGTCAATCGTGTTCCTCATCCCGAGGGCGATGACAAGGCTCCTTTGCAGGCTTTGATTTTCGACTCCGTGTTCAACTCCTTCCGTGGCATCATCGCTTACTTCAAGATAGAGAATGGTGTGATCCGTAAGGGCGACAAGGTGAAGTTCTTCAATACGGGCATGGAGTATGATGCCGATGAGATAGGTGTGCTCAAGATGGATATGATTCCTCGCAATGAGTTGGGTACTGGTGAGGTAGGCTACATCATATCGGGTATCAAGAATGCCACCGAGGTGAAGGTGGGTGATACCATTACTCATATCGCTCGTCCTTGCGAGAAAGCCATCGCTGGTTTCCAGGAGGTGAAGCCAATGGTCTTCGCAGGTGTTTATCCTATCGACCCAAGCGATTACGAGAACTTGCGTGCTTCGCTCGAAAAACTCCAGCTCAACGATGCTTCCTTGACCTTCTCTCCTGAGAGTTCGGTGGCCTTGGGCTTCGGCTTCCGTTGCGGATTTTTGGGCTTGCTCCACATGGAGATTGTGCAGGAGCGTTTGGACCGTGAGTTCAATATGGATGTCATCACCACCGTGCCTAACGTATCTTATATGGTATATGACAAGCAGGGTGGGGAGAAGGAAGTTCACAATCCTTCGGGATTGCCAGACCCTACGATGATCGACCATATCGAGGAACCGTATATTCGTGCCACCATCATTACTTCATGCGATTATATCGGTCCTATCATGAAACTTTGCTTGGACAAGCGTGGTGAACTCATCAACCAGGAGTATGTGAGCGGTAACCGTGTGGAATTGCACTTCATGTTGCCTTTGGGCGAGATTGTCATCGACTTCTACGACAAACTGAAGAGTATCTCCAAGGGCTATGCTTCCTTCGACTATCATATCGACAGCTTCCGTCCTTCAGACTTGGTGAAGCTCGACATCCTGCTCAATGGTGAGCCTGTGGATGCCCTGAGTACCTTGACGCATAGAGACAATGCTGTGACTTTCGGCCGCAGAATGTGCGAGAAGTTGAAGGACTTGATACCACGTCAGCAGTTTGACATCGCCATCCAGGCAGCCATCGGTGCCAAGATTGTAGCTCGTGAGACCATCAAGCAGGTGCGCAAGGATGTGACCGCCAAGTGTTATGGTGGTGATGTGAGCCGTAAGCGTAAGTTGCTCGAAAAACAGAAGAAGGGTAAGAAACGCATGAAGCAAATTGGTAACGTGGAAGTGCCACAGAAGGCATTCCTCGCCGTGCTCAAGCTAGACTAAAAAGTTTTATAATTCTTCCTTGTGACGGCTGCCAATATCGTTTGCTAGGCTCATATATAACGATTTAACCAACTTTATGTCGATATAGACAGTCGCCTCATGGAGAGGTGATAAATTAATAATATAGAGGAGGGTAGAAAATGCCAGATTTTAAAAACATCCCAGCCAAACGTGACATAGCTAGAGAGCTTGCCCGTAAATACAGCACGATGACCTATGATGAGTTGGACGTGCTGGAGAGTATCTTGGAACCCATCAAGTATGGTAAGGGCGAGAAGATACTTCAGGAAGGTGAGATCTGCCGTAACATTTCTTACATAGAGAAAGGTTTGGTTCGCCAGTTCTATTTCAAGAATGGGAAGGAGGTGACGGAACACCTTGGAGTGGATCATACGATATTCATGTGTATCGAGAGCTTGTTCAAGGAGGAGCCAACTCGTTTACAAGTCGAAGCATTGGAACCTACCCTAGTCTATGCCTTGCCAAAGGCTAAGTTGGAGGCTGCTGCCATTCGAAATGTCAACATTCAGATGCTCTATCGTAAGATCTTGGAAGAGAGTTTGATTCAGTCGCAAGTACATGCCGACTTGGTACGTTTCGAGTCTGCTCCAAGTCGTTATAAACGATTGTGTGACCTGGATCCACAAGTGGTGCTCCGTGCTCCTTTGACCTATATAGCCAACTACTTGCAGATGACCCCGGAGACGTTGTCTCGCATCCGTTCGGGTGTGTTGATGTAATCCGAATGGAAAATATATATGTTATTTTTAATATCAATATAAAAAGCAGCTTT
>DHMR01000044.1:5281-27869 GCA_002405875.1 bacterium UBA4637
AAAGCTGCTTTTTATATTGATATATGCTTATAATGGATTATACATTGGTGTATAGGAATCGCTTAATACTCTTCTTAGGAGTCTTCTCGAACTCTTCCTCGTGGATGCGAATTTCTGCCACTTTACTGTAGGTAGGAATCATCGTGTTGAGTTCCTGACGGTTCTGTTCCATGATGTCTTCCAATTCTTTTCTTCCTAAGTTCAAGCTCTGCGCTTCGTCGAAGTCAGGATGAACAAGTCCGACGAGTTTCTCACCCTTCTGTACAACCACACTTTCGCTGACAAGGGCCAAAGAATTGAGCTTGTCCTCGATTTCTTCCGGGTAGATGTTCTGGCCATTGGCACCTAGGAGCATGTTCTTGCTTCGTCCCTTGATGAAAACATTACCGTCACCATCCATGGTTCCGAGGTCCCCCGTGTGATACCATCCGTCTTTGTCGATGGTAGAAGCGGTAGCTTCCTCGTTTTTATAGTAACCCAACATGACGTTCGGACCCTTTGCCAAGATTTCTCCTGGTACATTCTCTGGGTTTGGACTGTCAATTTTCACCATCATGTTCTTGGCAGCCTTTCCACAGGATCCTGGTACGAAGTGTGCGTAATCTTCATAGCAGATGATAGGGGCGCACTCGGTGGCTCCGTATCCAACAGTGTATTTGAAACCGACGCTATGAAGGAAAGACTCCACTTCTTGGTTGAAGGCGGCACCACCGATGATAACCTCGTAGAAGTTGCCTCCGAAGGCATGGGTTACTTGCTCGCAAATTTTCTCCCGTACCTTCTTGCTGATGACAGGCATGTGAAGCAACATGCGCATGCGATTGTTTTGTATTTTAGGGAAAACTTTCTTGCGGATAATCTTTTCGATAACCAATGGAACGGCGATAATGACGGCTGGTTTGATACGGCCGAATGCCTCTGCGATGATGGCTGGGCTAGGGATTCGAGTG
Organism: bacterium UBA4637; assembly: GCA_002405875.1. Next base: position 6,232 of record DHMR01000044.1, read on the forward strand.
AGATAGTATACATGGCAACCCTTGATGAACTCGAAGATGAACTCGAATGCCATGCCATACATGTGCGCCATAGGCAAGATGCTGATGACAGGGTCTCCCGCTTTGATTTGCTTGCCTAACACTTCCTCGGCAAAGTCGGCGTTGCTCCAGAGTGCACGATACGGTACCATCACCCCCTTGGAGAACCCTGTTGTTCCACTGGTATAGTTGATGAGTGCCAACTCGTCTGGGTCCTGCTCGATATAGTAATTGACGTGCTGCTTGCGGAAGTACTTGGGATATTTCATGCCAAACATCTCGTTGAGATGCTCACGGGCATAGGTCAACTTGTCAGTGCGAGACACTACCAAGGAGTAGTCTGGAATGTAAATGATACCCTCCAACCCTGGCATCTTAGTCGCATCCACCTGAGTGGCAACGACATCGCCCACAAACAACAGCTTGGCATCGCTGTGGTTGACGATGTTATGTATTTGGTCTGGCATGAACTCATGCAAGATTGGAACGGCGATGGCACCATAGGTGAGCGTAGCCAAGAATGCCACTGCCCAATTGGCACTGTTTCGACCGCAAAGAGCAATCTTGTCGCCCTTTACAACGCCTGAGTTCTCAAACATGATGTGGAGTTTCTCGATCTTGCGAGCCACATCGTGGTACTGCAATGTTGCACCCTTGTAGTCTGTCAGCGCATCCATGTCCCAATGGTCGATGATGCTCTTTTGGATAAGTGCGTTAAAGCTTGGTATTTCCATACGTCTTTGCTTTTACTAAGCTATGTCAGCATGCCTATCAGATGGCATCCTGATATAGATATCGTTTAATAGATTTCTTTGCTGTCTTCTCGAATTCCTTGTCATGGAGTTGGATTCGGGATATCTTGGCGAAGGAAGGCATCTGCTCGTTCAGTTCCTTGCGGTTCTGCTCCATGATACTCTTCAGGTCTTCCTCGGTGAATCCGAGGGTATGGGCCTCGTCCATGTCTGGATGTACCAAGCCGATGAGTTTGTCACCCTTTTGGAGGATGATGCTCTCGTTGACCATCGCCATCGAGTTGAGTTTGTCTTCGATTTCCTCAGGATAGATGTTTTGCCCGTTAGGACCGAGAAGCATGTTCTTGCTGCGTCCCTTGACGAAGAAGTGTCCATCCTTGCTGATGGTTGCCAAGTCGCCAGTGTGGAACCATCCGTCCTTGTCGATGACAGCATCCGTTGCCTCCTGGTTCTTGTAGTATCCTTTCATCACGTTGATGCCTCGGCAAACCAGTTCGCCTGGTACGTGCTCTGGGTTGTCGCTCAATACTTTGACAGCCATGTGCTTGACGGCTACGCCGCAACTGCCCGACACGTATTCATCTTGATTGGCGAAAGTGATGAAAGGCGCCGTCTCCGTTGTGCCGTATGCCATGGCGATTGGGAAACCGATATGGAGAAAGAAATTCTCTATTTCCTTGTTGAGGGGAGCTCCACCGACAACCACCTCGTAGGCGTTGCCGCCAAACTCCTTCAGTACGAATTCACGTATCTTTTCCTTGATGCGCTTGTTGATGACCGGCATGTTCATCAAGAGTTTCACCTTGTTGGTCTGTATGAGTGGGAAAATCTTTTTTCTGACGATTTTCTCTACTACCAGGGGTACGGCGAAGATGATATCTGGTTTCACCTCCGTAAATGCCTGTGCGATGAGCGTTGGGCTTGGAAGGCGGGTCAAGAAGAAGATGTGGTTGCCTTGTACCATGTTGAAGATAACGTCTGCCATCAACCCATACATGTGAGCCATCGGCAGGGAAACCAAGACATTGCTGTTCTTCTGTAGTTTAGGGGCGATGGCTGTAAGCATGTAGTCGAGGTTGCCCCACAAAGCTCGGTATGGAAGCATCACTCCTTTGGAGAATCCCGTCGTTCCGCTGGTATAATTGATCATGGCCAACTCTTCAGGCTCGTCCACGTGGTATTTCACATGCTCTGGGCGAAAATACTTCGGGTACTTATGACCAAACATGGCATTGAGGTTTTCTCTAGCGTAGGTCAACTTCTCTGAACGCGACAGGACAAGCGAAAAATCAGGGAGGTAGATAATACCTTCCAGGGAAGGCATTTCATCGGTGCTGATCTCTGTTGCCACGACATCGCCGACAAAAAGCAATTTGCTTTCGCTGTGGTTGACGATGTTGTGGATTTGCTCGGGTTTAAATTCGTTCTGTATAGGTACGACCACTGCACCGTAGGTAACAATAGCCAGGAAGGCTGCCGCCCACTGACTGCTGTTTCTACCGCAGACCGCTATCTTATCGCCCTTAGTCACACCACTGTTCTCAAACAGGATGTGGAGCTTCTCTATCTTTCTGGCTACATCATGATACTGCAACGTCGTGCCCTTGTAATCGGTCAGGGCATCGAGATTCCAGTTTTTGATGATGCTTTGCTCAATATACGAGTTGAAACTTGGTATTGAATTCATTGCACAATCTACAAAATTTTGTGCAAAGATAGTATAAATTTTGCACAGTACAAAAAAAACTGTGCACTATTTTACGAAACTGAGGAAAAAAGTGTAGTTTTATTCCATAATTGCCATAAAAAAGGCAATTATGGAATAAATTTATTCGTATCTCATGGATTTCGCAGGGTGGATGTGTGAAATCAAGTAGCTTGGGGCTACCAACATGAATACACTTATTAATAAGGTGGCGATATTGAGCGCCACAATCAAAATCCAATTGAATTCTACGGGCACGGTGCTCACGTAGTAGGTCTGTGCGTCGAGTTTGACGATTCCTGTGAATCGCTGAAAGGCGAGGAGTCCCAAGCCCAAGATGTTGCCGAAGAGCATTCCCTTGCCGATGATGAATACGGCAAACCATAGGAAAGTGTGGCGGATAGTCTTGTTGCGGGCTCCCAATGCCTTCATGACACCTATCATGGAGGTGCGTTCCAAAATGATGATGAGCAATCCACTTATCATGGTGACTCCTGCCACAATGAGCATCAGGGCGAGAATCATCCATACGTTGAGGTCCATCAAACTGAGCCACTGGAATATTTGTGGATTCAAGTCCTTGATTGTGGCGCTGCTATAGGTTTCTCCATAGTGATCAACGGTGCGATTGACTTTCCTCACCAGGACATCTTCCGTGTCTTGAAGTTTGTTGAAATCCTTGACCGTCAACTCTGCTCCACTGGTCTGGTCTTTTTCCCAACCGTTCAACTTGACCGCTGTGTAAAGATCGGTGTAGACCATAATCTCGTCATATTTCTTCAGGTTGGTCTGATAGATACCTGAGATGGTGAAGCGTCGGGTTCTTACTCCCTTGGAGTCGATGAAATAGGCGAAGATGCGCTGCCCAGTCTTCAGGCGCAACTTGTCAGCCATCAACTTGGATACCAATATCTTGTTGTGGCTCGCCTTATCGTCAAACTTAGGAATGCTGCCTTCCACCATGTTTTGATGGATGAAAGTAGAATCCCATTCGGGACCGACCCCCTTGAATCCCACTCCAAGAAAGTCATCGTCAGTCTTGAGGATACCTTCCTTCATGGCGAAGCGTTGCACATGCTTGACACCCGGTATTTGTTTCAGGACCGTCATCATGGAGTCGTTCATCACCACAGGATATTGATTCATTTGTTGGAGAGTCATGAAGTCGGCCACTTGGATGTGACTGCCAAATCCGATAACCTTGTCACGGATGGTATGTTTGAATCCTAGCACGACGCAAACCGACACGATCATGACAGCCAGTCCGATGGCGACACCGGCAGTGGCTATATGAATAGCAGGGCGAGAAACTTTACGTTTGTCGCCCTGGTCACTGTATAATCTCTTGGCTATAAATAACGGGAAATTCATAGTCCTTCGTCCTCCACTCTTCCTGGATAAGCCTCCAGGGCTTTGGCGAGTACCACAAGTGCACGTTCCAAGTCATGCTTCTTCAGCACGTAAGCCATACGAACCTGATTGCGACCTGCCCCCGGAGTGGTGTAGAAACCTGAGGCAGGAGCCATCATCACGGTCTCTCCCTCGTAGTTGAACTCCTCCAGACACCAACGACAGAACTTATCGGAGTCGTCGATAGGCAACTTGGCTACGGTGTAGAAAGCACCCATCGGGATAGGAGAATAAACGCCTGGAATGCGGTTGAGTCCGTCAATCAGACATTTACGGCGTTCCACGTATTCGTCGTATACGTCACGATAGTACTCCTCAGGGGCATCAAGCGAAGCCTCGGCTACAATCTGGCCAATCAAAGGTGGAGAGAGACGAGCCTGGCAGAACTTCATCACGGCCTTGCGAATCTCTGCGTTCTTGGTAATGAGGGCACCCACACGAATACCACATTCGCTGTATCGCTTCGATACGGAGTCGATGAGTATGGTGTTCTGCTCGATGCCTTCCAAATGCATCGCACTGATGTAAGGACTACCTGTATAGATGTACTCACGGTATACCTCATCTGAGAAGAGGTAGAGGTCGTACTTCTTCACCAAGTCGCGAATCTGGTTCATCTCACGACGTGTGTAGAGGTATCCGGTAGGATTGTTTGGGTTGCAAATCAAAATGGCACGTGTGCGGTCATTGATCAGCTCCTCAAATTTCTCCACCTTTGGCAATGAGAAACCTTCCTCGATGGTGGTAGCGATGGTGCGAATCTTAGCTCCCGCTGAGATAGCGAACGCCATATAGTTAGCATAAGCGGGTTCTGGCACGATGATTTCGTCGCCAGGGTTGAGGCAGCTCATGAATGAGAAGAGCACAGCTTCGGAACCTCCCGACGTGATGATGATATCATCGGCAGTTACGTTGATGTTATATTTCTTGTAATAATTGACAAGTTTCTCACGATAGCTCAAGTATCCTTGGCTCGGAGAATATTCCAAAATGGTGCGGTCGATGTGCTTCAATGCATCCAAGCCGCATTGAGGAGTAGGGAGGTCTGGCTGACCGATGTTCAGGTGGTAAACTTTCACTCCTCGTTTTTTTGCTGCGGCAGCAAGCGGAGCCAACTTTCGGATAGGTGACTCGGGCATTTCAAGACCGCGTACTGAAATTTCAGGCATCTTATTTCTTTTTAAATTGCTTTTGGTCGCAAATTATTTCTTATTAAATTGCATTTGGATGCAAAGGTAATGATTTTCGTTGAAAATGGCGAAAGTTCGGGGCAGATTTTTAGTTTTTTCATAAAAAACATCAAGGAAAGTTGCTTATCCGCATTCTTTTTTATAACTTTGCACGGAATTTTCCGAATATTAATTTTAAAAACTATAATAAGAATGAGATCAAGAACAGCTACTTGGTTTACTACCAAGGTAAAATATCAGAAGACTCAGGACGACGGTACTGAGAAGATGGTGTCGGAAACATACGTTGTGGATGCGTATAGCTTCACAGAGGCAGAGAGCAGCATCATCGATGAAATGTCAGTTTATGTCAGTGGAGAGTTCCATGTGTCTGGCATCACGAAGTCTGCTTTTGGAGAAATTTTCTTCAGCGATGTTGATGATGACGACAAGTGGTATAAGGCTAAGCTCCAGTTCATCACCATCGATGAGAAGAGCGAAAAGGAGAAACGCAGCAATGTCAACTACTTGGTTCAGGCGAAATCCTTGGCTCGTGCCTTGAGATATATTGACGAGGTGATGGGCAAGACGATGATCGACTACGATACGATTGCTATCGCCGAAACTCCTATCATGGATGTTTTCGAGCATCAAGCTGCTAGCGAGAAGAAGGAAGAGAAAAATGATGTTCCTGAGTATGAGCAGGGCGATGCTGAGCAGAAACCTGCCGAGTAACGGTAGAGGATAAGTCATCCTTTCATTTTTTTCTTTATCGTTTGAATTCTAAAAGCTTTTGGAAAATGGAATATGACGTAAAAGGAAATCTCCGGGAGGTTCTCGGAAACTTGCCTGAGGGCGTTCGCCTCGTTGCCATCAGCAAGTTTCATCCTAATGAGTACATTGAGGCGGCGTATGAGGAAGGACAGCGTGCCTTCGGTGAAAGTCATGAACAGGAATTGGCCAAGAAAGTGGAGTCCCTGCCGAAGGATATCGAGTGGCATTTCATTGGGCATCTCCAAACCAACAAGGTGAAATACATTGCGCCTTATATCGCTATGGTGGAGGCTGTAGATAGTTTGAAGCTTTTGAAGGAAATCAATAAGCAAGCTGCCAAGCACGACCGAGTCATAAGGGTTCTTCTCGAACTCCATATTGCGGAGGAAGAGACGAAGTATGGATTGACTTTGGATGCTTGTCGCCAACTCTTGGAAGAAGGTGAATGGAGGGTACTGAAGAATGTTCAGATTTGCGGCTTGATGATGATGGCATCCCATGTGGATGACGATAGTCAGATTGCTAGTGAGTTTGATACGGCTGCTCGCTTCTTTGACGAAGTCAAGGCAAAATACTTTGCTAACGAAGATAGTTTCTGCGAAAGAAGTTGGGGGATGAGCCACGACTATCAGATAGCTGTCAAGCATGGCTCGACCATGGTGAGAGTCGGTACAACTATATTCGGTCCGAGAGTTTATTAGATTTTCTTCGAGTTCCACGAAGTTTTCTTCGAGCTTCACGGAAAATACTCTGGGCCCCAAGGAAATTACTTTGAATTTGAAAATAAACCAAAAAGAGGATTCAACCCAACCTAGGCTGAATCCTCTTTTTGTTTTTATGAGGAAGTTATTCTTCTTTTCTCGTCTTTTTTGTGTGAGGCCTTTTTTAGAATGTATACTTCAATCCAATCTGACCACGCCAGCGGCTGTAGTAGTCGCTATAGTTCTTGTATGCGTAAGCACCCGTGAACTGGTATACGCCACCGCCCTGGTAGTTGACAGGGGAATAGTAGGTGGCGAAACCATCGCCATAGGTATGCCCCCAGTCCTTGTTGAGGAGGTTGCCTACGTTGAGAATGTCGAAACTCAATTCTATAGAGTTGATCTGACCTGCCACCTTGAAGCTGTATTTCTGAGCGAAGTGTACATCGAAATGATGCTCGAAGGCAAGGTTATCGGCGTAGCGCTCGTAGTACTCGCCACGGTGCTTGCTCAGATAAGAATCCTCGGCTATCCAGTATTTCATCATTTCACGTTGTCTAGCTTCTGTCAAGTTGCCATCGAAGTTGGTGCCGAATACCTTGTTGGTAAGGGTATTGTGAATACCCGTTTTTGCCTCGAACTTCATCTTGTCAATCTGCGCATCGGTTGGAATGTAGAACAAGTCGTTTCCGTTGGAACCATCTTCGTTTACATCACCATAATAATATAAGGTGTATGGTGAACCGCTCTTAGCTTGGTAAATCAAGCCGATGGTAGTCTGCCATGCTTTCTTGGCACCATAGTTGATATGGTAGTAGGCGGAAGCTTGGATGCGATGAGGAATATTGTATGCAGAGTTGGCTAATTCCAAATCGTTGCAATCTCTGTAGGTGTATTGGTATTTCCAGGAACTCTTGGCTACGGAAGAACCACCACCGGCAACAGCCTTGGAGTTGGTCCATGTGTAGCTTGCCATCAAGTCGAGACCGAAGTCGAAATGCTTCTCGGCCTTCAATGATAAGTTGACGGTATAACCTTTGGATGTATTTGCCAAGTTGTAAACGCCGGCAATAGGAGTGCCCTTCACGGTGCTCTGGTACATAGGGCGGTTGTCCCATTCGTAACCATATTTCTGAGCAAAGGTCTCGCCAGTCTGTTCCTCAGCCAAGTTCTTGTACAAGATGTCGTTCAAAGTCTTGGAGTAAATGGCTTCTGCAGTCCAGTTGATGCCCAATGCATTGAAGTCGAAGCCGAGGTTCAAGCGCAAATTCTGAGCGAATTTGAAGTTTTTGCTACATACGGCAACGTCTTGGTTTCCGGATGTGGCCTTGAGTTTCTCTGCGTTTTGTTCTTGCTTGTTTGGGTCGAGAATCAACTCCAGTCCCTTGGTATTCTTGGTGTCATACGAAGAAATCTGCACACCCGTTCCCGAGAAGTTGTTGCTGATCCATACGAATGGTATGCGGCCTGTGAAGATACCTGCACCACCACGTAGGATGAAGCGACGGTCATTGTTGATGTCCCAGCGGAATCCTACTCGTGGAGAGAACATCGGAGAGAAAGAAAGGCTGCGATTGGTCTTCAAGTCCCAACCTTTTTTGACAGCGAGGTCATTGAAGTCTTTGTTCTCTGCTGGAGTGTCAAAGAATACAGGAATGTCCAAGCGCAAACCGTAGGTCAATGTGAAGTTGTTGCTTGCAGCCCATTTGTCTTGTGCATAGAAACCAAACTGACCGGCGCTGAACTCTGATGCCCAGTTAGGGTCGCCAGTAACCTCTGTGTTGGCGTGACCGTAGCGGTATTCGTTCATGTATGACTTGTTGGAATCCAACGTGCCATTCATGTAACCATCGTAGTAGGCCTTGAAGTTTTCGAAGCCCTTGAAGTTGTAGGAACCAAACAGGTCTGACAAGAAGCAATTCTTAAAATGGTAGATTTCATTATGCGTACCAAAGATGAATGTATGGTCGCCATGAAGCCAAGTCAAGTTGTCCTCGAAAGTCCAGATGTCCTGGTTGAGGTAGTTGGCCATGGAGTTGCGCTCTGTACCCAAGTTGACGGTACCGCCACCGATGTCAGAGATGGAAATCATAGGAGTTCTACCCTTGATGTTTCGATTGTCTCTTACGCGAACATAGCTAGCACGTGCCTCATTGCTGATGGTTGGAGACAGACGGCTCTGCAACTCGGCGATGAATGAGTTGGTGTTGCTATGGAATGGATAGCTGTAGGTCTCTAGGTTCAAGGCGGTTCTACTACCAGTGCCGCTCAACTGTTCAGCGTTGACCAAACTCCAGCGAATGGCAAATTTGTTGAACTCGTTGATGTTCCAGTCCAATTTCAAGCCAGCCTTGTCGCTCCTGGTGTAGATATCCTTGCTGTCGTAATTGTAATTGTAGTCAACACCTTGTTTGGCTGCCATATTCTTGACCATCTCCAGAATCTGCTTGGCCTGGTCGGTGTCAACCTTGGAGTTGCCGGAATCGATGCCATAGAGATTAGGATACTGCTTGTTGCTATGCTCGTAGTTGGCAAAGAAGAAGAGCTTGTTCTTGATGATAGGACCACCGAGAGTGATGCCTGTGTTGTATTCGTTCTGCTTCTGGTATTTAGGAGCATATCCCGTACCGTCGGAATATGGATACTTGCTACCGATCAAATCTTGGTTATAACCATAGAAGTATGCGGAACCATGGAATTGGTTGGTACCACTCTTGGTGATGGCGTTGATGGCGCCGCCCGTAAAACCGCTTTGACGAACATCGAATGGGGCAACGCTTACCTGGATTTGCTCGATGGTTTCCAAAGATACTGGTTGAGTACCTGCTTGACCACCGTTGCTACCACCTGTGGTAAGGCCAAATACATCATTGTTGTTGGCACCATCGATCATAAAGTTGTTGTAACGGTTGTTGGTACCAGCGAATGACATGGCTCCCGACTGGGTAACAGCCAGCTGTGGATTCAAACGAGCCACATCGGCGATGCCGTGGGTGATGCTCGGCATATCATTGATTTGCTGGGCGTTCATGCTGGTTGCTGCTCCCGTGCGTGAAGCGGCGAGTCCAGCCTTGCCGGCGACAACGACCTCCTGCAACTCATGGGCATCGTCCTTGAGGGCACAAGAAAGGTTGGTGCTTTCACCCAAGTTCAAGTTTACGTTGTTGAATGTCTTGGTCTGGCTACCAACGTAAGATATTTCCACTTTGTATGGACCACCTGGGCGCATACCTTGGATGGTGTAACGGCCATCCATGTTGGTTACAGCACGATAAATCGTACCAGATGGTTGGTGGGTGGCGGTGACAGTAGCGCCGATAACATCTTCGCCACCAGTCGTAACCTTACCACTGATGCCAGAAGTGGTAATCTGTGCCATTGCAGTGGTAACCATAAAGGCTAACAAAGCAATGAGTAAATGCAATCTTTTCTGCATACCTTATTTATGAAAATTGGTTAATAAATGAGGAGCTTTACCCCCTTTTATACTTATTTGCTGCAAAATTAAATAAAATTTTCGAAAAAGCAAGCTTTTATAAGCATAAAAATGCTATTGTCATAGAAAAATTACAAAAAAGATGCACTTCCCGATAGATTGGGGAAGTGCATCTTGGAAATTATTTCAGATTAGTTGAAAATATAGCGGATGGAGAACTGGATGGAATAGGTAGAGTTGAAACTTGTCAAGTTGGTGTATGTCTTGTTCAAGATTTCCTTTCCATTCTTCTGGAACTGGTAGGTGTTCTTCTTAGAATCATACTTCAAGAGAGCCATATTGTTGACTGACTTGTAGAGACCCCAGCTCTTGTTGAGCAAGTTGGCCAAGTTCTTGATGTCTATGCCAAACTGGAGGGTGTTCTTCTGACCGCCTACCTTAAGATAGAAGTTCTGGTTGAACTTGAAGTCCACCTGATGATGCCAAGGCATCACGGCACCACCACGCTCTGCGTACTGACCCTTGTGGTTCTTTAGATACTTATCCTGTTCGATATAGTTCCAGAAGTCATCCTTCTGCTGCTCGGCTGTGTAGTCACCATTGTCGGCGAATGTCCAAGTCTCGAGAGCTTCGCGAGAAGCAGGGATGTAAATCAAGTTGTTAGAACCATAGTCGTTCACGATGTTGGTAGACATGGTGTAAGAATAGCGTGTACAGCTATAACCACCAGCATAACCCATGTTCATGCCTTCATAGATAAGGCCTACCTCTGAACCGAAGTTCTTGCCATAGTCCTTCTTGTAAGAAGCGGAGATGAGCAAGCGGTTAGGAGCCACGTAAGTACCGTAGCCCAACTCCTTGTCGTTGTTGCCGTTTACGGAATAACGGTTGTTGTAGTATGCAGAATTTACCTGGTCACCTACACCATCACCATAACTCTTAGCCTTAGAGTAAGTGTAAGATGCAGAGAGGTTCAAACCGAAGTGGAATGATTTAGCCAAAGAGGCAGTGATGGAATAATAATATGCCTTGTTGCCTGCATTGGTAATCATGTAAGGGTTGATTTTGGAGTTGCGTGAATAGAGCTTGCGCTTGTCGCCTGAGTTAGCCAAGTCGGCTGTATAGCTCTCTCCATCCCAGTAACGGTCGAGGTTAATAACGGTAGCTGGGTTGAAGTCGCGGCTGTAGATACCTTCCAAGGAGAAGTTGACATCGTATGGCAACTTCACGTCGACAGCCAAAGAGCTTTTCCATGTAGCGTTCATCTTCAAGTCTTTGTCAAGGATAGTTGGATTCGAAGGTGCTGCTGCGTTCTCGCGGTCAACTGCCAAGCCCTGCTTCTGTAAAGCCGCAATCTGATCAGCGCGGTTCACATAGAACTTGTCCATGAGGATGCCGTTGGTTGCACTTGCTTGATTATTATAATAATAGGTGTACTGACCGCAACCGGCGTTGCCCACAGCTGATACAAGCCATACGAAAGGCAAACGGCCCACGAAGTAACCTGTACCACCACGGACAACCAACTTATGATTGCCGAGTACATCCCAGTTGAAACCGATACGTGGAGACACGGTGAGAGGTGCGTCTGGACGCTGGTCGGTAGAATAAGTCTTGTTAATCTGGCTTACGCCATCCTTCCACTGCATGGCAGCGAAAGCCTTATTGTAGTTGTTCTCCAACTTTGGATAGATAGGCAATTCAAAACGCAAACCGGCTGTCATACGGAAACGCTCAGAGAAGTTCACCTGATCCTGGAGATAAGCAGAGAACTGATTGTACTTCATGGTAGCATTGAACTGGTCGCTGCCATCCATAGGGAAAGTGATACCATAGCCTGATGGAGCACCACCAGCCATGAATGACTCTGGAGAATCGTAAACATAGTAACCTGCGGAAGCTGCACCGAAACCATTCACAGCCTTGTTGGTCTCAAACTGAAGACCAGCGGTGAAGTTCTGGATTCCTGTGGTCCATGTAGCCTCATCAGTTGCGACGAAAGTCTTTACTTGGCGGAGGTTACCCTGGGTGAATGGGTCAGGACCAAAGCCCATGTAGTAAGCTCCATCCTTCAAAATATCCACGGTTGGGAACATGCCGCCTACATAGGAGCGAGGCTCGTCCTGGTAAGAGTAAGTGCCACGGAGCACATTGCTCACGCCGCCCCACTTAGAGTTCCATTCTGCTGCCAAAGAGGTGAAGTTTTTCTCCTGATAGTAGCGAGCACTCTCGAAGTAAAGACCAGCGTTGGATGTACGTCCTGCCTGGCTCTTGCCACCAGAGATAGAAACCCCATCAGAAGTGCCACCAGGATAAATCTCTTTGTCGTTGAATGGTGTGGTGGAGCTGGATGGAGCGTTGGAATCCTTGTCGTGGCTCTTGGAGAAACGAACGTTTACCTTGTTGTTCTCGTTGATGTTCCAATCCAAGCGAGCCAATATCTTATAGGAAGGGGTATCGAGAGAGTAACCCTGGTAACGACCTGGGTTGTAACCATAGGTCGTGTTAAGAAAGTTGAGCATGTTGTCCATGTCGCTCGCCAAAGGGCGATGCATGGTACCTGTGTTTGGCTTCCATTCATCTGCGGCGCTCAAACGAGCTGTACCAGAAGGACCTGCGGAGATGTTGTTCTGATACTCACCGTTGACGAAGAAGAACAATTTGTCCTTGATGATAGGACCTCCGAAGCTGGCGCCCCATGTGGTGGAGTGTGACTGGAGACGAGTTAACTCGTAGTCATCTACCTTATTACCCTTCAGGTGGGCATTGGTCGTATACATGTAGGCTGTACCTTTGAACTGGTTGGTACCACTCTTGGTCACAGCACTGATGGCACCGCCGGTGAAACCACTCAAACGTACATCGTATGGAGATGAAGAAACTGAAATTTGATCCAAGGCATCAAGAGAAATAGGGGAACCATTGCCTGGGAGGTTACCACCAATACCGAAGGCGTTGTTGAAAGCTGCACCATCGACAGTTACATAACTCTGACGATAGTTACCACCGCCTACAGAGAAACCGCTACCAACGTTGGCACCCTGAGGAGTCAACTTCAAGAGGTCGTTCATGCTACGAGATACGGTAGGAACGGTCTCGATCTGGTCGGCGTTGATACTTGTTGTGGCACCAGCGCGGTCGGTGCGCATGTTATTGTTGCGTGAAGCTGAGACTACGACTTCCTGAAGCATCTCAGAATCTTCAGCCAGGTTCTCGTTCAAAACAGTGTTCTCACCAAGAGCGAGGTTTATGTTCTTCTCGTTCTTCGTCTTGTAGCCCACGTAAGAGACTTCCAAGACGTAAGGACCGCCAGGGCGCATTCCCTGAATTGAATAACGACCATCAATGTTGGTCACTGCACGATACACGGTACCGGAAGGCTGGTGTACTGCTTTGATAGTTGCGCCGATGACGTCCTCTCCATTTGCGGTAATTTTTCCGCTCATACTGGAGGTCGTAATCTGTGCCATTGCAGTGGTAACCATAAAGGTCAGCAAAGCAATGAGTAAATGCAATCTTTTCTGCATACCTTTTATAAAATTATTAATGAATGATACGGGTGTTATCCCTTTATTTAATGTCGGTTGCAAAATTACTCAAAAAAAACGATATTTATGTTACAAATCTGTAAAAATGTGCGGGAAAGTCTCTGATTTCTTGATTTTAGTTAACTAAATGGTGATTATCGGCTCTGAGAATCCATGTTGGCAGCCAAATAGGGGCTTTAGGTGCCTACTTGTCGGAATTTCTGGTTTTTCTGTATTTTTATACGACAAATTTATCAAAAATGCAGAAAAGTAATAGCAAAATGTAAAATAATCAAAGAAAAATGCTACGAATTGGAAAATAATTCGTAATTTTGCGGACAGATTATTTCAGGAAATGAATATCTGATGAATATTTGGTATAAATTTTAAGAGTAATCTCTTCGGTTTTGTGATTAATTAATTTAAAAAAGTGAACAAGATGATACTGGACATTGAAATGTTGAGAAGCTTCTACGCTTCGTATTCTGAAAATGTAGCACAGGCTAAGGCTACCGTGAAACGACCTCTCACTTACGCAGAGAAAGTTCTCTTTGCGCATCTTTTCGATCCTTCCCAATTACGACCATATCATAGGGGCGTCGAATATGTCGATTTCCGACCTAACCGTGTCGCGATGCAGGATGCAACAGCCCAAATGGCACTCCTTCAGTTCATGAACGCTGGCAAGGACAAGGTGGCCGTGCCAGCTTCCGTTCATTGTGATCACTTGATTCGTGCCGATGTAGGAGCAGAAAAAGACCTTCCTGAGGCATGCAAAACTAATCAAGAGGTGTACGACTTCCTTAAGTCGGTCTCTCAGAAATACCACATTGGCTTCTGGGGGCCAGGCGCAGGCATCATCCATCAGGTGGTGCTTGAGAACTACGCCTTCCCTGGCGGTATGATGGTGGGAACCGATTCCCATACTCCAAATGCTGGTGGACTGGGTATGGTGGCTGTTGGTGTCGGTGGAGCCGATGCTGTGGATGTGTTAACTGGGCAACCATGGGAATTGAAGATGCCTCGCCTTATAGGTGTTCATCTCACCGGTAAGCTCTCTGGTTGGGCTACTCCGAAAGATGTGATTTTGGAAATCTTGGGCATTCTGACCGTAAAGGGTGGTACCAACGCCATTCTTGAATATTTCGGCGACGGACTGGACAGTATCTCTACAACAGGTAAGGCTACCATCTGCAACATGGGGGCGGAATTGGGCGCTACTTGCTCTATCTTCCCATTTGATGAGAATGCGGATGAGTATCTTCGCAAGACGGGACGTGAGGAAATCGCAGTCTTGGCCCAACAGAACGCTGCTGAGTTGAAGGCAGACCCAGAGGTGTTGGCTGATCCTTCTGCTTTCTATGACCAGATTGTGGAAATAGATCTTTCCAAAGTGGAGCCTCATCTCAATGGTCCTTTCACTCCGGATGCTGCCACTCCAATCTCTCACATGAAGGCTAAAGGCCCTGCCAACGACTATCCAATGGTCGTTGAGGTTGGTTTGGTAGGTAGTTGCACCAACTCCTCTTATCAGGATCTCGCCCGTGCAGCCAGTGTTGCTCGTCAGGCATACGAAAAGGGCATTCAGGTGAAGGGACAGCTCATCATCAATCCAGGATCCGAACAGATACGTTATACCGCCGAACGTGACGGTATCCTTGATGACTTCAAGAAGATAGGTGCATTGATTATGACCAATGCCTGTGGACCTTGTATCGGTCAGTGGAAGCGCCACACCGATGATAACACCCGCAAGAATGCCATCGTCACCTCTTTCAATCGTAACTTCCGCCGTCGTGCTGATGGCAATCCAAATACTTTCGCATTCATCGGCAGCCCTGAGCTGACCGTGGCTTTGACAATTGCCGGTCGTCTGGACTTCAATCCAGCTACTGACACCTTGTTAGACAAGGAGGGCAACAGCGTGAAACTCGATGCGCCTGCCGGCTTCACTTTCCCACCAAAGGGATTTGTCGTTGACGATAAGGGCTTCGTCGCTCCTAGCGAGGCAAATGCCAACGTAGAGGTCGTGATAGCTCCGGATAGCAACCGCCTTCAGAAACTTGCTCCGTTTGCGCCTTGGGATGGCAAGGACTTGATCAACATGCCGCTGCTCATCAAGACAGAAGGCAAGTGTACCACTGACCATATATCCATGGCTGGTCCATGGCTGAAGTTCCGTGGACATCTCCAGAATATCTCCGACAACCTCTTGATGGGCGCTGTCAATGCCTTCAATGGCGAGAGCAACAAGGTGAAAAATCAGTTGGATGGTCAGTACGTTGAAGTTTCTACCGCTGCCAAGGCTTACAAGGCAAAGGGCATCAGTAGTATCGTCGTTGCGGAAGACAACTATGGTGAGGGCTCTTCTCGTGAGCATGCTGCTATGGAACCTAGATTCCTCAATGTAAAGGTGATTCTCGCTAAGAGTTTCGCCCGTATCCATGAGACCAATCTAAAGAAACAGGGCATGCTCGCCCTCACCTTTTTGAATAAAGATGATTATAATAAGGTACAGGAAGACGATCGTATCTCCTTGACTGGTCTGAAGGATTTCGCTCCAGGAAATAAGTTTACTGTCACGCTTAGGCACAAGGATGGTATGGAGGACAGCTTCCAGGTGGAACACACCTATAATGAGACACAGATAGCATGGTTTAAGGCTGGAAGTGCATTGAATTTTGCTGCAAAGAAATAATTAATAATGAAATGTATAATGTATAATGAACCAACTTGGTTTATTATGCGTTATACATTATAAATTATACATTGTTTATGAACAAGGAATATTTAATATATAAGCTAAGCGATGAGGTCAAGAACTCATGCAAGATAGATAAGGAGGCATTCAAGAAATTCAATGTGAAGCGTGGACTTCGTAACGAGGATGGCTCGGGTGTGTTGGTCGGACTCACCAATATCGGTAACGTTGTGGGTTACGAGCGTGATGCCGATGGCAAGTTGGTCCCTACCGAGGGTAAACTCTATTACCGTGGCTATGAGTTGGACGACCTTGTATCTCCACTCTTGAAGGAGAAGCGATTTGGTTTTGAGGAAGTCGCATTCTTGTTGCTCTCGGGTCAGTTGCCTGACAAGGAAGAGTTGGATGCCTTCAAGGAACTCTTGAATGACAACATGCCGCTCGACCATCGTACCATCACCCACATCATCGAGCTGGAAGGCTCTAACATCATGAACATCTTGGCACGATGCGTCTTGGAGATGTATACCTTCGATCCAAATCCTGATGATATCAGCCGTGACAACCTGATGCGCCAGAGCATAGAACTCATTGCCAAGTTCCCTACGATTATTGCTTACGCATACAACATCTATCGCCACTCCGTGCAGGGACGTAGCTTGCATATCCGCCATCCACGTGAGAACCTCGGAATCGCCGAGAATTTTCTCTACATGCTAAAGCATGAGAACTATACCGAGTTGGATGCGCGTATGCTCGACTTGCTCTTGATTATCCAGGCAGAGCATGGTGGTGGTAACAACTCTACATTTACCGTGCGTGTTACTTCCTCTACCCGTACCGATACCTACAGTTCTATTGCGGCCGGTATCGGAAGTTTGAAAGGTCCTCTCCATGGTGGTGCCAACATCAAGGTCATCAATATGTTCCATCATTTGAAGGAAGCCATCAAGGATTGGAAGAATATCAATGAATTGGACCTTTACCTCAAGCGCATGCTCAACAAGGAGGCTTACGACAAGACCGGGCTCATCTATGGCATCGGCCATGCTGTCTATACCTTGAGCGACCCACGAGCCGTGGAACTTAAGCGTCTCGCTGGCGAACTTGCCAAGGAGAAGGGTAGGGAAGACGAGTACGAGTTTCTAAAGCTTATTGAGCAGGAAGGCATCAAGTGCCTGCAGGAACATCGTGGCGGAAGCAAACCTGCCTGTGCCAACCTCGACTTCTACAGTGGTTTCATCTATGAAATGATCGGACTGCCACAGGAAATCTATACGCCTATCTTTGCCATGGCGCGTATTGTCGGTTGGACCGCCCATCGCATCGAGGAACTCAACTTCGAAGGCCGCCGTATTATCCGTCCTGCTTACAAGAACATCTTGGGCGAGTTGGACTATACTCCGTTGGATGAACGATAGTTGTTATTCAGTGAAATCGTATGGAAGGGAAAATGTTCTTCCAAAAGATATAAAAGAGCGGCTTTTCCGATAAAAAGGAAAGGGCGCTCTTTCTTTTTGCAGTCATTTCTTGCATATTTCTTGGCTTTTTATTACCTTTGCAACGGAATAATAACAATAACTAAGATTTTTACACTCTTATGGGAGGCATTTTCGGAACGATTTCCAAGAAAAGTTGTGTCGCAGACCTTTTCTACGGCACGGATTACAACTCACATCTCGGCACTCGCCGAGGCGGTTTGGCAACCTACAGTCAGGATAAAGGCTTCGTGCGCTCTATCCACAACCTCGAAAGTTCTTATTTCCGAACGAAGTTTGAACCTACGTTAGATAAGTTTGAGGGGGCAACTTCAGGCATCGGAGTCATCAGTGACACGGATGCGCAACCACTCATCATGAACTCGCATCTCGGTCGATTCGCCATCTGTACGGTCGCCAAGATTGTCAACATCGATGAACTCACCCAGCATTTGCTAGAAAAAAACATGCATTTCGCCGAGATGTCTTCGGGCAGTACCAATCCTACCGAGTTGGTGGCGTTGCTCATCATCCAATGCAAGAGTTTCAAGGAGGGAATCGAGAATGTCTATCGGCATATCAAAGGGTCTTGTACGATGATGATTCTGACCGAGGATGGTGTCATCTGTGCCCGTGATAGTTGGGGACGTACACCGTTGGTCATCGGTAAGAAGGAGGGTGCCCATGCGGCTTCTAGCGAGACGACATCTTTCCCTAACCTCGATTTCGAGACGGAATATGAGCTAGGTCCGGGCGAGATCGTCAAGATGACCGCCGATGGTATCGAGCAACTTCGCCCTGCCAACAAGAAAATGCAGGTTTGCTCCTTCCTTTGGGTTTATTATGGCTTCCCGACTTCCACCTACGAGGGCAGAAATGTTGAAGAAGTGCGTTTCAAAAATGGATGCAACCTCGCCAAGACCGACGATGTGGAGGTGGATTGCTGTAGTGGCATACCTGACTCCGGTACAGGTATGGCGATGGGCTATGCGGCAGGCAAGCAGGTGCCTTACCAGCGCTGCATTGCCAAGTATACCCCTACCTGGCCTCGTTCCTTTATGCCAAGCAACCAAAGCATGCGCAATCTTGTGGCGAAGATGAAGTTGATTCCTAACAAGGCGATGCTCAAGGGCAAGCGTGTGTTGTTTTGCGACGATAGTATCGTGCGTGGCACCCAGTTGCGTGACAATGTGAAGGTGCTCTTCGATCAGGCTGGATTGAAGGAGTGTCACATGCGTATTGCTTGTCCACCGCTGGTCTATGCCTGTCCTTTTATCAATTTTACCTCGTCCAAGAGTGCCATGGAGTTGATCACCCGCCGTGTCATCGAGAAGTTCGAAGGCGATGCTAACAAGAATTTAGAGAAATATGCCACCACGGGGTCTCCCGAATACCAGAAGATGGTGGATGAGATAGCACGCCAACTCGGTTTGACTTCCTTGAAGTTTAATACCATCGAGCAGTTGGTCGAGGCTATCGGCTTGCCGAAGTGTCAAATCTGTACGCATTGTTTCGATGGAAGCAGTGATTACACCTTGCACGAGTGTGCGGATGAATAATACATAGAGCTTCCAAAATCCCGATAAAAAAAGAAAAAAGAAAGGGGGGTGTCGTAAATCTATGACACCCCCCTTCATTTTTTATAATTGAGTTTTTTACTTTTCGCCTTTCTTTTTGATGATTTCCTCGGCACGCTTAAGAGCCTTGCTGATGTGGTCGGTGATGTTCTCCTTGCCTAGCAAGTCGTAGAAACCGGCGTGTTCCAACTGGGCGTTGACCTTCTCGCATACGCCGGAAAGTACAATCTGGATGTCTTCCTTCTTGCTCATCTCACAGAGATTGGTGAGGTTGTGGATTCCCGTCGAGTCAACGAACGGAACCTTGCGCATGCGGATCACACGTACCAATGGACGGTCGCCGAAGGCAGCCATCACTTCCTCGAATTTGTTGCCGGCTCCGAAGAAGAACGGACCATTGATCTCGTATACCTCCACACCCTTAGGGATGGTGTAGTGCTCCAGGTTGGTGGAGAGGAAGTCGAACTCCTTGTTGAGGTCGATTTCGTCGTCGGTAATCGCCTTGACATCGGTGGTTTCTGCCATACGTTTCATGAAGAGCAAGCAGGCGATGATCAAACCTACCTCGATAGCCACAGTGAGGTCGAAGATGATGGTGAGGAAGAAGGTAATCAAGAGGACGGTTACATCGCTCTTCGGGTTCTTCATCAATGCCAGAAATGAGCGCCAACCGCACATACCGTAAGATACGACCACCAAGACACCAGCTAGACAAGCCATTGGGATGTACTTCGCCAAAGGCATGAGGAAGAGGAAGATAAGCAACAAGACCACCGCATGGATGATGCCAGCGACAGGAGTCTTACCTCCGTTGTTGATGTTGGTCATCGTACGGGCGATGGCACCTGTGGCAGGGATTCCGCCGAAGAGGGGGGAGGCAATGTTGGCCAAACCTTGAGCCACCAACTCGGTGTTGCTGTCGTGATGGTCGGCGATGACACCGTCGGCTACGGTTGCTGAGAGCAAACTTTCTATGGCACCGAGAATGGCGATGGTGATGGCTGGGGAAACGAGACTCTTGATGGTGTCCCAGTTCATCTCAGGAACTTGTGCTGAAGGCAGCTCGTTGCTGATGGAGAAACGGTCTCCGATGGTCTCGATGCTTGTCACTCCGGCATATTGTTTAAGAATCAATGCCACAATGGTCATCAGGATGATGGCGATGAGCGAACCCGGAATCTTCTTGCTAAATCGAGGTGTGATGGCGATGACCACGACACTCACGATGCCGATGAGGGCGCACCAAGGGTCTATGGTGTTGAAATTTTGGAAATAGACACCCCATTTCTCGATGAAGTCGGAAGGGTTGCTGGTGAGTGTCAGTCCGAAGAGATCCTTGATCTGGGTAGTGAAAATCGTTACGGCAATACCGCTGGTGAATCCCACGACTATCGGGTAGGGGATGTACTTGATGATGGTGCCTAGACGGAGTAATCCGAAGAGTACCAGGAAGAGACCTGCCATCAGGGTGGCAATGGTCAATCCCTCCATGCCATATTTCTGGATGATGCCATAGATGATGACGATGAAGGCTCCCGTAGGACCGCCAATCTGTACCTTGCTACCGCCGAAGACGGAGATGATGAGACCTGCTACGATGGCAGTGATGATACCCTTTTCGGGAGTCACGCCAGAAGCGATACCAAATGCGATGGCCAGAGGCAGGGCTACGATACCGACGATGATACCTGCCATGAGGTCAGACATGAATGTCTTCTTGTTGTATGTCTTCAAACAAGAAAACAAGCTTGACTTGATTGCGAATGCTTTCATTACCTTATTATATAGATGATTCTTTTATAAAATTACATGGATGATCTTTTATAAAGACGATTTTTATTTGTTATCCAAAAACTGTCTGCAAAGGTACGACTTTTATTTTATATAACAAAATGTTTTTTAATATTTCTTAATTGAAAGGCGTTTGGGTGCATTCTTTGCCCGTTCTTTTTCGTAGGGTCGATTTTTTGCCGTATCTTTGCCAAGGGGATTACAAACTCCCCGTATAACTTTGAAACTATGGCAAAAGATAAGATAGCTTACGTATGTAGCAATTGCGGACAGGAGTCGGCCAAGTGGATTGGCAAATGTCCGAGTTGTGGGCAGTGGAACACTTTTAAGGAGATTCGCATAGCTGGAGACACGGGTACTCAGGCGGCTCGGAATGCGGGTTTGACTATGCGCCATGGGGGCGCTGCCACCATGTTTGGTGGTGTGCGTTCTTCGGATGGTGCCGCCAAACCGATGAGGCTCCGTGACATTTCTGCGCACGACGAGCCTCGCATCGACATGCACGATGCGGAGCTTAACCGTGTGCTGGGTGGTGGCATGGTGCAGGGGAGTATCACCTTGCTGGGTGGCGAACCGGGCATCGGCAAGAGTACCTTGAC
>DHMR01000023.1 GCA_002405875.1 bacterium UBA4637
GGCTTTTATCTCGGCGGCAAAGGAGGATTTCTCAATGCCATCGTGGGAAGTCTCTACATCGTGGGCGGCTCAACAATCCTGGGATTAGTGATAGCACTGCCTGTGGTCTTCTACATGAACGTGTACCTGAAGCCAAGCTCGAAGTTTGGTTACATCGCCCGTCTCGCCTACGATACACTCTTCGGCATTCCGAGCATCGTGTATGGCTCTTTCGCCTTCACCATCATGGTATGGCTAGGCATCAGAGCGTCGCTAGGAGGCGGTATCCTCGTCACTACCCTACTTATAGTTCCGATATTAATCCGTTCGATGGACGAGGTGGCAAAGACCATTCCTAGAGAAATCCTGGAGTCATCCTATAGCTTGGGCGCCACGAGGATAGAGACCATCGGCGTGGTGCTTCGCCAGATTGCCCCAGCCATCGCCACCGCCACCCTGCTCAGCATCGGCAGAGCCATCGGCGATTGCGCCGGCGTGATGTTCACCGCAGGTTTCTCCGACCATATTCCCCATGGTCTCAACCAACAGGCAGCAACCTTGCCTCTGAGCGTTTTCTTCCAGTTGAGCGCCCCACAAGAGGATGTACAGAACCGAGCATACGCCGCAGCCGTGGTGCTCACCATCATCGTGTTGGTTTTGAGTTTTGGAGGACGCTATGTGATGAGCCACTTCTCGAAGAACAAAGTCTAAGAGCCTTTCAAAGGATAAGACATAAAAGGCATTTTTCAGAACTACTTAACTTCTTAACGACATTAGAGTATGACACATTATATCATAGCAGACAACCAAGAGTTGACCCGAGCAGGACTCAAAGCCATCATCCGCGCTAAGTTCCCAGGCGAAATCAGCATCGCCGACGACAAGACCGAGCTCATCCTGCAGTTGAAGGAGCATCCCGAGAGCATCATCTTTCTGGACTACACCCTCTTCGACTTCAACGATGCCAGCAACCTGATGATTGCCGCCGACCGTTTCAGTCAGTCCGAATGGATTCTGATATCCGACGACCTCACCACCGACTTCATCGGACAAATCTATTATGGCAGCCGCAACATCAGCATCCTCTTCAAGGACACTCCACTGAGCGACATCGTCAACGCCCTGCACTCGGCGCAAGAAGGCAACCGCTATATCTCGCAGCGAGCCGTAGAGCTCTTGCTCAGCCAGCGACAAAAAGAAGAAGTGGAAACCAACCTCACCCAAACGGAGGTAGAGATTCTGAAAGCGATAGCGCAAGGCAAGACGACCAAGGAGATAGCCAACGAGCGCTTCTCATCGATCCATACCATCAATACGCATCGCAAGAACATCTTTAGGAAAATCGGTGTCAACTCCGCCCATGAAGCCATCAAATATGCTTTCCGAAGCGGGCTCGTTGATACTAGTGAGTTCTATATTTAAAAGGTATAAGGGTAAATAAGGAAAAGAATAATGAAAAGAATAAAGGAAAAGGATAAAGGAAAAGGATAAAAATAAAAGGGTAAAAAGTGCGAGATTCCGTTGCGAACATTCCGTTGGAATTCTTGACTTTTTACCCTTTTACCATTTACCTTCAAAAATATTTTTAAAGTTTATTTCCCTCTTTAGGAAAAACAACGGTTGGCTTGTAAGTCTTCGCCTCCTCAAAGTCCATCAAGGCGTAAGCGATGATGATGACGGTATCGCCCACCTGCACCTTGCGTGCCGCAGCACCATTCAGGCAGATGCAACCGCTACCACGCTCACCCTTGATGATGTAGGTTTCCAGACGCTCACCATTGTTATTGTCTACTATCTGGACCTTCTCGCCAGCAATCAGGCCAGCGGCATCCATCAAGTCCTCGTCGATCGTAATACTGCCCATATAGTTGAGGTTGGCCTCAGTCACCTTCACACAATGGAGCTTACTCTTCAATACTTCAATCTGCATAGTTTTTTCTCAATTATCTATTTCGGATCAAAAGAATACTTTCGGATGAAAAGAAATGTCTTAGCCTTTGTACTTGATGTGGTCGATGAGACGGATAGGAGTCTTGCCGCAATATACGGTGATACAACCTACCACGTAAGCCGAGTCATCCCAAGAGGCAACGTCCTGCAAGGTATCACCGTCCACAATCTCGAAATACTCCACTTCCAATCCATCCACGGCATTGATGTCAGCCACCACCTTGTCATGCGTCTCCTTCACGGTGTGAGTCTTGGCATACTCCACACTAGTCTTCAGAGCCTTGTAGATGTTAGGCGCGATGGCACGCTCATCAGGAGCCAACAAAGAGTTGCGGCTGCTCTTGGCAAGTCCATCCTCGTCACGTACGATAGGACACTCCACGATCTTCACATCGCTGCCGATGTACTTCACGAGTTGCTTGATGACAGCAATCTGCTGCCAGTCCTTCTCGCCAAAATAAGCACGTGTAGGACGAACGATATAGAAGAGGCGGCTCACCACCTGGCAAACACCATTGAAGTGACCAGGGCGCTTGGCGCCCTCCATCACGGTAGAAACAGGAGGAAACTCAAAGTGGCGCTCATCTGGCGTAGGATACATCTCCTTCACGGATGGAGCGAACACATAGTCGGCACCACAAGCTTCAACGAGCTTGCAGTCAGCATCAAGCGTGCGAGGATAGCGTTCCAAGTCACCCTTGTCGTTGAACTGGGTAGGGTTCAAGAACACCGACACAACAGTCACGCCATTTTCCTTGACACTGCGCTTGATGAGAGAGGCGTGACCCTCATGAAGCGCACCCATTGTTGGCACAAGGCCAATTTCCTTACCCTCCTTGCGAACATCGAAGAGTTCGTTCTGGAGGTCAACAATCTTATTGAATACTTTCATCGTCTTAATCTGTTTTCGGGGTGCAAAATAACAACTAATTTCTGAAATAACAAAAAAATATCCTAAAAATATGCCTTTTGAGGGGCGATTTCTTTGTTTTCCCTAAAAAAATGCGCCATTCTGAACTTTTTTTTGTAACTTTGCAGCTAATTCGAGAAGAATAAAAATTAAATTATGGCAAAGAAAGTATTATTCATCAATCAGGAGATTAATCCATACGTAGCTGAAAGCCGCATGTCGATCATGGGTAAAGAATTACCTCAAAAAATGCAAGAAGCAGGTTTTGAGATTCGTACATTCATGCCTAAGTGGGGTACAATCAACGAGCGTCGCGGCCAATTGCATGAGGTCATCCGCCTTTCTGGAATGAACCTCATCATCGACGACACGGATCATCCATTGATTATCAAGGTTGCCTCCATTCCGACAACCCGTCAGCAAATCTATTTCATCGACAACGACGATTACTTCAACAATCGCCGGATGGGTGTCGACGAGAACGGCAAAGAGTATACCGACAATGGTGAACGTGCCATCTTCTACGCAAGAGGTGTCTTGGAGACTGTCAAGAAACTTCGTTGGCAGCCAGATGTCATCATTTGCCAAGGATGGATGAGCGCCGTCGTTCCCCTTTACGTCAAGACAGCTTACGCCGAAGAGCCTTCATTTGCAAATTCGAAAGTCATTGCATCCCTCTATACAAATGAGCTGAAAGGTGAGTTGGGACACAACTTCAAACAATGTGTTGACTTCCGTGATGCCAAGGCAGAGCTGCTGGATGGCTATAAGACCGACTTTGATTTTGAAGAGTTGGCAAAAATGGCCATCGACTATAGTGACGGTATTATCGAAGGAGAAGATGGAGTGAAAGCCAACTTATTGGATTATGCCAAGGAGAAGAATAAACCAGTCTTGTCATATCCAGGTGAAAATTTTGAAGAAGCCTACAAGAACTTTATCAACGAAATTTGTCCTGACGAAGATTAAGTCAAAAGTAGAGACTTCTTGGTATCATTTATAACAAATAGAAATGAAACTTTTCAAACTTACAGCATTTATAGTTGCAGCCTTGTCTATGGCTGCCTGCGATGACACGACCGACACGATCGGTTCGTCCATCACAAACAATGTGGATAATCTCACGATTTCAGATGCCAGTTTTAATGTAGTAACCCGCTCATTAGTGGCTGACTCTGTACTTAGCAAGACCAACAATGGTATCATCGGAAAGGTAAGAGACCCCGAGACAGGCACATATCTGACGGCCGATTACATGACCCAAATGGCTCCTTTGACATCCTTTGACTTGGACACCTTGCAATATATCAAGAATGCCAACAATGGAGTTGTAAGAGCAGACTCCTGCTTTATTCTCGTAAGTTACCAAAGCACGTATGGAGACTCCTTGGCTCCTATGAAGGTTACCGCCTACGAGATGACCAAGGCTATGCCTGAGACGAGAAATTACTATTCCAACTTTGACCCAATGACCGAGGGATACGTAAGCAAGAGCAACACGCATAGCAGCGCCACTTACACATTGTCAAAGAGCATGGGTAATTTCAAGATTTACCTCAACAAGCCCTATACCAAGAATGGCAAGACTTACGACAATTACGGCACTTACATCATGCAAACTTATGTAGAGCATCCGGAGTACTTCAAGTCTAATTACGAATTCATGAAGAATGTTTGCCCAGGTTTCTACATACAGCATGAAGGTGGTATCGGAAACGTTGCTGACATATGGAATACGGAACTACAGTTCTATTGGACTCGCCAAAAGACAATCAAGGCTTCCGACGGTGTAACCGACAGTACGATTACGGCCTACGGCTTCAATCGTTTTGACGGAACAGAAGAAGTTCTCCAAACCAACAAGATCACCAATGACCCGAACTCCATCAAGAAATTGGCAGCAGAAGAAAATTGCACTTACATCAAATCACCTGCCGGCATCTTCACGGAGGTTACTCTCCCTGTCGAAGACATTCTGAAGGGACACGACAAGGATACGCTGAACACAGCGGCCATTTCCTTCCCAAGATTGAACAATACTGTCAGTGACGATGAGTATACTTTCGACATTCCACAGTACATCTTGATGGTGCCAAAGGACAGTTTGTATTCGTTCTTCGAGAATGGAAATCTGGTCAACAACCGAACTTCCTTCTATGCTTCTTACAACAGCACCAATAAGAACGCATATACATTCAGTAATATCAGCAACCTGATTACTTCCATGAGCAAAAACAAGGGCAAGAGTCCTGATTGGAACAAAGCCGTGCTCATACCAATAGCCTTGAAGACGGTGACCGAGGGAACATCCACTGTGATTAGCAAAATCACCCACAACATGAGTTTGACTTCTACCCGATTGGTCAAGGGAACCGATGACTATCAAACAAGTTCTGATGGGAAACAGATTCCATGCGGTGCTATTCAGATAAAAGTTATCTATAGTAAATTCAAGGACAAATAAGAGAATGGAAGATAATTTCTTGGAACGACATCGCGAGGAATATGAAATTCGAAAGGCAGCATGGCTGCGAAAGAAAAAGCATTTTCCCAAAATAAAGGGAGGCAAAGTTGTTCCTCAAAAGCCCGATGACGAAGCATTATAAGAGCCATAAAAAAGCGAAAGTTGAGATTTACCGGTCTCAACTTTCGCTTTTTTAGTTCTTGACTAAATAGAACTGATATGCTGGACGCAATAGGATAGAATATAGAAAGATGATAAGCTATCCTACAACCGAAAATTTAGCAAATTTCAAAAGCAACTGTTTTCGTCCTGAATTAACAAAGTCCACAGTCGCCTTGGCATTCTCACCTGAGCCTTCTACGCTTAAAACAGTACCGATGCCAAAACGTTGATGTTCGATTTTACAACCTTCACGCAAGCCCGTACCCAATGAAGTAGTCGAGCACTTAGCAGATTTGGCAGACATTTCCGACTTTTGAATCTGCCTTGCAGCCTTAACAGCTCTTGCCGGTTTAAAACGTGAACTAGAATCAGGTTGGGAACGTGAACGAAAACTCGGTTGAGGATCAGCCATAAATTGTGTGGCAACGGGTCTAGAATTCTGATAACGACGAGATGCCGGCTTATCCCATGGCATTCTTCCACCATAGCCGCCATACCGTTCTTCTGAAAGATTCATACTATTTTCCAAATCCACCTCACTTCCATTCTCCAACAAGCCAGGGTCAATTTCATCAATAAATCGACTCGGATTGTCAAACTCCATCTTGCCATAACGGAAACGATTTTTGGCATTTGTCAAGATGCAATGTTTCTCAGCACGAGTGATAGCCACATAAAGCAATCGCCTCTCCTCCTCCAATTCCCTGAGTGAAGCAGCCGAAATAGGACTTGGAAAAATATTTTCCTCCAACCCTACGACAAACACCGTGGCAAACTCCAAGCCCTTGGCGGCATGTACCGTCATAAGGGATACACGAGGAGCATCATCAGCCTCTCCCTTGCTATCCAAATCCGTCAACAAAGCAACATCTTGCAGATAGTCAGTCAGGAAAGTCTCGTCTTCACGTCCTTCCTCTTGACGTTCAGCCACAAAAGTTTGCATACCGCTCAAGAATTCCTCCAGGTTTTCTTGCCGTGCTATATTCTCTGCATCCTTGCTTCCATTGAATATATCGGCACTGATACCACTATCCTTGATGATCATCTCTCCCAGGTCATAAACAGAAAGGGTTGCAGCTTTCTCTATAAAGCTGGAGATCAGCAAGCGGAAGTTATCAAGCTTGGTCAGAGTTCCCTTGTTGACTCCCAACCCATAATGTTCCGGAGAAGAAATCACCTCCCAAAAGCTCACATGGTTGGTCAAAGCACAGGCTGCAATCTTTGAGACTGTTGTATTGCCGATGCCACGAGCCGGATAATTGACAATACGCTTGAAAGCCTCTTCATCGTCCGGGTTAGCCACCAAACGGAAATAAGCTATGACATCCTTGATCTCCTTACGCTGATAGAAGCTCAAGCCTCCATAGATGCGATAAGGGATACCTTGCTTTCGAAATTCCTCCTCAAAACTACGGCTTTGTGCATTCGTGCGGTAAAGAATGGCGAAATCACTGTACTCGCAATCATCCTGACGCTTGATGCGCTTGATTTCCTTACTAACGATAAGAGCCTCTTCCTTATCACTGTAAGCAGGCATATACAATATCTTTTCTC
The DNA here is from genome assembly GCA_002405875.1 of bacterium UBA4637. The sequence goes on from DHMR01000023.1 coordinate 7,020, forward strand.
CTTTCTCATTTTCGCTATACACTTCCTTAGGAATCTGATTGTCGTTATGCCGAATCAAACTGTTAGCTGCATTGACGATAGTCTGCGTACTGCGATAGTTTTGCTCAAGTTTGAAAAGCTTTGCATCCGAGAAATGCCCACGGAAATTAAGGATATTGTCTATATTGGCACCACGAAAACTGTAAATACTCTGGGAATCATCTCCGACCGCACACACTCTTTGCTTCTCCTTGCAGAGCTGCATCACGATATTCATCTGCACACGGTTGGTGTCCTGATACTCATCGACCAAGATGAAATCAAAACGATCCGCATATTTGCGACGGATATCGTCATGGTCACGGAAAAGAAGGTAAGTGAGCGTCAACAAATCATCGAAATCCATAGCATTGGATTGCTTGCAACGCTGAGTATAGACGGCATATATTTTACCTATTTCAGGCATCCTGGCATGGAGATCCTGTTGATAAGTGTCCCGGTCAGCCATGTAGCTATCTGGAAACATTAAGTTATTCTTAGCCTTCGAAATTCGAGCATGGACAGCGGCTGGCTTGTACACCTTGTCATCCAAGCCCAATTCCTTCACGATGGTCTTCAGCAAGGAACGGGAGTCCGTCTCGTCATAGATCGTAAAATTACTATGAAAGCCCAATTGTTCAGCTTCGGCACGAAGGATGCGAGAGAAAATACTATGAAAAGTTCCCATATAGAGATGAGCAGATAAGTCTTCCCCCACAAGTTTGCCTATACGCTCCTTCATTTCTCTCGCTGCCTTATTCGTAAAGGTCAGCGCCATGATGCTCCACGGTTTCATCCCTTGTTGCAGGAGATAGGCAATCTTATAAGTAAGCACACGAGTCTTGCCCGAACCCGCCCCGGCAATCACCAGCGAAGGGCCTGTTATATACTCCACAGCAGCTCGCTGTGATTCATTCAAGTCTTTCAATAAATCCATTCGTTCTATAAATAATCAAGAGATTTCTTCAGTCTTCGTTCCTCACTCATCATTTCCCCTTATATCCGCCAACCGCTGTATTGGGATCGTAGTCTTCACCTTCCTTAGGAAAAGCAGGCACAAACCGCATTTCATGCTCTATCTGACGCTGACGCTTTCTCATGTAAGCACTTGGATATTGAGAATTGAATTTACGAGGATTAGGCAATGTCGCCGCTATCAAGGCACACTCACTTCGGAACAGATCCGAAGCCTTTTTGTTGAAATGATACTCTGCCACCGCATCTACTCCATAGATTCCATCTCCCATTTCGATGCTATTGAGATACACCTCCATGATTCGCTGCTTACTCCACATCATTTCGATCAAGAAAGTGAAATAGACCTCAAAACCTTTACGAGTCCAAGAGCGGCCAGGCCATAGAAAGACATTTTTTGCTGTCTGTTGACTAATGGTAGAAGCTCCATGCACCCTTCCTCCACGGGCATTGTTTTTGGCAGCACTTTCTATCGCATTGAAGTCAAAGCCATGATGTTTTAAAAATCGGCCATCCTCACTGGCCATCACTGCCACAGGCATGTGGGGAGAAATCTGATCCATCGACACCCAGTGATGATGGAGTTTAATACTCTCTCCATCAGCTACTTGCTGAAAGCAGCGAATTACCATCAGAGGAGTGATGTATACAGGAATAAACCTATAGGCTACAACAGCAAGAATGGTGGTACTGAAAAACAGCACCACCACCCATTTGACAATATTTTTGATTTTCTTCAAGACCATTCGTCGAAAACCTTATCCTTATTCATTATTTCAATGTTCCGTTATTGGCAGCGTCAACCATTGCCTGTGAAGCATACATGTAAACCTCCACACGACGGTTTGCCTGACGACCTGCTGCCGTAGAATTGTCAGCAACTGGATTGGTTGAGCCCAAGCCCTGGACTGACTTCACCTGACTGTTCTGAACGCCACAAGAAGTCAAGTAGTTGTATACAGACTTAGCGCGATTCTCGCTCAATGGCAAGTTAATGCCATCGTTACCCGTGTTGTCGGTATAGCCCTGGATGGCTACCTCACAATCTGTATTGTTCTTCAATACCTGAGCGAACTTAGCCAAATCATTCTTCGCATTGGCGTTCAAGGCATACTTATTGGTCTGGAAAAGAATACCAGAATCAAATGTCACCTTTACTGCTGCCAAGCCATTTGCATCTGTCACCTGTTCTACCTGTGCATTCTCGACAGCCTTAGCCTGAGCAGCCACCTTGTCCATGTGCTTGCCTATCAAAGTTCCGGCAGTTCCACCTACTGCTGCACCAATGGCAGCACCTACAGCTGCACCCGTACCACGATGGCTATTATTCAACAAGCCACCGACAATGGCACCCAAAGCCGCACCAGCACCAGAGCCTACAGCAGCACCCGTACCAGTCTTAGTTGCACAACTTCCAAAAACGAGCAGCATAGAGAGAGCTGCAGCAGTAAAATTCATCTTTTTCATATTCAAATCTCCTATAATTTTGTTATTTAAATGCAAAGATAACGCTTTTTTCTCCAATATGGAGTTTTTTCTAATATTTTTTTGTATTTTTGCATGCAAATTTACAGGTATTTGATGGAAAAGCCAAAGGGAAACGCCTATTTCACCCTGGGAAATCCCTATATAGTGCCTAGCATGCCTGCTTACCATACGAATACACCTTATTATATATTAAAGAAATCTACGTGATATATTAAAGATAACATCATAAAAATAACAAGATAATAAAAATGGCTAAAGAACTTAAGAATTTGACCAAGCGTGCCGACAACTACAGTCAGTGGTACAACGACTTGGTCGTCAAAGCTGATCTAGCAGAACTTTCACCAGTTCGTGGTTGTATGATTATCAAACCATATGGTTACGCTATCTGGGAGAAGATGCAGCAGCAACTCGACAAGATGTTTAAGAAGGCAGGTGTACAGAACGCATACTTTCCTCTCCTTATCCCGAAGAGTTTCTTCTCTCGTGAGGCTGAGCACGTAGCTGGTTTCGCCAAGGAGTGTGCCGTGGTTACCCACTATCGTCTCCGTGCAACCGAGGACGGCAAGGAAGTGGAGGTAGACCCGAATGCAAAGCTCGACGAAGAGCTCATCATCCGACCTACTTCTGAGACCATCATCTGGAACACATACAAGAACTGGATCCACTCTTGGCGCGATCTCCCTATCCTCTGCAACCAGTGGTGTAACGTGATGCGCTGGGAGATGCGTACTCGTCCATTCCTCCGCACATCCGAATTCCTCTGGCAGGAGGGGCACACAGCCCACGCCACCAAGGAAGAGGCTGAGGCTAAGGCTCAGGAGATGTTGAAGGTTTACGCCGATTTCGCCGAGAATTACATGGGCGTGCCTGTATTGCAGGGTGTGAAGAGTGAGACTGAGCGTTTTGCCGGTGCCCTCAACACTTACACCATCGAGGCAATGATGCAGGATGGCAAGGCTCTCCAGAGTGGTACTTCCCACTTCTTGGGTCAGAACTTCGCCAAGAGTTTCGACGTAACTTACCTCAACAAGGAGAACAAGCCTGAGTATGTATGGGCTACCTCTTGGGGGGTATCCACCCGATTGATGGGTGCCCTCATCATGGTTCACAGCGATGACAATGGTCTCGTTTTGCCTCCTAAGTTGGCTCCTATCCAGGTGGTTATCGTACCTATCAACAAGGGCGAGGAGCAGTTGGCTCAGATCACAGCCAAGCTTCAGCCTGTCATCGACCAGCTCCGTGAGTTGGGCATCAGCGTGAAGTACGACGACAACACCGCTAAGCGCCCTGGCTTCAAGTTCGCAGACTATGAACTGAAGGGTGTGCCAGTTCGTCTTGCCATGGGTGGACGTGACTTGGAGAACAACACCATCGAGATTATGCGTCGTGACACCTTGGAGAAGGAGAACGTCAGCTTCGACGGCATCGTGGAGCGTGTGAAGAACCTGCTCGACGACATCCAGAAGAACATCTTCGAGAAGGCTCGTGCTTATCGTGACGCTCACGTATATGAGTGCGATGACTACGAGGACTTCAAGAAGCGTGTGAAGGACGGCGGCTTCTTCCTCTGCCACTGGGACGGCACAGCCGAGACAGAGGCTAAGATCAAGGAAGAAACACAGGCAACCATCCGTTGCATACCGTTCGCTTACGAACAGACTCCAGGTGTTGACATGGTGAGCGGCAAGCCATCTGTAGCTCGTGTGATTATCGCTCGAAGCTATTAAATCTTACGAAACAAAAGCTAAAAAATAATCTAGACTTGTAGGAGAAAAGGATGCATTCTTTTCTCCTACTTTACTTAAAACATAAACCATCATGAAAAAAGTATTTTTATTCGCCGCAGTCATCGCTTTGACCTTGGCAAGTTGTGGTAGTAAAACACAGAACAACGCTGCATCCGCTGATTCAACAGCGACTGAAACTGTTGCAGACACAACAGCAGAAGCAGAAAGCACTACCGGAAACGAAGCAGCCCTCTCCGAGGAATCCAAAGCTACGGTAGAAAACATGACTGCAGAATTGCAGAAAGCAATCGATGCCAAAGATAGCAAAGCCACCATCTCAACCTTGGCCAATCTCCAAACCATTTACAAGAACCTGGTAGCACAAGGCAAGTTGGACGAGGCTAAGGCATACGGCTCCGCCATCAAGAACTTTGTCAACAGCCATGCCAATGACTTGCAAGCGCTCACATCAGGCAACGCAACCATTGCAAGCCTTGTGGAAGGAGTTAAAAATCTCCCAACATCAGCCGAAGCAACCGCAGAGCAAGCCAAAGCTGCCATTAGCTCAGACATCACAAGCCTAGCATCTCCAGCCATCGCCAAAGGTGCCACGGCTATCGCTACAGCCAAAGAAGCAGCTGAAGCTATCAAGAATGCTCCTACAACGGTTAAGAACGCTGCTGAAAGCGCAGCCAACAAAGCTATCAATGATGCCAAGAGCAATGCCGAGAACAAGGTGAACTCTGAAATTCAAAAGGGAAAAGAGAAAGCCGCCGACGCTGTCAACAAAGCAAATGAAAAAGCAAACGCAGCAGCCAACAAGGCCAAGGAAAAGGCAGCCAACAAGGTAAACAATGCCAAGGAAAAGGCAAACAAAGCTGTCAACGATGCAGCCAACAAAGCTCTAAAAGGCTTAGGACTCTAAACAAAAAAATAAGGCTAGGTAAGTTGAGGTTCCGCCTCTTTCTTACCTAGCCTTTTTCTATCATTGAAGTATCTCTCAGTGAAGAGAGAAACTTCAGTCTATTCCTTTGGACAAACAAACTTATCTCCCGTTTGCTTGATCAACTCTCTGGCATACTTCTCAGGATATCCAGGACGGACAGGACGAGCCCCCAGTCCTTCCTTGGTACGCTCAAACTTACCATTTTTATCGGTAGGTTTGATAATCATATCATTGTATTTCACAACCATGAAAGTAAAGAGTTGTTTCCAACGCGCCAACATTTGCTGTGCTTTCTCGATTCCATAGTCATTAAGATACTTAACAGCTTGCTGCGGATTTTGGGCATAAAGCTCCTGGGCCTTTGCCTCCACATTCTTTTGAGCGGCAAAATAGCTATTGTCCAAACTATCACGCACCTCCTTCAAAGAAGGGAACATCAAGTTATAACGAGGATAGACTAGATTGCTGGTCATATTGCATACCCAATAGGCATTCTTATCACTGAAAGTGACAGCATCCGCCCCTGGTGTGTTGTAACACTCAGGCTGTATGGTAGTGCTACAGTAAATCGGAGTGAAAGCCACCATATTAGCATCGTCATTTCCAAACCAAAGAACACCACCGATTTCACGAGGCAACCAAGAACGCATCTGGCTTACATAGACGAATCCACTCTGTTGAGTACTGGTAGGACGCTCGTTGAAGCACTGCTTTCCATCCACCTTGAACATCAAAGGGGTTGGGCGATACGGCATCTGCCATATACCACCACCTAAGTCGTTGCCATCAGCTACAGAAAGCGGTGTACCCTCATAATGGTCACGCATACAAGCCTCAACATCCTGCACACTCACCTTTCTATCGGGAACTACCCAAAGTGGCATGTCCTCAGCCTGAGGATCCTTTCCCAAAGCCCAAGGCAGATAACGGCTCATGTCCTTGAAATGATTCAAGAAAGCCCAAGCACGAGCATCACAGAAACGGCGTCCGGAGAAATCTGGTTTGGCGTAAGCCATCTTCCACGAGAAATCTGCATCTTTGCCCGTGAACCATCCCTTGCTACGAGCAAACTTAACCACATCCTTAGCGAATAAGACATTTTTCTTGTCTTTCATGTTAAACTTGCCAATACGACTCTGGTTGGCATGTGCACAGATCGCATTATCAGGAATACGCTGAGCTACCCACACAACACCTTTGCTGCCAGGTCCCTTACCCATCATTTCCATGATCCATGCCTCATTAGGATCGCAAATGGTAAAAGTCTCGCCTTCCGAATTGTAGCCGTAAGTCTCAGCCAATGTGGTCATGACATGGATTGCTTCACGTGCGGTCTTAGAACGTTGCAAGGCAATATAAATAAGAGAACCGTAATCAATGATGCCCGTAGAATCCACCATTTCCTCACGTCCACCATAAGTGGTCTCACCGATCGTAACTTGATACTCATTGATATTACCAATTACATTGTAAGTCTCAGCAGCCTCGGGGATTTCCCCATGATACTTGTTGGTATCCCAGTCGAAGATCTTTCGCATTTCGCCCTTGGCATGTTTGGCAGCCGGATAATGGCAGAGATACTGGAACATGCCGTAGTCGTCGGCGCTATACGAACAAATCACCGAGCCATCGGCTGAAGCCTTCTTGCCCACGATGAAATTGGTACAAGCCTCAGCCTCCATGGCACTAAAAGAAGCGGCAGCCACAAGAGCTGCCGCAATTATATTCTTATTGATATTCATTTCTTTGAAAAACATTTGAATTCTTCACTATTCGTTCTTCACTCTTCACATTAGTCACAAGCCTTGAAACTCATGTCCAAGCCCTTGACACTATGAGTCAAGGCTCCGACAGAAATAAAATCTACGCCTTGCTCTGCGTAATCACGAATCGTGTCATAAGTAATACCGCCAGAAGATTCTGTCTCATACTTGCCGCCGATCAAGTCAACGGCCTTCTTCGTATCAGGCACGGTAAAATTGTCAAGCATAATACGGTTGACCCCACCATGCTTCAAGACCTGATTCAACTCGTCAAAGCTACGAACCTCTATCTCAATCTTCAAATCCAATCCCTTTTCCTTCAGATAAGCGTGGCAACGATCGATAGCATTGTCGATGCCACCTGCGAAATCAATGTGATTGTCCTTCAGGAGAATCATGTCGAAAAGGCCAATGCGATGGTTCATGCCACCACCGATCTTCACGGCTTGTTTCTCCAGCATACGCATACCAGGAGTTGTCTTGCGAGTATCGAGGATGTGTGTCTTGGTTCCTTCGAGTCGTTTAACATACTTAGCTGTCATGGTTGCGATACCACTCATACGCTGCATGATATTGAGCATCAAGCGCTCGGTCTGGAGCAATGAGCGGGTCTTGCCTTCGACAATCATCGCAATATCGCCCTTCTTCACTGGAGTTCCATCCTGGATGAGAACCTCCACCTTCATGGTAGGATCGAAACGAGCAAACACCTTCTTGGCAACTTCTACACCCGCCAAGATGCCATCTTCCTTGATAAGCAAGTGACTCTTACCCATGGCATCCTCTGGAATACAACAAAGAGTTGTATGGTCGCCATCACCAATATCCTCGGCAAAGGCCAAGTCTATCAACTTATCTTCCAATTGATCTACACTTAACATACTATTCTAACTTTAAAATTTATAATTCAAATTTTTAAATCTATAATTTCTGATGATTCCAAAAGGCACACAATGTACCTTCCGCATCTCTTTTAAGTTCAATCTGTCCACCAAGCCATTCGGTCATCGGAAGTTCTTCCCGAAATTCGTAGTAATTGACCACTCTTCCTTCCCAAACTTCCACCACCGCTTGCGACAAGACCGTGCCATCCGGCAACTTGACTTCATGGGCACCACACCTTCTCATTTCCATCAGTGCTTTTTCTCTTCCACCATTTCTACTTGATCCAACTTGCCAGGAGGCAATGGTTGACGGTCAGGACCAGAGAGCTTCGGACGCAGTTCTTGGTCCGCCTCATTTGGCAAAGAAGACGCATCCTGACGCATACTATCAGAAGAAGCATTTCCGTTTCCATTCTGTGACCCATTGACAGGAAGACTCTTCGGATGCATTCTAATCATCTTGATGTTCTGGATAAACATCATCTTCAAGGTGGTCAGCGAAGAACTTCCAGAATTGTAATCACCACTATTCAAGAGGAAATATCCCTTTATACTTTTAATTCCCAGGCTATCCCTGTCGTCAAGTTGCAAAGAATAATGTTGGGAGTTCGTAATTCGTACATTATTGGAATACACACTGTCGTTCTTGTAGGTGATAGCCACAACAGCGATACCGTCACGCATACCATCTTGGAACAGGAACTGAGCATCAAAGTCAAGCATCACCTTATCGCCCTTATGGAAGCCACTGTCTACAGGAATTTCAAATGATTCATAGTTGAAAGGTTCTGAGGCTGACAAAACCAAAGACCTAGGACCATTCCAGATATTAGCCGTATCCCCGACTGCCACTGCTCCAAAGCGATTGGCATTGTCGACATCTGCACCCAAGGATTGTGCCTCGGCAGTCAAGCGATCCCCCAAGTCAAGGTATATGTCATGCATCAATCTAGTATGACGCATGTAATAAACCATGGAGGAGTCGAACTCAGCAGAAGTAACACCATGTTTTTTGAGCACAGCTTCACGATAAGAAATCATGATGGCAGAATCCGAAGAACTAGACTGCATGTTAGCCATAGCCTCTGCCAAATGGATATCATAGAGTATATCGGTTATCTTACCTTTGGAAAGATACTGACTCGGAACAGATGGCTTGCAAGACTGAAAGATACCCGATAGGCATACCACCAGCAACCATCCTAGACATGCTTTATATAATGATTTCATCTTACTCTGTTACTATGAAAATTATTTCTCATCGAGTGCCACTTCTTGACTTTTCTCATTGACCTTCTGTTTCTTTTTGTCGGTGCCCCCCAATTGCTCCAATTCCTTACGGCAGAAGAGCAAGAGAGCTATGATCCCCACAGAGACACAAGAATCAGCGAAATTGAACACGGGATCAAAAAAGGTACCATGGCTTCCGCCCCAAAAAGGCACCCAGTCTGGCCAAGTATAGCTGAAGAAAGGGAAACGGAACATATCCACGACCTTTCCCATCAAGACCCCAGCGTAACCCGACCCAAAAGGAACGAGATAAGAAACATAATCCGTGGAGGATGCCGAGAAGATCAATCCATAGAAAATGGAGTCGATCATATTGCCTATGGCACCCGTAAGAACCAAGGCTACCAGGTAAACATACAACTTGCGATAAGTTCCCTGACTGATGATGCGATGCAAATACCATATCAAAGCCACAATGGCGGCTGTACGCAAAAGACTCAGCCAGAATTTGCCGATAAAAGACATTCCCCAGGCCATTCCATTGTTCTCGACAAACTCTATGAAGAACCAGTCGGTAACACGAACCGACTCGCCAAGGCAAAAATGGGTCTTGACATACAACTTGATGATTTGGTCTATCACCAAGAGGATCACCACCATTGCCGTGACGAGCCAACTTGTTTTTATTTTATTTTCTTTCATTTATTTATGTTTTCTTGCCTCCTTGGAAGCAACACTCAATGTGGCATGAGGAACAGCACGTAGACGTTCTTTCGGAATTAACTCACCTGTCTCACGATCGATACCATAAGTTTTATTCTGGATACGAATGAGAGCAGCCTCCAATCCCTTGATAAACTTCTGCTGTCGTTGAGCCATCTGAATGATTTCCTCTTTACTCTGCGCCTCACTCCCCTCTTCCAAAGCCTTATAGGTAGGTGATGTATCTACCACATCATTACTATCTGAATGATTCAATTGGGCCATCATCTCCTTGTAGTTCTGGCGAGCCACTTTTAATTTCTCATCAATTATAGCACGGAACTCCTCGAGTTCTTCGTCGCTATAGCGTAGTTTTTCGTTAGCCATAGACATGAATATGTTATGAAGTAAGTTCTTACATCTATTATTTAATAGAATATTATTAGGATGAAAGAAGTTAGAAGTAAGCAGCTCGGAATGATATCCTAACTCCTAACTTCCAACTCCTAACTATCATTAATTCTTCTCTACGAGAATGTTCAACTTGAAGTCATCAAACTCGGTCTCGACACCTGCGTTCTCAGCGATTTCGATGCTGTCTGCCAATACCTGACCCTTGATGTAGTCGCCGAATGCCTCGATGGCAGCGTCGGTCTCCTCGTTTGGAGCCACAGTCACCTTAATACGGTCGGTAATCTCAAGACCCGTCTCCTTACGGAGATTCTGAATACGGTTGATGAGCTCACGAGCCATACCTTCCTTCTTGAGTTCTGGAGTCAACTCCACCTCAAGAGCTACGGTCAAGTTACCATCGTTTGAGACGAGCCATCCTGGAATATCCTCAGAGATAATCTCCACGTCGGCTACCTCTACTACGGCTTCCTGTCCATCGACATTCAAAGTGATGTTGCCAGTCTTCTCGAAGGCTGCGATCTGGGCTTGGTCGAGGGCTGACATCTGGGCTGCCACGCCCTTCATCAACTTGCCGAACTTCTTACCCATCACTCTAAAGTTACACTTCACCTTCTTGACCAGAATGCCCTGACCCTCAATGAAGTTCACTTCCTTCACGTTCACCTCGTTCTTCAGCAAACCTGCCACTGCCTCGATGTGTGCCTTCTGGGTAGCATCCACGGCAGGAATCATGATCTGCTGGAGTGGCTGGCGCACCTTGATGTTCACCTTGCGGCGCAATGCCAATACCATGGAGGTAATCTTCTGGGCAATCGCCATGCGCTCCTCCAAGTCGTGGTCGATGGCTGATTCGTCGGCTACAGGGAACTTGTCCAAGTGTACGCTCTCCAACTCGCCACCCAGGTCGTGATACAACTGGTCAGCATAGAATGGTGCAAACGGAGCCAAGAGCTTGGCAACGGTCATCAAACAAGTATAGAGCGTCTGGTAAGCGCTGAGCTTGTCCTCGCTCATCTCCTTGCCCCAGAAACGTTTGCGGTTCAGGCGAACGTACCAGTTGGAGAGGTCGTCGTTGACGAATGCGTCGATCAATCGACCTGCACGGGTTGGGTCGTAGCCAGCCAACTCCTTGTCAACGCCCTTGATGAGGGAATTGAGCGAAGAGAGAATCCAGCGGTCGATCTCTGGGCGCTTCTCTGTAGGCACCTGTGCCGCCTTAGGGTCGAAACCGTCCACGTTGGCATAGAGAGCGAAGAAGCTGTATGTATTATATAAGGTACCGAAGAACTTACGACGGGTCTCGTCGACACCGTTAGGGTCGAACTTAAGGTTGTCCCAAGGCTCGCTGTTGGTCATCATATAGAAACGAACAGGGTCGGCGCCATACTTGTCGATCATCTCGAATGGGTTGGTCACGTTGCCCACGTGCTTACTCATCTTGTTGCCTTTGGCATCGAGCACGAGGCCAGAGGAAATCACATTTTTGAAGGCTACGCTGTCGAATACCATCGTAGCGATGGCATGCAGGGTGAAGAACCATCCACGAGTCTGATCAACGCCCTCGTTGATGAAGTCTGCAGGATAGTTCTTTGGAGGGAT
>DHMR01000105.1:0-17945 GCA_002405875.1 bacterium UBA4637
ATCTCCGAGGCACTGATGACCGTCTACAAGTTGTTCTGGGATGAGTTCTCATCTTGGTACCTGGAGATGGTGAAGCCAGCCTACGGCCAGCCAATCGACCAGAAGACATTCGACGCAACCCTCAAGTTCTTCGATGCCCTCCTGAAGATGTTGCACCCATTCATGCCATTCATCACCGAGGAGTTGTGGCAGCACATCTACGACCGCAAGGAAGGCGAGAGCATCATGCGCGAGAAGTTGGAGATTCCAGCTCCTACAGCAGACGACTTGAAGCTCACAACCGACATCGAGAATGTGAAGCAGATAATCGCTGGCGTGCGCACCGTTCGCAACCAGAAGAACATCGCCCAGAAGGAGCAATTGACCCTCCAGGTAGTAGGCAAGAACGACTTTGAGGACTACAACGATGTGACCCTCAAGATGGGCAACCTCGACAAGATCGAGGTCATCGCCGAGAAGAGCGCCGACGCATCCAGCTTCATGGTTGGAACAGACGAATTTGCCGTACCATTGGGCGACCTCATCGACGTGGCAGCAGAAATCGAGAAGGCAGAGGCACAGCTCAAGCACCTCGAAGGATTCCTCGCAGGCGTACGCAAGAAGCTCGGCAACGAGAACTTCGTGGCTCACGCCCCTGAGAAGGTAGTAGCCTTGGAGCGTAAGAAGGAAAGCGACTCCGTGGAGAAGATCGCCGCCCTAAAGGCTACAATCGAAGAACTCAAGAAGAAATAAATCATAAAAAAGGAGCGGGCTTGGAAAGCATACTGGACAAAGTATGCCACCAAAGGCTCGCTCCTTTTTTTCAAGAATATCGAGATGGACTTCCCATCCATCAACTATACTAATTCTGACATGAAAAAAATTACATTCTTTGTCTTGGCAACCCTCGTTGTTCTATTCGGATTGACCAGTTGTGGTGATGAAGCTCTAGATGTGGAAACGGTCAACAAGCAGACCATCCTCGTATTCTTGCCATGGACCGGCAGTTCCTATAGTTCCGGACTCTATGAAGACTTCGAGAACAACCTGGACAGCATCGCCAATGGCATCAAAGCCAAGAAAGGACTCAGCGGAAGCAGGGTCCTTGTGTTCATCAGCCGTCCTAAGGGCAACACCAACACCTTTGACAAGAGTTATCTCTATGAGTTGAAATACGACGCTAGCAACCAAAAGGTAGAACCCATAGAGCTCAACACCTACGAAGGAAACAGTTACGCTTCGGCGGAAGGCATCGCGCAAGTGCTGAGAGACATGCAAAGCAAGGCCGAGGCACTCAACTACGCTTTGATTATCGGCGGACATGGTTGTGGATGGACCTACTACGAGGACTGGTACGACTATCCTAACAATGCCAAGGGATACGGTGTACACACGACCCTATCCGTACCCTTCGAAGGATGGGACAACCACCCTGTCACTCGCTTTTTCGGCAGTGTGTCAAGCAATGATTACGCCATGGATGTCACTACGCTCGCCAAAGGCATCCAAGCCAGCGGCATCCCAAAGTTGCAATATATTCTGTTTGATGCTTGCTACATGGGCAACGTAGAGACAGCTTACGAGTTGAGAAACGTCACCAACTACTTGATAGCTTCGAGCAGCGAGGTGATGGCTGCAGGAATGCCTTACACTTCGATGTGGACAAGTCTGAACTCATCGGCACCCAACTATTCGGGAATTGTCTCCAGCTTCTACAATTTCTACTCCAGCTACGAGTCACCTTATGGCAATCTGGCTGCCATAGACTGTCGTCAATTGGAAAAGCTTGCCTCCATCATGAAAGAAATCAACACCAAGTATCCAACCATCAAGGACGAGAAGTTGGCTGGCGTTCAAATCTTGGATGGATTCAAGCCTACCTTAAGCTACGACTTGGGTAACTACGTAGACAGTTTGGTACCCGAAGGACTCCTGAAAGAACAGTTCAACAACCAACTCAAGTTGACCGTCAAGAGTGCACAAAGCACCCCACAGGTATTCAGTGCCTTGTACTACAACAACTATCAGAAGATTGATGTCAAGACCTATTCAGGCTTGTCCATTTCCGACCCAAGCAGCAATCCGGTAGCTCTGCGTGGAAGGGAAAAGACTGCCTGGTGGCAAGCTACCCATTAACAAAATAGATAACAGCATGATGGAGTTTTTTATTATAGAAAATGGTCAGCAAGTAGGGCCTTTCACCATCGCCCAACTTGCAGAAAGAAAGATCACATCGGAAACGCTTGTGTGGAAGGAAGGCATGACCAACTGGGCTCCGGCCTGGACGGTTTCCGAACTACGTTATATCTTGGAAGAAAACCAAGGTCAACCCCAGAATGAAAACGGGAACAGCCAACAGACTGTCAATCCTGGATCCCAGGTTCCACCCGTTCCACCGACACCACCCACATACAGCAATCCAGAATCCTCAACATCCAGCCAGCAGAAGTCCTCTACCGAGAAACATCCTTCACGTTGGCCGAAGATTCTAGGAGGCGTGCTCATCGTCGTTCTCGTCATCCTGGGCTTGACCAACCCAAGCAAGGAGACTCATGAGAACGCCATCCGTACAGAGGTAAGCAAGGCCATCGACAAGTCAACGTCCGGTGGGGGAAACGACCTCTTGACCCAAGGATTCCGGATGATGGCACGCATGATGGCAGGTTCCGTGCTCGACACGGCAATGAATCAACTCTTCGAATATCACAACTATCTGCTCTTCTCCAAGGGTACAGTTACACTCGATGGTAAAGACCATACCGTGAGTTATGGCATTCTGGGCAAAGTCATCACACTCAATGCAGACGACATGCTCAAGGCATTGGAGAAAGACGACAACTTGAAAATCGAAGAGGAATCCAGCACTTCCACGAACGATGATTCAAGCATAGACAACAACTTGGATGAATCTGTGAATCAGCAGGATGACAATTCGGATAATGAAACAAATGGAAACCTCGAACAGCGGATGGAGGACAAGGCTGACAAAGCCATGAACAAAGCCGTCGACAAAGTGAGCAAAAAGGTAGAAGAAAAAATCAACCAAAAATTAGACGAAGCTACCGACTCGACAACTATCGAGAAGTTAATCGACAAGATACTCGATTTATTCTAATAGGTATCGAACCACCTATCAGAAAGGCATCCAAAAAATCCCGCTCTACTTTTCCTTTTCAGGCATCGTAGAGCGGGATTTTTTATAAGCTGGTTTTATGAATCCAGTTTACTGTTCTTCAGCAATTTCGGACAAATATCAATAAAAGGGCATTTGCTGCATTCCGGCTTGGAACTTTTGCATACATATCTGCCATGGAGGAGCAGCCAATGATGAGCATTGGGAATATCTTCCTCCGGAATATGCTTCATCAGGTAGTCTTCGACCTTTCGAGGAGTATCGGCAGTTGCGGGGACCAATCCTAGTCGATGGCTCACTCGATAGACATGAGTATCTACCGCCATCGTAGCCTTGCCGAACCACACGGCTCGAATCACATTGGCAGTCTTACGCCCTACTCCTGGCAAAGAGGTAAGAAGATTCATATCTTCCGGAACCTCGCCATCGAAATCTTGCACCATCTTCCGTGACATCTCCACCAAGTGCTTCGACTTAGCGTTCGGGTAGCTCACCGACTTGACCAACTCGTAGACATCTTCGACATCCGCTTGCGCCATCGATGAGGCATCCGGATAACGAGCAAACAAAACTGGTGTCACCTGATTGATACGCTTGTCCGTACATTGGGCGGAAAGCAAGGTGGCAACCAAAAGTTGGAAAGCACTGCCAAACTGCAATTCGGTGGTAACCCGAGGTATCGTCTGGCGGAAATAATCCAAGATATATCGATACCTATCCTTTCTGAGCATTCCTTACTTTTTCTTCTCGTCGGTAGACTTCGCTGCAGGAAGCTTGCTCTTGTAAGCCTTGTTCAGACCTGCAATCACTTCCTTGGTAATATCGTAAGCAGCATCAGCATAGAGCAAGTTGTCACCGCTCTTGGAGAAGATGATACTATACTTCTTGTCCTTGTTGTACTGGGTCAAGTAATGAGCGATGCTATCATGCAAAGCCTTGTTGTACTTATCCTGTTCGGCAGCAAACTCAGTGCTCAAGCGCTGCTGCAAGCCCTGGAGGTCATTGTTCTGTTTCTGAAGACCAGCCTGGATAGCCTCGGCCTGCTCACGAGTATAAGCATTCTGCTGCACCTTCTGCTGGAAGTTGGCTGCGGCAGCCTGCAACTGCTGACCCTTCTGTGCGATGGTAGCCTGGATATTCTGCCCCTTCTTCTCAAGAAGCGAAGCATATTCCTTGGCAAAAGTGTACTGAGTCATGATAGAGTCAACCTCTACGTATGCTATCTTCAACTCAGCAGGAGCCTTGCTCTCAGACTTAGCCTCTACCTGAGGCTGTGATTTGTTGCATGATGCGAGTGACAAGGCAGCCATTGCTGCGATAGCCACTGAACTCAAAATGTTCTTTTTCATTTCTTATATAGCTTATTTTTATTAATTTCCAACTTTAATTTCCAATTCTAACAAATTCTAATTCATTTCTTAGCAAGCCTTTTTCTTAGCAAGCCTTTCCCGACTTGCGGGCTTCACGGTCCTGGTCAATCACACAATGGATACCTTGCTTGCGCAATCCCGGATTGTCATGCACATGCTGCGAAGAGAATTGACCATTCTTCTTAAATAGTAACTTGACGGATAATAATGCTATGCTGATAGCAATAATTAACACGCTTAATAACAATATCTTTATCATTTTTATTATCTTTGCAGTGCCTTAGCAGCACAATTCGATGCAAAGGTAACATTTTTCGTGCAATTTGCAAAATAAAATAACAAAATAGTTGAGATTTCAAAATAAAATAACATAAATAATGAGTAAATCAGAATTAAAACCTGCTTGCGTGTTCGAGCAGTTCGCTAAAATCAATCAGATTCCCCGTCCATCCAAACACGAGGAAAACATGATCGAGTACTTGAAAGAGTTTGGTAAAAGTCATCAACTGGAGACTTCGGTCGACGAGACGGGCAACGTCATCATCCGTAAGCCAGCTACCCCTGGCTACGAGAATTGCGAGACCATCATTCTCCAGAGCCACATGGACATGGTGTGCGACAAATTGGTGGATGTGAAGTTCGACTTCCACAAAGATGCTATCCAGACCTACGTTGACGGCGAATGGTTGAAGGCCAAAGGCACCACCCTCGGTGCCGACGATGGCATCGGTTGCGCCATCGAACTGGCAATCCTAGCAAGCAATGACATCCAGCATGGTCCAATTGAGTGCGTTTTCACTCGCGACGAGGAGACAGGTCTCACAGGTGCCCATGGCATGAAGGCCGGTTTCATGACGGGTAAGATGCTCATCAACCTCGACTCCGAGGACGAGGGGCTCATCTTCGTGTCTTGCGCTGGCGGACAGACCACTCATGCGACATTCGAGTTGAAGCGCGAGGAGGCACCAACAGGATATTTCTTCCTCAAGTTGAACTTGAAAGGTTTGAATGGTGGCCACTCGGGCGACGACATCGACAAGAAGCGCGCCAACGCCATCAAGATTTTGGCTCGCTTCCTCTTCATAGAATTGGAAAAGCGCCATGGCAACATTCGTTTGGCTAGCTTCAACAGCGGTAAGATGCACAATGCCATCCCACGTGATGGAGAGGTGGTATTCGCTGTCAAGAACGAGGACAAGGAACAAGTTCGCGCCGACTGGAATGTTTTCGCCTCAGAGGTCGAGGATGAATTCCATGTGACCGAGCACGAAATGCACTTCAATATGGAGAGCGCCGAGCCTACCCCTGTCATCGATAAAGAGGTGGCAGATAAATTCATCATGGCACTGCAAGCCGTCGACAACGGTCCTTTGACCAACTGCCAGGACGAGGCTATCTCCTGGATGGTGGAGACTTCCAGCAATGTAGCGAGCGTTGCCACTACCGACAGCACCATCGAGATTGTTGCCTCACAGCGCAGCAATGTCATGAGCAACTTGGAGAACATGACCAATACCGTCAAGGCTGCCTTCCTTTTGGCAGGTGCCAAGGTGAGTGTCGGCGACAAGTATCCAGCTTGGAAGATGCGTGCAGACAGTGAATTGACCGCCTTGGCTGTCAAGAGCTATGAGAAACTCTTTGGCAAGGAGCCTTTGGTGAAGGGTATCCACGCTGGTTTGGAATGCGGCTTGTTCTCTGAGAAATACCCAGATTTGGACATGGTCAGCTTCGGCCCTACCCTTCGCAACGTGCACACGCCACAGGAGGCTTTGCTCATCCCAACGGTACAAATGGTTTGGGATCACTTGCTGGAGATTCTCAAGCAAGCGCCTAAGAAGTAAATGCCGTTGAAACCAAAATCAAATAGAAATCAGATTAGAATCAAATAAAAAAGGCGCGTCGGACTTCCAACACGCCTTTTTCATATCTGATTACCATTTTTATTTTATCTCATTACATCATCATTTCACTCGACAAGCACGAATTCCGATTTGCACAGGATGCTTGGACATATAAGTCTTGAGCGTCATCGGCTCATCGATCACTTTCTTGTGAATGCTGCTGGCATTGAGCAGATGAAGACCATCCGAATGCCAGGAAGCCAAGCCAATGTGGGTCGTGTCAAGTCCTTTCTTATTGGTAATGATGACCAGAATGTCACCATCCTTGATGGTCTTGCGAAAGAGAGTGTTGTTTGCGATGCTTTCCTTGGGGATGTAGCGATAGCACTTTCCGTTGATGCTATTTTCCAAAGCCTTGATACCCTTCAACCGTGTCGGATTGCCCTTGAGCATCTGGTAGCTGTTGGGGTGCGTGGTCATCCAATTGACCTGGATTTTCTGGATGGCCGTAAAAGGCGGATTTGTCTGGATGTCTTCTACGATGCCCTCCTTGGCATTGTCCTGAATCCAGATCGTGAAATAATGCTGTCGCTTCTCATAGCTCACCTCTCCACCGATATATCTCACGTGTTTGAGACGGTTGCAAAAAGAAGCAAAGGAGGTCTCGTGGCGCTCGGCGCAAAGGGTCAGAGCCGTAACAAGCTCCACATAAGTCGTGCAGTCCAGCTCGGAAGTGTTGACGATGAGCTTTTCACGCTTCGCCTTGTCCAAGGTACCACCGACATACGGAACGCCGACAAACTTCTTGCCAAACCAAAGCATCCAGTTTTTGGGCTTGCTTTTCAGAGAAGAAGCCTCCTTCAACAAGGAAACCACCCTCAAGCTATCCTTTTTCTGATAGTTGACAGCCTCCATCCCCTGATGGCACAAGACCAAGAAGGCAAATAATAAAAAATATGCTTTTTTCATCTTAAATGAATTGAATTTCAAACAACAATCTTATACCCTTTTCAACTAACTTATACCCTTTTCAACTAATGATGTCTTTTCTTGCCAAAATTGACTCCGACATAGATGTTGACGGAACCAAACGAGTTGTTGGTAGAAAACTGTTCTTTCTTGTAATTATAAGAATGGATAATGGTGCTGGCACCGACATACCATTTGGTGTTGTTCCATACCACTCCAAAACGTCCGATACCATCGAAGTTGAAGTTCTTGAAACTGAAGTCCTTGAAATCAAAAGGACCATGTTCCGTATCAGAACTAGACTGATTGTAGGCGATGCCCAGAGACATGGAGGCATTGAAAAGCCAATTCCTGGCAAAGACCCAGTTGTAGGCATAGCCACAGGAAACGGAGATGTCCGAATACTTGACCTTGGAGAACTCCAGGCTGCTATCGATGCGAGTCGTCCCATCTTCTTTCATGCCCAGACGTTCGTCCACGATTCCGCTCAGTTTATCCCAATCCACCTCCAAGGTATGGCGTGTATAGCCAATACCCAACAGCATGGAGCCAGCACTTCGCCGCTGGGTCGTGCTCTGGGAATAAGCCGCTGGATAAGAGAACTTTCGATGATTGAAGATATAATAAAGATTGAACCCCTTGATGCTGGACTTGAAGCCATCGAATGGGACTTTTCGCATCGGAGAGGTATCGACACCATCCCCCAAAGTCATGCGTTGCACATGATAGTCGTTACCTGTCTGCCGCCAGAAAAGGTCAATGCCCAGCATACTGCTATAAAGGCTGAGATCGAACTCCTTCTTGTTGGTATGGTCGGAATGTCCTATGATATGCTTGAGGTCGATGGTATAGCCCAGGAACACCCATCGCCAACCCACATAAGGTCCCAACCGGAAGGTCGGGTCTGGTGCAAAGGAGATTCGCTGACCTTCCTTGTTAGACAATGTATACTCCTCATACGTATTCGTGTTTTGGAGCATCACCGTGTAGTTGTAATGTTGAGGCTCAATATAAGTCGTGTCGATGTTGTCAAACTCCCGGAAAAAACGGGTGAAGAGATTTCCCACACGATGAAAGAATGTCTTGTTGTGGCGTACACGCTCCAAGCTGTCAGTCGTATTGGGCTTGAACATGGAGCGATTGAACAGCGTCCCTAGGGTGGTAGAGGTAGAGTCCATTGTCATTTGCTTGGAATCCACCAACTCTTGTCTAGAGACAACATCTCCTAGTTTTGGGACAACAGCCTGTGCCTCAAAACTATTCAAAATCGCCAACAATATAACAAATCTCTTTTTCAATGCTACTACAAACTTAATTCTTCCATAGGATGCGGTCTAGCACCCAGTTGGTAGGTGTCGCGGAGATGGCTGTACAGGTACATTTGCTGATGCCCTGCAGGTCTTCGATGACATTCTTGATAATAGGCAGCTGCACGTAAGGCGGATTTGGCACCGTGATGCTCTTCTCCCCCTCCTCGTTGACCAACAGGATTGGATCGTAGTTGAACACCGAGAAAGACAAACTTCCCTTGTCGCCTATCACTTCGATGCGATCCTCCTTGGCGCTCTCATGTCCCACGAAGCACCAACTGCCACTGCCCGGGATGCCGCTCTCAAAGAAGAAGCAAGCAGAAATGGTATCCTCCGCCTTATAGAGATGAGCACGATTGGCAGGATAACCATGCGCACGGGTGATAACGCCGAACAAGTCCTGCAACAAATCAATCTGATGAGGAGCCAGGTCGTAGAAATATCCACCACCCGAGATGTCTGGTTGCAGCCTCCAAGGCATTTCCTTGCCACTGTTGTAATCCAAATCGCGTGGGGGAACCGAGAAACGAATCTGAACATTGACGACCTCACCAATCCCACCTTCCCGGATAATCTCCTTCACTTTCTGGAAATAAGGAAGGTAACGACGATAGTAAGCTACAAAACAAGGAACTCCCGTCTGCTCGCTGACACGATTGATACGGATGCAGTCATTGTAGCTGGCCGCCAAAGGCTTCTCCACATAGACAGGTTTGTCCGCCTTCATGGCCATGATGGCAAAGGTGGCATGAGAAGACGGTGGGGTCGCAATATAAACCGCATTCACGTCAGGGTCGTCAATCAACTCCTGTGCATCGGTATACCATTTACGTATATGATGACGCTCAGCATAACCACGAGCCTTGTTCTCACTACGACTCATCACTGCCACCACTTGCGAACCTTCCACTTCGTTGAAGGCGGGGCCAGACTTTTTCTCAGTCACCTCACCGCAACCGATAAATCCCCATTTGATTTTTTTCATGCAATGATCTCCTTTATAATATTTATTCCAAGGACACTTATTGATTTGGCATTTTATTCCAAGGACTTATTGATTTGGTCGATATAATCCAACACCTCGTCACGTCCCGTTTTTTTCTCGCTACTTGTAATAAAATAAGGTGGGAGTTCTTCCCATCTGTCTTCCAGGGCATGCATCCACTTCTCCGCATTCATGCGAGCCTTGACAGGTCCCAACTTGTCCGCCTTGGTGAAAACAATACAGAACGGAATGTTGCTCTCTCCCAGCCAATCGACAAACTCACGGTCAATCTTCTGCTGATCATGGCGTACATCTATCAGCACAAACACATTCGCCAACTGTGGGCGTTGCAGGATATAGCTGGAGATCATCTGCTCCAATTGTTTCTGCACGGTCTTGGAGCGCTTGGCAAATCCATAACCTGGCAGGTCGACCAAATACCACTCATTATTGATGATAAAATGATTGATCAACAGGGTCTTGCCCGGAGTGGCAGAAGTCTTCGCCAACCCCTTGTGGTTGCAAAGCATATTGATGAGACTCGACTTGCCAACGTTGCTTCGACCGATGAAGGCATACTCAGGTTTATTATCCTTAGGACACATGCTCACTCGTGGAGCAGATATGGTAAATTCTGATTTCTTGATTTCCATCTTGATTTGATTTTATACATTTATGATTAATGGGCAATACCGCCGTGATTAATGGGCGATACCACTTAACCCTCAATTTCCGCTAGCTCCAGCCATCGCATCTCCTTCTCATCCAGCTCGTCCTTGATTTCTGGCAATCGCTTGCTTTTCTCGGTAAGTTCATCCACGGAAAGCGTTCCGCTACACAGTTCATCCTCCAGTTTCTTTTGTTCTGCGGTCAACGCATCGATTTCTTGGGTAAGCTGTTCGTACTCGCGTTTTTCCTTGAACGACATCTTGCGCTTATTCTGATGATTGGCATCGCGCTTGGCAGTTCCAGCTCCTTCGTCCGTGGGCCCAACGGAATGGGTCGTAGTCCCATTGGAAGCCTTGCCTTTCCCGGAATTTCCTGCGGAGGCTGCCCCACCAAGGGAATCCTTGGCTTGGAGTTTGCTCCATTCACGATACTGAGTATAGTTACCCGGGAAGTCTTGAATTTCGCCTTCTCCCTTGAAGACCAGCAGATGATCGACCACTTTATCCATGAAATAACGATCGTGGCTGACCACGATGACACATCCGGGGAAATCCTGGAGATATTCTTCCAACACCTGAAGCGTCTGGATATCGAGGTCGTTGGTAGGCTCGTCGAGCACCAAGAAGTTTGGGTTGCGCATCAGTACGGTGCAGAGATACAACTTGCGTTTCTCGCCACCACTCAACTTATACACGTAATTGTGCTGTTCCTCTGGCGTGAATAGGAAGAACTGCAAGAACTGGGATGCCGTCATGTGCCTTCCACCACCCAAATCGATGTAGTCGGCAATGTCAGTAATGACATCTATCACTTTCTGGTCTTCCTTGAACTTCAGCCCCTCTTGTGAGAAATAGCCGAAGCGAACGGTCTCGCCTATGTCAAACTTACCCGAGTCGGGAGCGACCTCCCCCAAAAGCATCTTGATGAAAGTAGACTTGCCCGTTCCATTGTTGCCCACGATGCCCATTTTCTCAAAACGGGCAAAGTTGTAATAGAAATGGTTGAGGATAATCTTCTTTTTTCCCCGGTCATCGAAAGCCTTGCTCACATACTGGCATTCGAAGATTTTGCTGCCTATATAGACGGTCGAAGCTTTCAAGCGAACCTGCCGATCCTCGATGCGCTGCTTGGCCACCTTTTCCAACTCATAGAAAGCCTCCTCACGATAACGAGCCTTATGACCACGAGCTTGGGGTTGTCGGCGCATCCAGTCCAGCTCACGCCGGTAAAGATTCTTGGAATGCTGAATCTCGGCACGGAGATTATCCATGCGCTCTTGACGTTTTTCCAGATAATACGCATAATTGCCACGATAGGTATAAATCGTTTGGTCATCGAGTTCGAGGATGACATTGCAAACTTTATCCAAGAAGAAACGGTCGTGGGTCACCATAAAGATAGTCTTGTTGCCACGGTTCAAATAACCTTCCAACCATTCTATCATCTCCAGGTCGAGATGGTTGGTCGGCTCATCGAGCATCAAGAAGTCGGGTTCGTCAATCAGCACGTTGGCCAAGGCCACACGTTTCTGCTGACCGCCACTGAGTTGTCCCATCGGTTGTTCCAAGTTGGTGATGTGCAACTGGGTCAGGATTTGCTTCGCCTTCAGCACCTTTTCCGGGGCGCCCTCATGGTTGAAGCAAGCATCCAGCACGGATTCATCGGGGTCAAACTTAGGGGATTGTTCCAAGTATCCCACCTTCAGGTCGCGCCGATAGATGATATCTCCGCACTCATGACCTTCTTTGCCCATGAGCACAGACATCAATGTAGACTTGCCCGTGCCATTTCTTGCCACGAGTCCCACTTTCTGACCTTCTGCTATCGAGAAGGATATACGATCGAAAAGAACCTGTGCTCCAAAGCGTTTCGTGAGGTTCTGAACGTCTAAATAGGGTATTTGATTAGCCATTTTCTATTTTTTTGTGCAAAGATAGCAAAAAAATTTGGCAGAAAAGAATTTTTTAATTATCTTTGCACTCGAATTTTAATACAATCCGTGTTTCTCTTCTTGAAACACCTTATATTTCAACCAAGATTCATATACAATATAATATATAAAATAATGTATAGCAAAGAGGAATTAACTTCTAGGAATGTCGCAGAATTGAAGGACATTGCTAAGCAAATCGGTGCTAAAATCAAGTCGAATGACAATAAGGAAACTATTGTCTATGCGATTCTTGACACCCAGGCAGAACAACCAGCTCAACCCGTCAAAAGAAAACGTGTACGTATTTCCAAGAAAGAAGACAGAGTTTATTCTGTCAAAGGGAAAGAGGGTGAGAACTATGACGTTATGAAGAAACAGGTCAAGGGTCCAGTCAAGACATCCGAAGCACCCCTATTCAAAGAATTGCCACCACTGGAAAACCAACCAGAAGATGCAGCCGAGGAAGTTCAGCAAACTGAGGCATCTGTATCCGACTCTACCAACGAGGCGAAAGCCACAGCCGAAAGTACCGTAGAGGCAAGCAATGCGAAAGCTGAAACCTCAGAGGAGCAGGCTCCACAGACAGAAGCCCCAAACTCAGAAGAACCAGAAGTCAATCCATTGGCAGCCTTCCCTAAGCATCGGGGCAGAAAGAGCAAGGCTGAGTTGGAGGCCATCGCTGCAGCCAAGGCGGCCGCACTCCAGAAACAACATGAGGCAAAGATGGCTGCCCAAGCCCAGGCAGAAGCTACCAACGCACAGCAGGAGGATACGGCAGAAGGAGCCACTCCAAACGAGCAGAATCAGTCTGCCTCAATGACTACTCCAGAGGGAAACACGGAAGGCTTCATCCCAGAGGAGCAATTTGGAAATCCATCCACCAACTCGGGGGACAGCCAGCAGATTATCGCTCAATTGCAAGCAAAGATGAATGCACAAAATGAGGAGAACGCCCCTGCACGAACGACATCTAAGAAAAAATCCTTTTCCCCAAACCCAACTGGTGTCTGGGAAGGCGACCCTGGAGACGGAACCGACTTTATTCCAGTGGTAGACTTACCTATCGAAGACCATGCGGCTATGCCGACTTACGACATTTTCGACCGTCCGATGAACCCGATCAATGTCCAGGCTCCAGCTCCATCATCCATACGAACGACTTCGAACGAGCCAGAATATGACTTTAGCAATATCATCTCAGCCAATGGCGTGCTAGAGGTCATGCCTGACGGATATGGTTTCTTACGTAGCAGCGACTACAACTATCTGTCTTCACCTGACGATGTGTATGTCTCCATCAATTTCGTCAAGCGATATGGTCTCAAGACGGGTGACGTCATCCAGTGCAGTGTACGACCTCCTCATGATGGCGAGAAGTACTTCCCCTTGACCAGCATCGAAAAGATCAATGGTCGTGATCCCGCAGAAGTACGCGACCGTGTGCCTTTCGAGCACCTCACCCCACTCTTCCCTAACGAGAAGTTTGAGCTATGCGGCGACCGTGCCACTACCAACCTAAGCACTCGCATCGTAGACTTGTTCTCTCCTATCGGCAAAGGCCAGCGTGCCCTCATCGTGGCTCAGCCTAAGACCGGTAAGACCATCCTCATGAAGGATATCGCCAACGCGATTGCAGCCAACCACCCTGAGGCATATCTGATGATGCTCTTGATCGACGAACGTCCTGAGGAGGTTACCGACATGGCACGCACGGTCAATGCAGAGGTAATTGCCTCGACATTCGATGAACCTGCCGAACGCCACGTCAAGATAGCCGGCATCGTCTTGGAGAAAGCCAAGAGAATGGTGGAATGCGGTCATGATGTCGTCATATTCCTTGACTCCATCACGCGTTTGGCTCGTGCTTACAACACGGTTGCTCCTGCCTCCGGCAAGGTGCTTACTGGTGGTGTGGACGCCAATGCCTTGCAGAAGCCTAAGCGCTTCTTCGGTGCAGCTCGTAACATCGAGGGAGGTGGCTCATTGACCATCATCGCAACAGCCTTGATCGACACAGGCAGCAAGATGGACGAGGTCATCTTCGAGGAATTCAAGGGTACGGGTAACATGGAGTTGCAACTCGACCGTGCGCTCAGCAACAAGCGTATCTTCCCTGCCGTCAACTTGGTATCTTCTTCTACTCGTCGCGACGACTTGCTGCAAGACAAGACCACTTTGGATCGCATGTGGATTTTACGCAAGTATATCTCCGACATGAATCCTATCGAAGCAATGAACACCATCCACAACAACATGCTGCATACACGCAACAACACAGAATTCTTGCTGTCAATGAATTCCTAAACATAAAAATAACAAACGAAAGAAAGCCGTTAACAACCCTGGTGGGAAGTTAACGGCTTTCTTCATTTGTATAGGGTTTATTCCAAGGCTTAGTAGAACTTGAAATAATTGCGTGCATTGTTGTATGAGATGTCCTCTACCATGCGTGAGAGACTCTCCATGTCGTTAGGAAGCAAGCCCTTCTCCACATCGTTGCCGAGGAGGTTGCAGAGCAAACGACGGAAGTACTCATGACGTGGGTAGCTGAGGAACGAACGAGAGTCGGTCAACATACCTACGAAACGGCTCAAGAGGCCGAGTACAGAGAGAGCATTCATCTGCTTGGTCATACCATCCAACTGATCATTGAACCACCAGCCAGAACCGAACTGGATCTTACCAGGGCAAGAACCATCCTGGAAGTTGCCAAGCATCGTGGCGATAACCTCGTTGGCACATGGGTTCAAGCAGTAGAGGATGGTACGTGTCAACTTACCCTCAACGTTGAGCTCATTCAAGAAGCTACTCATGGCTCTAGCTGTATTAAACTCACCTATAGAGTCGAAGCCTGTATCAGGGCCAAGCTTGTTGTACATCAATGTGTTATTGTCACGGATAGCGCCGTAGTGATACTGCTGTGTCCAGTCGGCAGCATGATCCATCTCAGCACAAACCTTCAAGAAGGCATGCTTGTACTGGCGAACCTCCAGTGTAGACAATTGCTGGCCACGCATAGCCTTGGCGAAGATTGTCTCGATCTGAGAATCTGTATATGGATCGTCGTAGAACTCCTCGATACCGTGATCGCTCAACTTGCAACCATTCTCAGAGAAGAAGTCGTGGCGCTTCTGGAGAGCATCCACCATATCCTTGAAAGTGGTGAGAGTTACACCTGCTACCTCGCCCAACTTGTTCATGTATTCTGCAAAATCAGGCTTTTCAATATTCATTGCCTTGTCAGGACGCCAAGCTGGAATCATCTTGATTTCAAATCCACTCTCACGAGTCTGCTTGTGATAACGAAGGTCATCGATTGGGTCGTCTGTTGTACAAACGCACTCCACATGATAACGGCGCATCAAGCCACGAGCGCTATACTCAGGCAATTGCAACTTCTCGTTACATTCGTCATAAATCTCACGAGCTGTCTTAGGACTGAGTTGCTTGGTGATGCCAAAAGCAGTCTTAAGCTCCAAGTGTGTCCAATGATAGAGAGGGTTGCGGAAAGTATATGGAACGGTCTCTGCCCACTTCTCGAACTTCTCCCAATCGGTGGTGTCCGTACCTGTGCAATAGCGTTCATCTACGCCGTTGGTACGCATCGCACGCCACTTGTAGTGGTCACCACCGAGCCAAAGCTCTGTAATGCTCTTAAACTTGTGATCGTTAGCTACCATCTCAGGAATGAGGTGACAGTGATAGTCGATGATAGGCATCTTAGCCGCATGATTGTGGAAAAGATCTTGCGCAGTCTGTGTCTCAAGCAAGAAATTTTCATCCATAAATTGTTTCATAATCGTATAGTAGTTTTTAAATGTTTTGCATTTCAGGAAATAAATTCCATCATATCGTTGCAAATTTACTCGTTTTTTTTGATTCCACCAAATCTATCCCATAAAAAATCCTGGAAAATTACTCAAACGATTACGTTTTGGAAGAATTATAAAAATATTGAATCTGACAGAGTGCCACCCTTCTATTAGACACATATTTTAATACATATAAATAAACTGTTTTTTGTTGGCAGGTGGCATTTCGTCCACAATATTTGAAATATTTCTACGATTTTGACGACATTTGAGAAAATAATTGTATTTTTGTGTCACATTTCAACAAGAATTACGTATAGCAAGTAGAAAACAATCCATTGAAAGGATTAGCACTGGATAGAAACTCTAGCCAGTGAGACAAACCATCAAGAAAAGAATTATGAAGAAAACAATTATGACTTGGGCGATGCTGGCAATTCTATTGCCACTTACCGCATGTGGCAATCACAAAGCACTCGCCAATGAAACTATGGGCTTGAATGAAGCCAACCACATGGAATACAGCAAAGTAGAATCCAACATCAAGCGCAATCTTGATGTCAAGGACTTCCATGGCATCAGCAACAATCTTGGTGTGGACATCTACTTTACGCAAGGAAGCCGATTTCAAGTCACAGCAGAGGCCACGGCCGAGAATTGGAACAAGTGCGACATTCAGGTGGAGGATGGAATATTGAAAATTTCCCGCAACAAAAAGCACCCTCGCTATCAATCCATGAACTTCAATGGCAACATCGTACTTCATGTCACAGCACCCAACCTCGACTTGCTCAGCAATAATGGCGGGATGAAATTCCATGCAGACCATTGGAAAGCAGGGAACATTAAGTTTCGCAATAATGGTGCAATGACCCTCAGTGGCAACATCAACCAAGCAGCCAGCATCACCATCACGAACAATGGCGCCATCAGCTACAAAGAAGGAAGCATCCAAGGCACCAATCTGAGTGTGAGCAACAACGGAGCCAGCACCATTACGGTTCCTATCCAACTGGATGGCGACTTCCACATCAGCAACAACGGATCTCACAAACTCATCTCCGACATCCAGGCTGCCAGCTATATCGAGACATGCAATGGTTCCACCAACGACCAAGCGAACATACAAGCCGATGAACTGAAGCAAAGCATTAACGGATCTGGCAAGTTAGACATCCATTTCAAGGGCAAGAACGCCGACATTGCCGGAAGTGGAAGTGTCAATATCAACATGCAACTGGATTGCGACAAGTTGACGGTCCAGTCCAGCGGCTCTGCCAAGATAAAGATAGCTGGCACGGCGGATGACACCACCATCAAAAACGACGGAACCATCAAAGTTGATGTCACGGAACTCAATAAATTCTGAAGATGACAGAAAATAACGGAAAATGACAGAAGAAGAATACAAGCGAGAGGCAGGTACGTTGCGCCCGCAACTCTCTTCCGTGGCCTTGCGATACATGCACAACAAGGAAGATGCAGAAGACATGGTACAAAATGTACTCATCAAACTCTGGAACATGAGGAGTGAGCTACATACACCTATGGGTCCATTGGCCAAAGTGTTGACACGGAATCTCTGCATTGATTGCCTCCGCCATCATCCCGGTCTGGCACAACTCAATGACTCCTATCATCAAGGAATCCTTGAAAAGGCCATCGACACGAACACGACCCAAGCCAAGAACGAGATGATAGACCGCATGATGCAAAGCATCGCCCACTTGCCACCCAAACAGCAACTAATCCTGAGACTCCGGCACATGGATGGCATGAACATGAAAGAAATAGCCCAACTCACAGGAGACAGCGAGGCTAGCATCAGGCAAACATTGTGTAGAGCCAGGCAAGGGGTAAGAAAGTTCTATACGCAAGACTGTAATAGAGATTAGAAAACAATGAAAAAAAGAAAACAAACCATGAATCATCAGAAAGAACATC
>DHMR01000105.1:18021-26307 GCA_002405875.1 bacterium UBA4637
TCATCATGAATCATCAGAAAGAATATCACCATATTAGACTCCTAACAGAACACTTTTTCGACGGAGCTACATCCCTACAAGAAGAACAAGAACTCTACGACTTCTACGATCAGCATTCCGAAAGGTTGCCAGAAGATTTGGAAGCCAACCGAGAAATCATCATGGGATTCGGAGCGATCTGTTTCAAGGAAGTGAATCAAGCCCCAAAAGATTCTGAAGGAAAGGTTTCAGAGGATTCCTCTAATCATCTACGAACCAAATTCTTACGAATCATGATCGGCATTGCCGCCATCTTACTTCTTTGCTTCGGCATCACCACTGTCATACACTTGAATGCGAGTCAAGAATTGGCACGTAATTACGAAGGCAGTTATATGATAGTGAATGGGCAGCGCATAGATGACCTTTCACGCATCAAGCCAAACATAGAGAGGGCTTTGAGCCAAGCCTCCTCTATCGAAGAAGAGCTAGAAGAAAAGCCAACGATCAAAGGTGCCGAGCAAAATGTGCTCGACAACATAGATGATCCGGAAGAAAAAGCACGAATCGAGAAGATGCTCAACGAATAGGCTTCTCATTCAACCGTCAAAACTGAAAAAAAATGAAACAAGCAAGATTGTTATTGATAGTGATTGGGATGATTTTCGCAGTCCCAGCACTGGCACAAAACAAGATAGATAATCTGGTGGACAATTACTCGTCCATCTCCACCAGCAAGTATACCTCGGCCGTGGAGCGAAATCCGAAGACACGAGCCGTCATGAAAGTTGTTAAGGTATTGGAGCTCAGCTACGCCAATATCCAGCCATTCGTGGAAGCTTTCAAGGCCGAAGCCAACCATGGCGACTTCTGCGAGCGCAAGGATGGAGATGCCCTCATCCTGACCCTCGCCTGTCGAGGAGCCAAGAACAACCGCATCTACATGCTCAAGGCTGACGACTATTACCGATATGGAGGAAGGCATGCCAATCGCACAGCCTGTAATATCACTATCATCGTGAAATACAAGTAGAGCCTGGAAAGGCTATTACTAAAACATGCTTTATAAAAGACCATACCAAGTAAAGTCTGTTTTTATAAAAGGCTATATAATTATATAATAATAATGTATAGCCTTTTATTTTTTCCCTTTTCATACCACGAAGTAAGTATTTTAAGCAACAAAATGCTATTTTTTAGTATTTTTTCTTGGCAGTTTGACAGATTCTTCGTACATTTGCCGACAAGTTCTGCCCCAGCCCCGGTCGTTTCGGGGGAGGCATTACATTACCAACATAATTCAATAACACATGAAAGTATTAAAATTCGGCGGAACATCTGTTGGTTCCGTAAAAAGCATCCTCAGCTTAAAACGTATCGTGGAAAATGAGGCCAAGAAACAGAGTGTAGTGGTTGTCGTGAGCGCACTTGGCGGTATCACCGACAAACTCTTGCAAACTTCCCAACTTGCCCTCCAGGGTGACGAACAATGGAGAGTCGAATTCGACGCCATGGTGGATCGTCACCACAAGATGATAGACACCATCATCACCGACACCTCTGACAGAGAGAATTTATTCAAGTCAGTCGATGCCCTCTTCGAACAGTTGAAGAGCATCTACTTCGGCGTGTATCTCATTCACGACTTAAGCGAGAAGACACAGGATGCCATCGTGAGCTATGGAGAAAGGCTCAGCTCGAAGATTGTCGCCACACTGATTCGTGGTGCCAAGTGGTTTGACTCCCGCAACTTCATCAAGACCGAGCGTCATAACGGCAAGGGAAAGCACACCCTCGACAGCGAGTTGACCAACCGCTTGGTGAAGGAAACCTTCGCCGACCTTCCTCGCATCTCGCTCGTTCCGGGTTTTATCAGCCGCGACAAGAACACAGAACGCACCACCAACCTCGGACGAGGCGGTAGTGACTACACGGCTGCCATCATCGCCGCTGCCCTCGATGCAGAAGTGCTTGAAATCTGGACCGACGTGGATGGCTTCATGACAGCCGACCCTCGTGTCATCAAATCGGCTTACACCATCAACGAACTGAGTTACATCGAGGCGATGGAGCTTTGCAATTTTGGCGCAAAGGTCATCTACCCTCCTACCATCTATCCAGTTTGCATCAAGAATATTCCTATCAAGGTGAAGAACACCTTCAACCCAGATGCCCCGGGCACCATCATCAAGAACAAGATTGATGGCGACTCCAAACCTATCAAGGGTATCTCCTCCATCAACGGCACAGCTCTTATTACCGTCACAGGTCTTTCGATGGTCGGTGTCATCGGTGTCAACCGCCGTATCTTCACCGCCCTTGCCAATGAAGGCATTTCTGTGTTCATGGTTTCTCAGGCTTCATCCGAGAACTCCACCTCTATCGGTGTACGCGAGCAGGATGTTGATGAGGCTGTATGCGTGTTGAACGAAGAGTTCAAGAACGAGATTGCCGATGGTGCCATGTTCCCTATGCACGCAGAGGGCGGTCTTGCCACCATCGCTATCGTAGGCGAGAACATGAAGCACGCCGCAGGTATTGCAGGTAAGCTCTTCGGAACGCTCGGTCGTAGCGGCATCTCTGTGATTGCATGTGCCCAGGGCGCTTCCGAGACCAATATCTCCTTCGTTGTCAAGAGCGACTATTTGAGAAAGTCACTGAACGTGCTGCATGACAGTTTCTTCCTCTCAGAATACAAGGTGCTCAACCTCTTCATCTGCGGAGTAGGTACCGTGGGAGGCAAACTCATCGAACAAATCAAGAACCAATATGAGGAGTTGAAGGAGCGCAACAAGCTCAAGCTCAACGTTGTCGGCATCGCCTCCTCGCACAATGCCATCTTCAATCGCGATGGTCTCGACCTGGACAACTACCGTGAGCAGTTGAAAGTTTCCGAGCCTAGCACCAACGAGAGCTTGAAGGAGAAGATTCTGGGCATGAACATTTTCAACAGCGTATTTGTAGACTGTACAGCCAGCAAGGAAGTGGCAAGCCTCTACCAAAGTTTGCTGGAGCACAACGTGAGCATCATCGCAGCCAACAAGATTGCTGCTTCAAGTGAATACGAGAACTACGAGCGCCTGAAGAAGACTGCCATCCAACGCGGTGTCGTGTTCCGCTTCGAGACCAACGTGGGCGCAGGACTTCCTATCATCGGAACCATCAACGATCTCCGCAACTCAGGTGATAAGATTCTGAAGATCGAGGCTGTGCTCTCAGGTACCCTCAACTTCATCTTCAATGCCATCTCCGGTGTCGTACCATTCTCCGAGACCGTTCGTCTCGCCAAGGAAAAGGGCTACAGCGAGCCAGACCCACGCATCGACTTGAGCGGCATGGATGTCGTTCGCAAGTTGGTCATCCTCTCCCGAGAGGCAGGCTATCGAGTAGAACAATCTGACGTGGAGAAAAATCTCTTCGTCCCTGATGAGTATTTCCAAGGCACGCTCGAAGACTTCTGGGCTAAGTTGCCGCAACTCGACGCCGAGTTTGAGGCCAAGCGCAAGGCGCTCGACATCGAGCACAAACGCTGGAGATTCGTGGCCAAGCTGGAAAACGGCAAGACCAGCGTCGGTCTGCAAGCCGTCGGACCCGAGCATCCATTCTACAACCTCGAAGGCAGCAACAACATTGTCTTGCTAACGACAGAGCGCTACAAGGAATATCCTATGATGATCCAGGGATATGGTGCCGGTGCCAGCGTAACGGCTGCCGGTGTTTTTGCCAACATCATGAGTATCGCCAACATCTAATCACCAAACAAGGATAACAATTATGAAGCATATTATCATACTTGGCGACGGAATGGCCGACCACCCAGTGGAAAGACTGGGTGGAAAGACCTTGCTCCAGTACGCCCACAAACCCTATATGGATATGCTTGCCAAAAATGGCAAGACAGGAAGACTCGTCACGGTACCAGATGGATTCCACCCAGGTTCGGAGGTGGCCAACAGCTCTATCATGGGATACGACCAGAACGAAGTGTATGAAGGACGGGGACCTTTGGAGGCTGCCAGCATAGGATACGAGATGGCTCCCAACGATTTTGCCCTACGCTGCAACATCATCAACGTGAACGACGGCATCATCGTGACCCACAATGGTGGCAACTTGGAAACAGAGGATGCCGATGTCCTCATCCAATTCCTCAACGAGAAACTTGCCAGTCAATACCCTAATGTGAAGTTCATCACGGGCATCCAATACCGCCATCTACTGATCATAAAGGGAGGAAACAAGTACGTGGAATGCGCTCCTCCTCACGACCATCCAAATGAGGAATGGAAGCCTCTCTTGGTCAAGCCTATGGAGCAAGTGGATGCCTCATTGCTCGCTGGCAACAGTGACAAGACTCCAGCCGAGGATGCGGCGGAAAACGGTGGTCAGGTTTCTGACAATTACCGTATGAGCGCACAGGCTACCGCAGACCTCTTGAATGAGCTGATATTGAAAAGTCAAGCCATCCTCGAAAGCCACCCATTCAACGTGGCACGCAAGGAACATGGCGAACGCATGGCCAACATCATCTGGCCTTGGGGTGGCGGGTACCGTCCTCACATGCTAACCCTCTCACAGATGTATCCTCAAATCAAACGAGGATCCGTCATTTCAGCTGTCGACTTGATTCGAGGCATCGGTCACTACGCAGGATTGAGAAACATCATCGTGGAAGGTGCCACGGGTCTTGCCAACACCAACTATGAGGGCAAGGCACAGGCGGCCATCCAAGCCTTGAAAGACGGTGACGACTTCGTATACGTCCACGTGGAAGCTAGCGACGAGGCAGGTCACGATGGCGACCTGGAGCTGAAGCTCAAGACCATCGAGAACCTCGATAGCCGTTTGATCAAACCTATCTACGAGGAGGTATCCACATGGGACGAACCTGTATGCATTGCTGTTCTTCCCGATCATCCTACCCCTGTCGAGATTCGCACGCATGTCAAAGAACCCGTGCCATTCTTGATTTACTATCCGGGCATTGAGGCTGACGGCGTTGAGAAATACGACGAGGTAAGTTGCGTAAGAGGCAGCTACGGACTCATCCAGTTGCAAGACTTCATGAATACATTTATGAGAATCAAATAAATAACTTGGAGTTAAGGAGTTAAGGAGTTAAGGAGTTAAGGAGTTAAGACAATAGCTTTAGCTTTTTGTTTTCTCTAAGACTCAAGCAACAATAGCTGTTGTCTTAACTCCTCAGCGACCGAAGAGAGCGATAACTTCTTTAATTCCTTAACTCCCCTAAATAGCAAGAAAAAGATGAAATACTATTCAACAAATAAGAAAGCACCTATCGCCGACCTCCACAAGGCGGTAGTCAAGGGTTTGGCAGAAGACCGTGGCCTCTACATGCCAGAAATCATCAAGAAGTTGCCACAGGACTTCTTCGACAACATCGAAAAGCTCTCCTTCCAGGAAATCGCTTACAAGGTAGCAGATGCCTTCTTCGGCGAGGATGTAGATGCGGAGTCCCTGAAAAAGATTGTTTATGACACTTTGGCATTCGACTGTCCTGTCGTAGAGGTTGAGCCAAACATCTATTCCTTGGAGTTATTTCATGGTCCTACCCTCGCCTTCAAGGATGTTGGTGCCCGATTCATGGCTCGTCTTCTCCAGTACTTTGTACGTCAGGAAGGCAAGGAAGAAGTCAACGTGCTCGTAGCCACTTCCGGCGACACGGGTTCTGCCGTAGCCAATGGCTTCCTCGGTGTCGATGGCATCCACGTCTACGTGCTCTACCCTAAGGGTAAGGTGAGCAAGATTCAGGAGAGCCAGTTCACGACCCTTGGACAGAACATCACAGCTCTTGAGGTGGATGGTGTATTCGATGATTGCCAGGCATTGGTGAAGTCAGCCTTTATGGACGAGGAGCTGAACAATCACATGAAGTTGACCTCTGCCAATTCCATCAATGTAGCTCGCTTCTTGCCACAAGCCTTCTATTATTTCAATGCCTACGCCCGCATGAAGGAGAAGGGATTGGCAGACAAGTTGGTCATCTGCGTACCAAGCGGTAACTTCGGCAATATCACAGCCGGCTTGTTCGGACACGAGATGGGCTTGCCTATCCATCGTTTCATCGCTGCCAACAATGCCAACGACATTTTCTACAACTATCTCCAGACAGGTAAGTACAATCCTCAGCCTAGCAAGGCAACCATCGCCAACGCCATGGACGTAGGCGACCCTAGCAACTTCGCTCGCATCTACGACTTGTACAAAGGCAACCATGATGCCATCGCAGCTTATATCAGTGGTGCCACCTACAAGGACGACCAGATAGCAGAAACCATGAAGCAATGCTACAACGAGACCAAGTATGTGCTTGACCCTCACGGAGCTTGCGGCTATCGTGCCTTAAAAGAGCAGTTGAAGCCTGGAGAAGTAGGTGTGTTCTTGGAGACCGCTCACCCAGCTAAGTTCAAGGAGAAGGTGGACAGCATCTTGGGCACAGACATCGAGATACCAGCACGCCTTGCCGAATTCATGAAGGGCAAGAAGCAGAGCATCGAAATGACAAAGGATTTCGCTGCATTCAAGAGCTTCTTGATGAATGAATAGAAAACGAGAGAAATGAAATGATAAGATAAAAGGAACGTCATTAAACTGAGTCGCCCTGAAAGGACCGAAGCATAGAAATATAGAAATAAAGATGCTTTCGTCCTTTCAGGGCGATTTTGTTAGCGCGACATGACGAGGGATAGGTCTACGTGACGAGAAATAGACTCGTAATCCCGCCTACCCTCATTTACGGCACTCTACCGTTTGATCGGAAACAGGAAGGTTGTCCGAGGCATTCATCTCCCGATAGAATTTCAACCCTCCGAACTGTTTCTGACATTCAATATGCGAGAGGATAATAAACTCCCTCAGGAGTTTCTCTGGATGGAAACTCGTCAACTCGAAATAAGGCTGTGTGAGAGTATTGCATTCGTAGATGTTTTTCGACTTGAAAGCACGCAACGCCTTGTAGCCGTCATATTCCTGCAAGAGTTGAGGTCGATCCAACGGCTTGGGTTCAACGTACTTGAACGCCCAGACCTCCACCTCTTTGCCCTTGGCAAGAATCTGCTC
Organism: bacterium UBA4637; assembly: GCA_002405875.1. The sequence continues at coordinate 25,081 of DHMR01000105.1, forward strand.
GGGACTCATGGCAAGACTACCACTATGGGGATCATCGGCAAAGATGTATCGGGCGTTGGCATCCTTCAACAAAACGCCCATGGTGCTCTGACCACCAGGCACATACCACACGCTTCCCGTCTTACGTTCGGTCAGCACAGAGCGACCTTTGGGTAACCTTGTCGCCTGCGCCTTGAGCGAGAGATACTCCCTCTCAACGGCCGAGAAAAGGGAGTCCCCACGCATAACTTTTCCCTCTTCTTTCCCAAAGATCATACCGTAGAATTTCATCCACTCAGCCCTACCTAGCGGCGAGGTTTCCATATAGTCTGCAGTCTCGATAATGGGAATATGAAGATTGGCGAGCTTGCCATAACCGCCACTATTCTCGAATGGCGAGACGAGCAAGGCTTCAGGCTTCAAGGCTATCATGCGTTCGATGTCGGGAGCCATGCTGGATCCACAATCCACAAGGGCACCAAGCTGAGAAACTGCCGCTCTCTTCTTGATATCCGGAATATTGATGTAGTTAAGGTCGCATACGCCACGAATGGCATTCTTGGCACCGAGTTCATACAGCAGTTGACAATGGGGAGAGGTGAACACCACGCTGTTGTCGACCGGAGTTCGCACAGTATCGGTAACACATCCATCCCCCGAACCACGCCGCTTGGCGAGGATGGCTACCGTCGAGTCACCCTCATACCCTTTCGGAACAAGGATGTAACGATGCAACATCATACCTTTTTTCCAAGGATTCTTGACCATCACTTCAGTGTATCCATCTTTAGGGAGGCTGCCAGAAGCATCGTTTTCCCCATGCTTGACGATGGTGAGCAACTGGGCATACTTCATTGGCAAGGTATCGCCCTCATCAGCATCCCCGCTCATTTTTCCACCCTGGCAAGATGTTACCAACAGAGCCATGAGAGCTCCACCCAACAGAATAATTGATTTTCTCATTCTTTTCCTATATGTTTGATTCGGGTGCAAAGATAGCCATTTTTAATGAATTCCTCGCAAAAATCAAGAAATTTGTAAACTCTATTTAGCAGATTAGCCCCCAATAACACAAAAATTCTATAAATCATCCCGAATAATTTGGCTGAATCAAATAAAATTACTATTTTTGCCTACGGTTTCAGCGGGACAATCATAACCAGCAGAGGCAAGCTCTCCTAAAGCCCATCCGATGCGAAGTTGTGCAGTATCCATGCCTAATAGAAATTAAGTAATAACAACTAAAAT
>DHMR01000005.1:0-1715 GCA_002405875.1 bacterium UBA4637
CCATATTCCCCCGAACAAGTATCGAGTGAATCTCCATCCCAAACCAATCCGAAGTCTGCATCGATGTGAGCGATGAAATCCTCGGAAGGCAAGAAGCCTCTATAGGTGATGTGTGGATTGTCTTTTAGTCCTTGCAAGCCGTCCTTGTTGCCCACAATCATTAGATTCCATGTGTTGAGGCTCTTGGTGAGTTCTATCAGGAAGGAGTTTTTGCGCATGCTAAGTGCTCCTGCATATACAACGGTAGGATTCGTTGTGATGTCGGATGATGGAACTTGTAGCTCGTGGAAGGAAGGAGAGCGGTAGTCGAAGAGTCCCAAGGAGCCTATTGGCTTTTCTAATCCATGTTCCTGTAGCCAACCTTTCATACTCTCGTTGGAGGCAATGATGTAGTCGCTATGGGATAGGCGACTTATCTCTTTCTGGATAGAGAGCTTCTTGCGGCGAAAAGAACCGAGGTCATGGATGAGCGATACTGTCTTGGCTCCTTTCATACTTGCTACGTTGCACAAGAACGAAAAGTACTTCTTTACGGGATATTGCAAGAAGAGAACATCGTTCTTTTGGAGTAAGATGCAAGCACGGATGATACCTGCTAGGTCAAGGAAAAATGCTAATATCTTACTGCTGTTGACCGTACGGCTTAAACCAAGGTTGATAGCTCCCATTTCTGAGAGTGTGTCCTCGTTGTCCGTCTTAGCTTTATTGCCAGCACTGGTCAGATTATAGTAATTGCGAGAGATGTAGCAGAGTCTATTTTGTCTCATATTGTAGTTTTATGTCTTGTTTTTGTGCAAAATTACGATTTCTTTTTTATTTAGGCAAATTATTTTATTAATATCTTAGGTTCTTTCGTTTTTTATTGCTATTTTTGCTCTGTTAATTCAAATAAATAATGATATGAGTGTAAAAAAGGCTTTGGGAGTTATCATCTCTACTTATAATAATCCAGAATGGTTGGAGAAGACATTATGGGGATATTTGTTCCAAAATCGTAAAGCTGATGAAATAATCATCGCTGATGATGGTTCTGGTCCAGAAACCCGATTCCTGATAGAGAAATATCAGTCACTATTGCCGATTAAGCATGTGTGGCATGAAGATAAGGGGTTCAGAAAAACGGTGATACTGAATAAAGCCTTAGAGATTGCTACTGCCGATTATTTGGTCTTTACAGACCAGGATTGTGTTCCTCGTCATGACTTTTTGAGTGTTCACGACTCTAATGCAGAGGAAGGATGCTTTTTGAGTGGTGGGTATTTCAAGCTGCCGATGTCTATCAGCAAAGCTTTGCGAAAAGAAGATATTGAGTTGGGGCAGGCTTTTGAACTTTCTTGGCTCAGGCAACAGGGAATGCCTTTTAGTTTTAAGTGCTCCAAGTTGGTACAGAGTAGCTTCTTTACCAAGATGATGAATCGGGTAACGCCCACCAAGGCTACGTGGAATGGTATGAATAGTAGTGGATGGCGTAAGGACATTCTTGCAGTCAATGGCTTTGATGAACGTATGCAATATGGGGGTGAAGACCGTGAGATGGGAGAAAGATTATTCAATAAAGGTATTCATTCTAAGCAAATCCGTTATTCTGCGATCGTTCTTCATTTAGACCACGGACGGCCTTACGTGAACGAGGAGGCTTGGAGGATAAATAATGAGATACGCAAGGAGACTAAAGAAAACCATGCCATTTGGACTCAATATGGCATTAAGAAGGA
>DHMR01000005.1:1824-2798 GCA_002405875.1 bacterium UBA4637
CCATGTTCCATCCTGTAATGTTTGTCAAACTCCTCCTTGGTTCTCTTCCATCTGTTGTGGCTCCAGAGATAATAAGGAGGATTCTTGCGGATGGTCTCTTCCAGCATCTGGAAGAAACGGCGAGTTATCTCGTGCTCGGGCAGGGAGTTGGGCTCTCGGGTGATGAGCTTGTAAGTGGCTGTGTAGTAGCCTCGTTTCGGACGGCTCATCTCCACATAGAACACGGCATCGTTCATCTTCCTCATGATGCGCTCGCCACCCGTAAACACAGGGGTCTCTGGGTGGTTGAGGAATGGCAACCAAAGATGGATGTTCTCCCACTTGGGACCTTGGTCGCTGATATAGCCGAACATGCTCATAATGCCCTTGCGCTTATAGTCGATGAGATAGCGCAGGATGTCTTTCTTGGGTACCACCACGCCATTCTCTTCATGAGAACGGATGCGCTTGAAGAGTTCGTCGAAGGCATGGTTGTAGAGTGGGTGATAAATCAAGCCCATCATGCGATTCTTCGGTAGTTCGATGCCCACGCATGAAAGCCATTCCCAGTTGCAGTAATGACCCAAGATGGCTGCTACGTTCTGCCCTTCCTCGAAGCAACGCTCCACCTCCTCGCTGTTATAAACGTGGAAGCGTCGGCGCAGTTCCTTATCACTGATGCTCAGTAACTTGACAGCCTCAAAGAAATAGTCGCAGAACCAACGATAGAACTTTTTCTCGATGTCGATGATTTCATCAAGCGATTTCTCAGGAAAAGACGTTGTGAGGTTCTTACGCACAATACCCCTGCGATACTTCACCACGTGATACATCATGAAGTATTCGAAGTCGGAGATGCAATAGAGCAACCTGAACGGCAGCAGTGATATTGCATAGAAAAATGCGTAAACTATCTTTGTCATTATACCTTTTTTATACATATATTATACTTGCTGCATGTCGTGCAACTTACGATAATATCCATCCTTGGCGAT
>DHMR01000103.1 GCA_002405875.1 bacterium UBA4637
TGAAGAAGATGGGAGGCATCATCCTCGTGGCAAGCATCATCGTATGGGCGCTCGGCTACTTCCCTCACAACGAGGAACTTGACAATCAGGCACAGCAGGAGCAGAGTTACATCGGCAGAATCGGCAAGACCATCGAGCCAATCTTCACCCCACAAGGTTTCGACTGGAAGCTCGACGTAGGTTTGGTATCTGGCGTAGGTGCCAAGGAGATTGTAGCCTCAACAATGGGTGTGCTCTACAGTAACAACGACAGTTTCTCAGACGACCAAGACTATAACGACGACGACGGCAAGTACGAGGTACTGAAGAAGCAGATGACCTCCGACCTGAAGAAGACATACGGCTATAGCGATGCCGAGGCCGACTCGAAGGCAACGCTCACCGCCTATTGCTTCTTGCTCTTCGTACTGCTCTACTTCCCTTGTATCGCAACTATTGCCGCCATCAAGGGAGAGACAGGCAGTTGGAAATGGGCTGGGTTCGCCGCAGGATATACCACCTTGTTAGCATGGGTAGTATCGGCGATAGTCTTCCAGATAGGAAGCCTGTTCATATAAGAACAAATCACAAACCGCATAACACTTGAGCGACAGCCGCACAACAGCTGAGCGACACTTGCACAACACCTGTTGTGCAAGCGCACATCAGCTGTTGTGCGGCTGTTGTTGTTTTATATTAGGAAGACATAAACTATATCTTCCTACAATTCCTATTGCTTCTTTGAGAGACTTCTTATACTTTTGTAGAACTCTTCTACTATTTGTTCCGAAACCATTTGAATAAAATTTAGCGATAAATGAACTATAATCGTAGCTTGTTTCGATAGATTATCGCTAATTTTGCATTCGAAGAAACGATTAATAACGTTGCAAACAATCAAAAAACATAGTATCAAATGATAAAAACAAGATTTACCGCCATCGCATTAGCATTTGGAATGTCTTTGGCAACAAGTTTCGCCCAAGGCATCACCTTCAAGACCGATGCTACCACAGGGGCGATCTCAGAATTAAGCATCAATAATGATGCCTACAAAATGAATTGGGTGCTCGCACCTGACGGCAAACAATACAAGTGGGTAACTAGCCAATATGGTTGGGGACTGGGATTCCTCACCGTAAATGGCGAAAAGCTTACTTGGCAGAAGCCTATCAGCCAAAAAGGCTCTGCGGATTTGCAATCTGCAGCAAGCAAGAAAGGCATTCTTACCGAACAAACTTACAAGGCTGGCAACATCCTCATCAACGTGAAGAGAATCTTAAAGAACGGCGAGCTCTTCGAGGAATATACCTTCAAGAACACTGGCAAGACGGCAGCCCAAATCTCCGACTGGGGAATCTACACGCCATGGAACGACAACTATCCCGATGCTGCCACCTGTATGACCAACCGTTGCGACGCCCACATCTGGGCTGGCGACAATGCAGCCTATGCCATGGCTATCCGTATGGGCGACAAGGGTATCAAGACTGTCAAGGCAAAGAGCAAGAAGGAAAAGGACAGCAATGTGACCATCGAAGGAGGCAATGTGGGCTTGATGCTCACCAAGGGTTCTCTCCCAGACTATGAGGAATGGGAACGCAAGCGTGAGAACGCCAACTCCAACTTCCGAGGGGTCTTCGCCATGGATCTGCCCGACATGACCTTGGCTGCCGGCAAAAGCTATACCGTGGCTTGGAAGGTTTTCGAGCACAACGGAAGAGATGACTTCTATAAGAAACTCATCGCCCAGGGCGGCGCCATCGCCAAGAGCGAAAAGTATGTTTATCAGCAGGGCGAGACCGTGAAGGTTTATCTGGAGAAAAACAAACTGAAGTCTCTTTCAGCCACCATTACAGGCAAGAACATGAAGAACGGCGACACCACCTGTCCTGCGAAAGCCATCAAGACTGGCAAGGATTCCAAGGGCTACTATGCCTACTTCACCGCCAACGAACTCGGTGAGCAGCGCATAGACCTTATATATAATAAGGTGGAGAGAACACACGCCACCATTCTCGTGGTGAGCAGCTACGACAAGTTGATAGACAAGCGTGTGAACTTTATTATCGACCACCAACAGATGAACGACCCTCAGGACGCTCGCTATGGCTCCTACATGGTATATGACAACGAGAAGCAAGCCATCTACAAGAACGATGACAGCCGAAAGAGCTACGACTGCGACGAAGGCCGCGAACGTGTGGGCATGGGTGTGATGCTCGCCAAATGGTATCTCAAGCATCCAAATGAGAAGTTGAAGCAATCGCTCATCCGCTACGCCGACTTCTATCACAACAAGTTGCAGACCGAAGACTTCACCACCTACTCTCGTGTAACCAAGGACGGCTGGAACCGTGGCTACAACTACGCATGGGCAGCAGACCTCTTTTTCCACATTTATGAAGTAACCAAGGACAACAAATATGCCCTTTGGGGATACAAGACGATGCAAGCTCTCTATCATCACACGGGCTATGGCTTCTACTGCATCGACATCCCTGTCACTTCAGGCTTGAAGGCCTTGAAGGAAGCAGGACTCATGACCGAGCACAACGACCTCTTGGTAGATTTCTCCAAGACTGCCGAAGTATTTATGACAAACGGCTTGAACTTCCCTAAGTCGGAGGTCAACTTCGAGCAAAGCATCATCGCCCCAGCCACCCAGTTCCTCTTGGAGTTCTATCTCCAGACCAAGGACAAGCAATACCTGGAAGCTGCCGAGAAGATGATGCCTGTGGTAGAGAATCTCTGCGGCAATCAGCCAGACTATCGTCTCAACGAGATACCCATCCGCCACTGGGACTGCTACTGGTTTGGCAAGCGTCAGGTGTTCGGCGACACCTTCCCTCACTACTGGACTTGCATCAACGCCAACGCCTACTTCTATTATGCCAAGGCTACAGGCAAGGAGGAATATATGAAGATGGCAAAGCAGATCGTCAGCAACAACCTCTGCAATGTCTTCGAGGACGGAACTGGCAGCTGCGCCTTTGTCTATCCAAAGCGCATCAATGGCGAGAAGGCACACTTCGCCGATGCCTTCGCCAACGACCAAGACTGGGCACTCGCCTTCTATCTCTTGATCAATGAATAAAAGAAGTATCTGTCATACAAGCAAAAAGGAGGAAATGGTCGCATTTCCTCCCTTTTTATTATTAAAAAAGAGCCT
>DHMR01000037.1 GCA_002405875.1 bacterium UBA4637
GGATTCGTACTGCCGATTGGTTTTGCTAAAACTTGTGTATCTTCACTGATGACGTTGAAGAACTTTTCCTTGTCTTGTTGTGCAATGACATTTAGTTCTCTTTCTCCACGTTCACTCGCGTTATGAGCCAGTTGAGGGGTCGCTTTTAATGTGCCATTTTCTTCTACCTGTGCGATATAGTAGTTAGCTCCAACTTGTACCAATAGAACTCCATCCGAAGTGGAGTACCAATGGCAGTTTTCGTCACCATTCAGACGAATGGAAAGTTGGCTGCCGTCACTTTGTATGACATTCGTAATCCCAGGCCTTGCCTTTGCTGCAAAGATGCTAGTGATGCCCATCAAGGCGAAAGCAATGCTAAGTAAAGTCTTTTTCATATTGATGTTATTGTGTTAGGATTCATTTAAAATAATATTGTCCCTTTTTCTGTGTCTGGTGTCCGAACTCGATGGCGTGGTGCGGGCAATGGTGATAGCAGCAGAAGCAGGTGAGACAATCCTTGTGGTGCAGCCAAGTCGGCATTTTCCCTTTTCCGCCATCAATGTCTTTGACAGGGCAGACGTTGGCGCAGATGCCACACTTCACGCATTTGTCTTTCGTGACATGGAATCGCTTGTCGGTGATGAGAACATGCTCGAAGAAACCACCTACCACCTTGGTGAAGAACCAAGGAATGGGACCTTTCACCAATCGATGGATACCTTCTTTTCGATTGAAAACCTCTTCGCAAATGACTTCCAGTTCTTGGGCGGCTTCCTCTTTCTTGCGAATTTCCTTTTCTTTGGGATCTACATCCATGAAAGGCAGACCCACATAGGATTCCGGCATGATGAGCGAGTAGGAGGATGCTACCTGAGTGATGCCCATGCAAGACAGCGAAGCGTTGCAAGATAAGGACTCGTTGAGATTCTCTATCGTTTTGCCGATACTGTCGCCCGCTGTGCAAACGGCATACACAAAGGGATGCGTACCCTTGTGTACCTGTAGCCGCGAAATGAAATCTCTTACCAGTCTTGGCACTCGCCAACCATGAACCGGAAAAACAAAACCAAGCCGTTCACCTTCCTCCAAGATGAACGGCTCAGTTGTTTCTTCGCCCAATTTCTTCATTCGCCTCATTTCTTCGGCGATGTCAATCAGGCGATCTTGTGTCGCTGAGGCAAGCTTTATTGCTGCCCAACGAGTATTTCCTGTTCCTGAGAAATAGAATATCATGTTCTATTCTTTTGTAACAATAATGTCTAATTAAAAAATAATGTTACTTTTCTTCTGTCATCACTCCCTCGATGTAAAGGCGAGTCATTTCCACGTTGCCATTGGTGCGAACGGTGATGGACTTCTTGAAGTGACCTGGGAACATTCCCTTGCCATTGTAAGTGACGGTAATCTGTCCCTTCTGTCCTGGAGCGATAGGCTGCTTGGTGTAGGCTGGGACGGTGCAACCGCAACTAGCGATAGCCTGGTTGATAATCAACGGCTTGTTACCTACATTGGTAAATGTAAAGGTTGTCTTCTGTACAGGAGTCTTCTCGCTGAAGTTGCCAAAGTTGTATACCAACTTGTCGAATTTGATTTCTGCTTGTGCACTAGCTGTTGCAACCATGGCAACAAGCATTGTCAGTGCTAAGATAAATCTTTTCATCTTCTATAATCTTTTAAATTCTTTGTTAACTTTTGCTTATTTAAATGCAAAGAAATTGCAAGCAAGGGCAATGAAAACTCGCTTTCCAATTGCCGAACGCAGTATTTCTTATGCAAAATTAAGCATAAAGTTTAGAATTGCGCCACTTTTTTACATTATTTATATATATTTCTTCAAGAATTGCCCTGTGAGACTCTTTTTGCAGGCTGCAACTTCTTCAGGGGTTCCAGCCACGACGAGATTTCCTCCCTTGTCTCCTCCATCGGGGCCGAGGTCAATGATGTAGTCGGCACACTTGATGACATCGAGATTGTGCTCGATAACCACAAGGGAGTGCCCACGCTCAATCAAGGCATTGAAGGCATGGAGCAGTCGCTTGATATCATGGAAATGCAGACCTGTTGTCGGTTCGTCAAAGATGAAGAGTGTTGGCTCCTGGTCTTCCTTTCCGATGAAGTAAGCGAGTTTCACACGCTGATTTTCTCCCCCTGAGAGTGTGCTAGAGTTCTGCCCTAATTTGATGTAACCCAAGCCCACCTCTTGCAAGGGGCGCAGTCGGTTGACGATAATTCGGCAGTTGTCGAAATCGCCCTCATGATGTTGGTTCTTCTCGTCACTGAAAAATTCGATAGCTTCGTTTACGGTCAAGTTGAGCACATCGTTGATGTCCTTTCCACCGTAGTGTACGTCGAGGATCTCATGCTTGAATCGCTTGCCTTTGCAAGCCTCGCATGTCAGTGTCAAGTCTGCCATAAACTGCATTTCAATGGTCACATAACCGGCGCCCTTGCATTCCTCGCATCTTCCGCCTTCGGCATTGAAAGAGAAGTAAGCGGGCGTGAAACCCATCTGCTTGGCCAAAGGTTGATTGGCGAAGAGAGCACGAATGGCATCGTAAGCCTTCAGGTAGGTGGCTGGATTGCTTCGGGTACTCTTGCCAATAGGGTTCTGGTCGACAAACTCCACATGCTTGATGCTGTCAATGTCACCCTCCATGGAGGTGTATTCGCCTGGGGCATCTGCCACCAAGTCGAGATGACGGCGCATGGCAGGGTAGAGAATCCCCTTGATGAGGGAACTCTTGCCGGAACCTGAAACACCCGTGATGACAGTAAAGACATTCAGAGGTATTTTCACGTCGATGCCACGAAGGTTGTTCATCCTCGCTCCCTTGATTTCGATAAACTGGTTCCATGCACGATGGCTGGTAGGACACTCTATCTTCTCTTGATGGGTGAGATACTTGATGGTATAACTCTCGGGATATTTCTCCAAAAGTCTTTTCAGCTTATCTTTGTCTTTGGTGGAATATTCAGAAGATTCTCCTGCGTAAACCAGTCGTCCACCAAGTCGTCCTGCATCGGGACCGATGTCGATGAGATAGTCGGCTGCTCGCATGATTTCCTCGTCATGCTCAACGACGACCACCGTGTTGCCTAGCTCTTGTAACTCTCTGAGCACCTTGATGAGGCGGTCGGTGTCTCGGCTATGGAGCCCGATGCTAGGCTCGTCGAGGATATAGACACTTCCTACGAGTGAGGAACCGAGGCTCGTGGTTAGGTTGATGCGCTGGCTCTCACCACCCGAGAGTGTGTTGGAGAGACGGTTGAGCGTAAGATAGCCCAAGCCGACATCCAACAGAAATTGCAACCGGTTGGTTATCTCTGTCAAGAGTCGTTTACTGATTTCTTTCTCGTGCTCCGTGAGTTCGAGTTGTGCAAACCAAGTCGAAAGGTTGGTTATCGACATTTCAACCAATTCGGTGATACTCTTTCCCCCAATTTTGACGTAGGATGCCTCTTTCTTGAGGCGAGTGCCATGGCAGTCTGGACAAATGGTCTTGCCACGGAATCGGCTCAGCATCACACGATATTGTATCTTGTATTGGTTCTCCTTGACCATTTGGAAGAAGGCATCGATGTTCACCTGTTCGTGGATGTCTTTCTTGCGGTCGCAAGGAAGTCCATGCCAAAGCATGTCTCTCTCTTTTTGCGTGAGTTCGAAATAAGGTTTGAAGATGGGGAAGTTGTATTGGGCGGCACGTCGGCAGAATTCCTTGAGCCACATTCCCATTTTCTCGCCTCGCCAGCATACCACGCAACCATCGTAAAGGCTCATGGAGGTGTTGGGAATGACTAGTTTCTCGTCAATGCCGATTACACTTCCGAATCCCTCGCACGTAGGGCAAGCTCCGAGTGGGGAGTTGAAGGCAAACATGTTGTCGGATGGCTCCTCGAAGGTTATGCCATCTGCCTCAAACCGGGTCGAGAAGTCGTAGGAAATCTTGCTAGGCAAAAATAGCAAACGGCAGGAGCCTTCGCCTTCATAGAAAGCTGTCTCGGCAGAATCCATCAGTCGGCTAATGTCATCTTTTTCTTCGCTTACCGAGGCGCGGTCGATGACGAGAAAAATCTCGCTAGCCTCTGCTTCTCCATTGAAATCCTCGATGCGAATGAACTCACCTTTTACCATGATTCGTGAGTAGCCTTCCTGAAGATACATCTCCAATTGCTTGCTGAGGCTTCTTCCCTCAATCACATGGATAGGGGCGAGGATGACAAACTTGGTTCCTTGTGAATATTGGCGGGTGCATTCCAGCACATCCTCGGTGGTATGCCGTTTAACTTCCTGTCCGCTGATAGGCGAATAGGTCTTGCCTATGCGAGCATAGAGCAAGCGAAGGTATTCGTAAATCTCCGTGCTGGTTCCAACCGTGGAGCGAGGGTTGCGTGAAATCACTTTCTGCTCGATGGCGATGGCTGGCGGCAATCCCTTGATGAAGTCGCACTCCGGCTTGCTCATTCGTCCCAGAAACTGGCGAGCGTATGAGGATAATGATTCCACATAGCGACGCTGACCTTCGGCATAGAGAGTGTCGAAAGCCAAGGATGACTTACCCGACCCAGAGACACCCGTGATGGCAACAAACTTGCCCTGAGGTATCTTCACGTCGATGTTCTTGAGGTTGTTGGCTCTTGCGCCCTTAATCTCTATATATTTTTCCTTTGACATTTTTACCTTTTTACATTTTTACCCTTTTACCTTTGAAATCATTCATGATGATACGGTTCGCCTTTGATAATCGTACAAGCGCGATAAAGTGCTTCGGTGAAGATGAGGCGTACCATTTGGTGGGAGAACGTCATCTTGGAAAGTGAGATCTGCTCGTTGGCACGGTCGTAGACCGCTTGTGAAAAGCCATAAGGACCTCCGATGACGAATACGAGTCGGCGAGCCGTAGCCTGTTTGCGCTCTATCCACTTGGCAAACTCGATGCTTCGGAATTCCTGTCCGTGCTCATCCATTAGTACCACAGTGTCGGCAGGTTGGAGTTGTTTTAGTATCAGCTCGCCCTCACGTTCCTTCTGTTGCTGCTCGCTGAGACTCTTGGTATTTTTGAGCTCAGGAATGGTCGTGATGTTGAAAGGCATATAATGGGTGATGCGCTCGGCATAATCCTTGATGCCAGCGACGAAATGCTTGTTGACGGTCTTTCCGACCAAAATGAGTTCTGTCTTCATGATTCTCCGTTCTCCAATTTTCCTTCTTCGTACTTCACTTCCTCATCCCTATAATATCCCGTTCCAATCCTTTTGGGATTTTTAGGAAACCAACCTTTCTCGCAACGATGACGCTGTTCGAACAATTCGCCAATGCTCCAAAGGCTAGAAGCTCCCACTACACCATGAAGGGCGGAGAGCAAAACGTCCTCTATCAAGAATGCGGCGGCAATGGTTCCGATGCCTACAACGAGGAACACCCACCAGTATTTGGTGCCTGTATAATACTCTGTTTTCAAGACGATAGGGTGGAAGAGTCCTATCACTAAGAAAGTGCAAACGGCAATGATGATGCCGGTAAAATGTAATTCCATATAGTATAATATTACCCGAAATTTGACTAATTTTATTTTAGAATGCAAAAATACAAAAAAAAGTTCAATCTTCTTTTGTTTCTTGAACTATTTTTCATATCTTTGCATTATTAAAGGTTGTCGGAATCAGAATCATTTGGATGGTTCCCTCCTATACCTTATTATATATAGTAGTTTAGTGAATTAAATTTCGGCAATTATCAAATTAATAATTATAAAACTATGGCTAATAACGCAGAATTAATCAAGCAGTGTGAGGAAAGAGCACAGCAGTGGCTCACTCCTGCTTTTGACGAAGAAACCCGTAAGGAAGTAAAGGCTATGCTAGACGCTGAGGATAAGTCAGCTCTTGTGGATGCCTTCTATCAGAACTTGGAATTCGGAACAGGTGGTTTGCGTGGTATCATGGGTGCCGGTACTAACCGCATGAACAAGTATATCGTTGGTATGGCCACACAGGGCTTCGCCAACTACATCCACAAGGCTTTTCCAGGTCAGGAAGGTCTCTCTGTAGTAGTAGGTCACGACTGCCGCAACAACTCTCGTCTCTTCGCTGAGACCGTTGCCGCTATCTTCTCAGCCAACGGCATCAAGGCTTATCTCTTCGAGAGCCTTCGTCCTACACCTGAGATTTCTTTCGCTATCCGTGAGCTCGGCGCCAAGGCTGGTGTCAACGTTACTGCTTCTCACAACCCTAAGGAGTACAACGGCTACAAGGCTTACTGGGAGGATGG
>DHMR01000098.1 GCA_002405875.1 bacterium UBA4637
CGAAAGATTTCTGAGGCTTTTTGTTTTTCATCGGAACTCAATCGGAATTGAGTCGGAATTTAGCCTTCTATTAATCATAATAAGCCCTCTTGTATTTTCTATATTTTCACTTGCTTTCACAATGGGTAAGAATATGAAAACTACAAGAGGGTAGGAATAGACTAATTATCTGCAAATTTTGTTTTATTTTTTGAAGAAAAGTTTTTTGGGCATCTTGACCCATTTACGATTTCGTGCGATTTTCAAAGTGCTACCACTTAATTGTTTGAGGCAATATGAACCGTCCGCTTCTAAAGTTAGATCCGCAGTCAAATCTTCACTTCCATAATCATTGGTTATGGATAGATGAGCAGTGTTTCCTTCTATCTGGGCATCGGTGATGAGCCATTTCCTACTATCTTTTCTGTCACCAAAATAGCCCGGCATTTCACCGAAAATCTCTTGACCAGGTACCTTGACGTTATTCTTATAGAAGTTGATTTGAAGAAAGACATCATACTCCTTGTTGGAGATGTACCCCTTGAAAGTTGTACTGTCTGCTTGTGCTAATAGTGTCAAATATGACAGACAAAATAGCGATGTTAATATGAACTTTTTCATCTTTTTATGAGTTTAGTGCGACAAAGTTATTTATTTATATCAAGAAATCTGCATTTTTTATTAAGAAAATCGTAGATTTATTCGCTTTTTTGCAATTATTTAGTTATCTTTGCGGTGTTTTATTGATATTTTATGGGAAAAGAAAGAATATTTCCAGATTATATATTTGAGTCTAGTTGGGAAGTATGTAATAAGGTCGGCGGTATTTATACTGTCTTATCTACACGAGCCAAGACTCTTATGGAAAAGTTGCAGGACCGACTCATCTTCATTGGTCCTGATTGTTGGAGGGACAAGGTTAATCCTTATTTCTCAGAAGATGCTACGCTTTATGCAGAGTGGAAAACGGAAGCCTTGAAAGAAGGGCTTAAGGTTAAGATTGGTAGATGGAATATACCAGGGCAACCTGTAGCTGTTCTTGTGGACTTTACTCCCTATTATGCTATAAAGAATGACATTTACGGTAAACTTTGGGAAAGTTACCAGGTTGATAGCCTTCATGCGTATGGCGACTATGACGAGGCATCGATGTTCTCCTATGCTGCGGCTTTAGTTGTTGAGAGCTTCTATAAGCATGTTGTCGGCACAGGTAAGAAAGTCATCTATCATGGTAATGAATGGATGACTGGACTCGGTCTGCTTTATGTCAACAAGCACTTGCCTGAAGTTGCAACTGTGTTTACAACTCATGCTACCAGTATCGGTCGAAGTATTGCTGGCAACAACAAGCCGCTCTACGACTATCTCTTTGCTTATAATGGTGACCAGATGGCTCAGGAACTTAACATGCAGAGCAAGCATTCCATCGAGAAGCAGACTGCTAAATATGTGGATTGCTTCACCACTGTGAGCGATATTACGGCCAATGAATGCAAAGAACTGCTTGACAAACCTGTAGACTTTGTCTTGCCGAATGGTTTCGATAACAGTTTTGTGCCAAAGGCTGCTGCTTTTGCCAAAAAGCGTAAGGAGGCTCGTCAACGCTTGCTGAATGTAGCCAATGCCTTGATGGGGACAGAACTTGGCGATGACACGCTTATCGTTTCTACGAGTGGACGCTATGAGTTCCGTAACAAGGGTATTGATGTCTATATCGAATCGATGAACCGATTGCTCCGTGACCAGAATTTGAAGAAGAACGTCTTGGCTTTTATCGACGTGCCAGGTTGGGTAGGAGAGCCTCGTCAGGATCTCTTGGAACGTCTGAACAGTGGCGAGAAGTTTGAGACGCCTCTGGAGGTTCCTATGCTCACTCATTGGCTGCATGATATGAGTCGTGACAATGTGCTCGGCATGTTGAAGTACTACAATATGCATAACACCAAGGAAGATAAAGTAAAACTCATCTTCTTACCTTGCTATTTGACAGGTGATGATGGTATTATCAACAAAACTTATTATGATGTCGTGCTCGGCAATGATCTCTGCATCTATCCGTCTTATTACGAGCCTTGGGGATATACCCCATTGGAGGCAATCGCATTCAAGGTGCCTTGTATCACCACAGACTTGGCAGGCTTCGGTCTTTGGGCAAATACGGTCAAGGGAGGCTATAGCGAGATAGAGGATGGCGTAAAAGTCATTAAGCGCACAGACTATAACTATTCTGAGGTGGCTGACGCCATCAAGGATACCGTAGCTAAGTATTCTGGTATGACGGATGCCCAGGTAAAGAAATGCCGCAGCAATGCAGAGAAACTTTCCAAGAAAGCTTTGTGGAGCCACTTCATCGAGTATTATTATGATGCTTATGATTTTGCCCTGCGTAAGGCAGAGGAAAGAATGGCAGAGAGAACTCTATAAAAAAATATAAAACTTTAATATAAACACAATGAAAATCAAAGCAGATTATGTAAATGCTCCTCAATGGAAGGAGACTAATGTCAAGTCTAGCCTTCCTAAGGAGTTGAAGTGCTTGGACGAGATTGCCCATAACATGTGGTGGGCATGGAATTATGAAGGTCGTGACTTGTTCAAGAGCCTCGATGAGAAATTGTACGAGGAGGTGAATGCCAACCCTGTGTTGCTCTTGGAGCGTCTGAGCTACGACCGCAAGGAGGCTATCGTGAAAGACAAGGCTACTATGGCTAAGGTGAAAAAGGTTTACAAGATGTTTCGTGATTACATGGATGTCAAGCCTAACGCCAAGCGCCCTTCTGTGGCTTACTTCTGTATGGAATATGGCTTGAACCAGGTGTTGAAGATCTATTCTGGTGGTCTCGGTATGTTGGCTGGTGACTACTTGAAGGAGGCTTCTGACAGCAACGTAGATCTTTGCGCCGTAGGTTTCCTTTATAGATATGGTTACTTCAAGCAGTCTTTGAGCATGGATGGTCAGCAGATTGCTAACTACGATGCGCAGAACTTTAATTCTCTTCCTATCGAGCGTGTGCTCGACAAGGATGGCAACCCAGTGGTTGTGGATGTTCCTTATATGAACTATCAGGTTCACGCATACGTATGGCAGGTGAACGTAGGTCGTATCAAACTTTATCTCTTGGATACCGACAACGACATGAACTCTGAGTTTGATAAGCCTATCACTCACTCTCTCTATGGTGGTGACTGGGAAAACCGCTTGAAGCAGGAAATCTTGCTTGGTATCGGTGGTATCTTGACCTTGAAGAAGCTCGGTATCAAGAAAGATATCTATCACTGCAACGAGGGTCATGCTGCTCTCTGCAACTTGCAGCGTCTCTGTGATTACATCGAGGAGGACGGCTTGAACTTCAACCAGGCTCTTGAATTGGTTCGTGCTTCTTCTCTCTATACTGTCCATACTCCAGTGCCAGCTGGTCATGACTACTTCGACGAGGCTCTCTTCGGCAAATACATGGGTGGCTATCCTCAGCGTCTTGGCATCTCTTGGGACGAGTTCATCGGCATGGGTCGTGAAAATGCCGACGATCACAACGAGCGTTTCTGTCTCTCGATCTTTGCTTGCAACACTTGCCAGGAGGTCAATGGCGTAAGTAAGTTGCATGGTTGGGTAAGCCAGCAGATGTTCAACAATATCTGGAAGGGTTATTTCCCAGAGGAAAATCATGTAGGTTATGTAACCAATGGTGTGCATTTCCCAACTTGGACGGCTACCGAGTGGCGTAAGCTCTATGATACCTACTTCGATCCTTCCTTTATGAGCGACCAAAGCAATGAGAAGATTTGGCATGCCATCTACAATGTTTCAGATGCTGAAATCTGGAACACTCGTATGACATTGAAGAAGAAGCTCGTGGCTTACATCCGTGAGAAGTTCACTGAGACATGGTTGAAGAACCAGGGCGATCCTGCTCGTGTGGTATCTCTCTTGGAGCGCATCAACCCTAATGCTTTGATGATTGGTTTCTGCCGTCGTTTCGCTACTTACAAGCGTGCTCACTTGCTTTTCACCGACTTGGATCGCTTGTCTAAGATCGTTAACGACCCTGAGCATCCTGTATTGTTCTTCTTCTCAGGTAAGGCTCACCCAGCTGATGGCGCAGGCCAGGGCTTGATCAAGAAGATTTTCGAGATTTCTCAGCGTCCTGAGTTCCTCGGCAAGATCATCTTCTTGGAGGACTACGATATGACATTGGCTCGCCGCTTGGTTTCTGGTGTTGATATCTGGATGAACACTCCTACTCGTCCATTGGAGGCTTCTGGTACATCTGGCGAGAAGGCTGAGATGAACGGTGTTGTCAACCTCTCTGTGCTCGATGGTTGGTGGGTTGAAGGTTATCGTGAGGGTGCTGGTTGGGCTCTTCCAGAGAAGCGTACCTATCAGAACCAGGGCTATCAGGATCAGCTTGATGCCGCTACCATCTACAACTTGTTGGAGAATGACATCATCCCAATGTACTACAACAAGAATGCCGATGGTTACAGCAAGGAGTGGATTCAGGTAGTGAAGAACTCTATCGCCACTATCGCTCCTCACTATACGATGAAGCGTCAGTTGGATGACTACTATGACAAGTTCTACAACAAGGAGGCTGCTCGCTTCAAGAAGTTGAGCGCCAACGATAATGCTTTGGCTAAGGAGATTGCACTCTGGAAGGAGAGCGTGGCAGAGCGTTGGGATGGCATCCATGTCGTATCCAAAGAGGATGCCTTGGCTAATGGCATTGAGACAGGTAAAAAGTACAAGATGCAATATGTTATCGACGAGCAAGGTTTGAATGATGCCGTCGGATTGGAACTTGTTGTCCTGAACGAACAGCCAGTTGATGGTAAGCAAGTTTATGCTGTTTATCCATTCAAGGTTGTGGGTCACGAAGGCAACAACTACACATTCGAGGCGGAGATTGAACCAGTCAATGCTGGCTCTTTCAAGACTGCCGTTCGTATGTATCCTAAGAATGACAAGTTGCCACATCGTCAGGACTTCTGCTATGTAAAGTGGTTGGACTAATAGGAGTCTAACATCAGATGCTATATAAATATAAAAATCCAGCACTTGGTTGACAGGTGCTGGATTTTTTTATGTTTATTATATTAATAATCTATATATTATACGAGGTACTGAGAAGAAATACTCTCGTTGTCCTCAACGCGACGTATGGTCTCGGCAAACATGTCTGCTATCGTCAACTGCTTCACCTTGTCGCATCGTTTGGTGTAAGGAATGGAGTCGGTGAATACGATTTCCTCAAGAGCAGAATCCTGTACACGCTCTGATGCAGGACCGCTCATCACGCAGTGAGAAGCACATGCGCGAACAGTCTTGGCACCTGCAGCCTTCATGATATCGGCAGCTTTGGTGATTGTGCCAGCTGTGTCTACCATATCATCGATAATGACAACATTCTTGTCCTTTACGTCACCGATAATTTGCATGCTTGCAACCACATTGGCACGAGCACGGGTCTTGTTGCAGAGTACGAGAGGACAGCCAAAATACTTGGCGTAGGTGTTGGCACGCTTAGAACCACCTACATCAGGAGATGCGATGACCATGTCCTTGAGGCGCAGACTCTGCAAGTAAGGCAGGAGAACACCTGAAGCGTAGAGGTGATCGACAGGAACGTCGAAGAAACCTTGAATCTGGTCAGCATGGAGGTCCATGGTGATAAGACGGTCGATGCCAGCCACACTGAGTAAGTCGGCAACCAGCTTAGCACCAATGCTGACACGTGGCTTGTCTTTACGGTCTTGGCGAGCCCAACCGAAATAAGGAACTACTGCGATGATTTGGCGAGCAGAAGCGCGTTTCGCCGCGTCAATCATCAAGAGCAACTCCATCAAATTGTCAGAATTTGGGAAGGTGCTCTGTACAAGGAAAACATCACGTCCACGGATAGACTCCTCGAAGGAAACACCAAATTCACCGTCAGAGAACTTGGTTACGACCAAATTACCTAAAGGGCAACCTAAGCTAGCGCAGATTTTCTCTGCAAGGTATCTCGAGTTTGTACCTGAGAATACCAAAAAAGAGTTCTTGTCACTCATTTGTTTTTTAGTTTATGTGTAATTAAATTGTTGTTACAGTTATCCACATGATTGATGCTACACCCAATGCCGTAGATGGACTTAGCTGATAGCTTTGCGAAGTTTCTCAAAATGTGCAATCACTTCTTTGTAGTCCTTTTCGTTGTGTATGTCGAATCGACTCCAAAGGTCTCCACATACGACCACACCTCCAAATCCCAGGGCTTTGGCAATCTTGATGTTTTCAAGGCTGATGCCTCCCAAGGCATAGACTTTCTTGTCGATGAGCCCTTCTTTCGCAGCAAGTTCCAGTTGGTTGAGGGTGAAAGATGACTTCTCGTCTTTAAATTCTATGCAATCAAATATGTTTTTGAGAAAAACATATTGTGACTTTTTCTTCATTTCCTTCAGCTGTGAAAGATCCGTGCAGGTCCGACTGTATTTCCCTTTGTAACCTTCAGGAACCATAGCTTTGGGGTCGTCGATATGTATTCCTGCCAGATCATATTCCTGTTTGAGGTAATAATGGTCATGGACTGTTATCTTGCGATAATAGTCTTCTGGCAGGAGCGTGAGCAATCGCTCAGAATACATTGGAGATGCTCCTGGCTTGTAAAGATGCAGATTATCCATGCCCTCATCGAACAAGGATGATAGTATTTTATCTTCTTCCACAAAGAACGTGGACTTGGTCATTATAGCTAATTTCATTGTCTGAAAAACTTTTCTGTTGCAAAAGTATTAAAAAAAACGCAAACTAGCAATTATATCGAAGATAAAAAGCTATCTTTGCACCATAAAATTAATATTTATCAAGACATGCAAGTAAATTTAGAGAATTTTAAGGAGATTCACACTCCTATTTATGTGTTAGAGGAGTCGCGCTTGCGACACAACTTGGAGCTCATCCAAAGTGTCGCTCAACGTGCCGACATGGAAATTATCTTGGCTTTTAAGGCCTATGCCTTGTGGAAGACTTTTCCGATATTTCGAGAGTATATATCTTCGACGACGGCTAGTTCACTGAGTGAGGCAAGACTGGCTTACGAGGAGTTTGGCAGTCCTGCGCATACTTTCTCACCTGCTTATACGGACTATGAGATAGATGAAATAGCTCGTTGCTCTAGCCATCTTACCTTCAATTCGCTTTCTCAATATGAACGTTATCATGACCGTGTCGCTCAAGCAAATCCTGACGTTCAGTTAGGCATACGTGTGAATCCGGAGTATTCTGAGGTGGAAACGATGTTGTATAACCCTTGTGCACCTGGAACTAGGTTTGGTGTGACTGCCGACAAACTGCCAGAAAAGTTGCCTACTGACATCAAGGGATTTCATTGCCATTGCCATTGTGAGAGTGGGGCGGAAGTCTTTGAGAGAACGTTGGCTCATATCGAGGCAAAATTTGCTAAATGGTTTCCTCAGTTGAAATGGATTAATTTTGGGGGTGGTCATCTCATGACTCGCAAGGATTATGATGTCTTACACCTTATTAATATTATAAAGGAGTTCCACGAGCGGTATCCTTATCTGCATGTCATCATGGAGCCTGGTAGTGCTTTTGGATGGCAGACGGGACCTTTGGTGTCCCAAGTGGTAGATGTCGTGGAGGATAAGGGGATCCGTACGGCCATTCTCGACGTGAGCTTTACTTGCCATATGCCAGATTGTCTGGAGATGCCTTACCATCCAGCTGTAAGAGGGGCGGAAACCTGTGAGGTGGAGGACTTGTCTCTGGTGCCAGAAGGAAAGTATGTGTATCGATTGGGAGGCAACAGTTGTCTGAGTGGCGATTTCATGGGGTATTGGAAGTTTGATCATGAACTAGAAATTGGGGAGAATGTCATATTTGAGGATATGCTGCATTACACAACCGTGAAGACAAACACTTTCAATGGCATCACTCATCCTTCCATCGGAATCGTGCATTTGAATGGCCAACTCGAAATTTTGAGAGATTTTGGTTATGAGGATTATAAATCTAGAATGGATTGATTGATTTTATGAACTTCATGGTTGACTTAAAATAGGGTTGAAATACGTATGAATTGACTAAAAATCGCATATTTTGCCTTGTTTTTAGGCAAAATGTGCGATTTTTTGAAAAAAAGTCTTGTAAAAGTTTGGTAGTTCAGAAAAAAGTAGTACCTTTGCACCCGCATTCAGAGGAATGCTCCTTGATAAATAAGGAAGAACTGCGGAAATAGCTCAGTTGGTAGAGCACGACCTTGCCAAGGTCGGGGTCGCGGGTCCGAGTCCCGTTTTCCGCTCAACTTTTTGAAACAACATCAAGTCTTGTTTAGAATATTGACATTTTTTGATGCGCAACTATAGTTAAGCTTGGAGAGGTGGCGGAATTGGTAGACGCGCTACTTTGAGGGGGTAGTGACAATTGTGTCGTGGGAGTTCGAGTCTCCTCCTCTTCACTTAGATAGTTGGAGGTTTAGTTGCGGAAATAGCTCAGTTGGTAGAGCACGACCTTGCCAAGGTCGGGGTCGCGGGTCCGAGTCCCGTTTTCCGCTCAAAATATTGCAAGATGGAAATATTTGACTTCGAGCCCAAGTGGCGGAATTGGTAGACGCGCACGTTTCAGGTGCGTGTGTTTTACAACGTGCAGGTTCGAGTCCTGTCTTGGGCACAATATTCGGTAATATTTGATGTTGGAGAGGTGGCGGAATTGGTAGACGCGCTACTTTGAGGGGGTAGTGACAATTGTGTCGTGGGAGTTCGAGTCTCCTCCTCTTCAC
>DHMR01000088.1 GCA_002405875.1 bacterium UBA4637
GTGGATAAGATGGTCGGTATCCGAGTGGATAAGCGAGTAGAGGAGGAAGGTCTCGATATCTACGAGCATGGTGAGAGTGCTTATAGCAACTAAAGTTTGCTTTTATTAGGCACATATAATATAAAAAAGCCTTTCAGCGAGTTTTTCTTGCTGAAAGGCTTTTTGTGTTCTCTTTTCATAGAAACATTTCTGGTTTATTTTATTTCAGAAAGAAAGTCTTGGGGAGTAATAACTCTTAAATCTTTCATGTTAGCATCCTTGAAATCATGGATGTTGATCGTGATAAGATAGTCGCATTTGGCGTTTTGGGCAGCTTTATACTGATAACTGTCTTCTAAATCAGTAAAATCAGTATTATTGACAGATGAAAGCAAGTCTTCCTTAAATATGTCTGCTACAGAAAACGTAGATAATATGTTGGTCAGCATTTCTCTAAGTTTAGAGATGCGTTCTTCTTTCTCTGTGTGACCATTGCGTTTTAAGTGCAACTCTATAAGATAAGTTAAGGTATAGAAAGAGCCAACGGAAATATAGCATTCCCATTCTTTTTCCTCTACTTTTCTTAGTATGTCCTCTACGCAGTTGGCGTTTTGTTTGTTGCAGAGATAGTCTATAACAGTACATGTGTCAAAGAATAGTTTCATACCTCATACTTTTCTAAAAGAGCTTCTTCTATCATGTCTTTATAAGACAAGTTGCTGGACAAACTACCACGCATATTACGAAAGGCTGAAGTAGATTTTTTCTTTTCAGTCTTTGTTTTGCTGGTACTCTGTAGCATGTATATGTATTGTTGAACAAATTTGGTAGCTACAGATGTAAGTTTGTTCATGTCGATGTTAAGTCCCGCAGGAACATCTACGTTGAGAGTCATTGTGTTCATAATCTACAAATTTCTGTTTTGCGTCGCAAAGATACGTATTTTTCTTTAATTCCGTGATATATTTTCCAGAAAAGTTTGTGATTTCATGGATTATTTGTATCTTTGCAGTGTCATCCTTTGGATGGTGGGCATAGGTGATGCCTTCCGGTAAGTCCAGGGCTTGGCGCTATTTTATGAGAAAGACGTTTACTGCGTTTTCTTCTGACTAGTTTGGAACCTAGGAAATTTCAAGATTTGTTCAGATGATTACAGATGTGAACGCCTATGCATATCGTATATATGCAGCACGAGGTGCGCCCTTTCGATTCGAGGGGGTGCGCTTAGTGCTATACCTATATACTATGGCGGCGTAGGCTTCTGTCACATTGTACTCTTGACAAATCAGGTTTTCCTAGGACCTCAAACTAGCAAGAGCAAAGCAAGTGATAGAACTCCTGCGCCGTTTTCTTGTTGGATAGGTTCTTTGTTGATAATCAGGTGTTAGCGTTAGGGAGTTAGCGATACCCGAAAAAGGAGAGGGAGCAGTATCCTCTCTCCGAAATGTAATAATGGCTAACAAGCAATAACTATGATAGAAGTCGGCAATATCATCAAGAACCTTTCTGCTTCCGAATCCGTCGTTATCGACAAAATCAAGAAGCTGGGCTCGAAGTATTCTTTGAGTTTTACAGGTGTTAACTCCCATAAGCAAGGCTCCAAGATATTGGATGCCTCGCAGATGGATGCTTTGCAAGTATTGACTTCTGATGGCGAGTTTAATTTCTCTGGCAATCCCGAAAAGTTTATTCTCTTTGCTGAGGCGGAACGTATCAATTCTGCCTATCAGTTTGACCCACTCTTTGCCATCAACTGTAGTGTGGTTGATCCATTGCCCCACCAAGTGGAGGCGGTCTATAAATTTTTGCTTCCTCAACCACGCATTCGTTTTCTTCTTGCCGATGATCCGGGAGCGGGAAAGACCATTATGACTGGTTTGCTCTTGAAGGAACTCTTGATGCGCCGCATCGTAGAGCGTATCCTCATCGTTACTCCTGGAGGACTGACCAAGCAATGGCAGGAAGATGAGATGGGAGTGAAGTTCAATATCCCTTTCAAGTTGGTGAACCGAGAAGTGTTTTCTTCCGAACCTACAGTTTTCCAAACTTCCAATCATGTGGTGGCTTCCATCGACTTTATCAGTAAGGAAGATGTTCTCAATGTACTCTCACAAACTTCTTGGGACATCATCATCTTTGATGAGGCTCATAAGTTGTCTGCTTATGAATATGGAATCAAGACCTATCGTAGCAAGCGATATGAGGCTGCCCATGTGCTCTCCAAGCAGTGTGAGCATCTGCTCTTGCTTACCGCCACACCCCACCGAGGTAGAAAGGATACCTTTAAGCTCTTGATGCAACTCCTCGACGAGGACATCTTTGCCACAGATGATTTGGCAGCGGAACGTGTTCGGGAGTTGAGTCAGGACGGATGCAATAAGTTCTTTATTCGCCGTCTGAAGGAAGATATGAAGGATTGGGATGGCAAACCGCTCTACAAAGACCGATACACCAAGACGGTTTCCTACAACCTGACTTATGAAGAGAAACACCTTTATGATGCCGTGACTGAATATCTGACGGTTCGCAAGGAGCAAGCTGCCGAGGCTAAGAATATCCATGTGTCTCTTGCCTTGCAGGTGATGCAACGCCGACTGGTGAGTTCCATCTATGCCATCCGCAACACGCTTCGTAAGCGTTGGTTGGCTTTGCAGGGACTTGCCGACGAGTTAGATAAGAACCCTTCGCTCTGGAAACAGCGAGTAAAGTTGGACGACATGGATGTGGATAATCTCGATGAGTTTGACGAGTTGGATGATGAGGAGCGTGATGCGCTTGACAATATCATGGCAGACCCGAAGAAACTTAAACTCTTCACAACCTCTAAGAGCATAGCCGAAATCAAGCAGGAGGCTGCCGAGGTGAAGAATCTCTATGAGATGGCCAACACGCTCTATACCCAACAGAAAGAGGAACAGAAATATCGTGAATTGAAAAGTCTGCTTACTTCGCAGGGGGTAGTGGATGGTGAGAAACTGGTCATCTTTACCGAACATAAGGATACCTTGCTTTATCTGCAGGAACGATTGAGTAACAATGGCTATACTGTGGCAACCATTCATGGCGGAATGACCGTGGATGAACGGCGTGAGGCACAATGTCGCTTCATGACACCCGACGTGCAGATTCTTATCTGTACCGATGCGGCTGGTGAAGGCATCAACCTCCAGTTCTGCCGATTGTTGATTAACTGGGATATTCCGTGGAATCCGAACCGTCTGGAACAGCGAATGGGACGTATTCATCGTTATGGTCAGCAGTCGGATGTCATTGTGTTCAACATGGTGGCGAGCAATACCCGCGAAGGTCAGGTATTGAAGAAGTTGCTCAACAAGCTCGACATTATCCGAGAGCAGTTGGGTGATGATAGGGTGTATGATGTGATACAAGATGTATTGAAAGGCGTTTCGCTCGACAACATCATTTGTTCTGTGCTCGATGGCAGGGAGAGTGAACTCGATCGGTTCATTGACAAGGATGATAAGGAGTTGACCGATATTTTCAAGCGTTCCATTGATGAGCAAGACCATTCGATAGCCCATACCGAAGTGGATTATCATGATGCCCAACAGTTGAAGGAAGAAAGTGACGAACGCCGGTTGCAACCCATATACATCAAGCAGTTCTTTGGGCGAGCCTTCCATTATTTGGGTGGTGAGTATCAAGAGGTGATAGATGGCATTTTCCAAGTCACCCAGATTCCAGAGGTGTTGGTCAAGCGATTGAAAGACGACCATCGTATCTACGCCGAGAATCTCAAGTCGCTCTATTTCTTCTTCGATAAGCATCGCTATTTGGAGTATGAGCGAACCAACGCCCAGTATGGAAAAGCGCATTATATCAATCCTGGTAATGCACTGTTTGATAGCCTTATCGAATGTGTACGAGACAGCTATCGTGAGGAAATGCTCAAGGGTACGGTCTTGGTCTCTCCAGAAGACAGACATCCTTACTTTGCCTACTTCGTGAAGAACCAGATACAAGACAATCGTCCTACGCAGAATGGGGAGCCTAATATCGCCAATGAACTGTTGAGCCTTATCTGCCAACAAGAGAATGGGCAATTTGAGCGTACATCGCCAGCCAAGCTTCTCGACCTCTGTCCGCCTACAGCTTTTGCCAAGGTGGTAACCCCGCCTGCTCCTTCCTCTGAGGATGAAGTGATGGAATGGGCTTTTGAGCATCAGACGGAGCCTTTGCTTGTGGGAACCCAGAAACGAGTGAAGGCAGACAACGAGAGCCGACGGAAATATCTGGAGGATGCCTTTGAGCAAGTGATATTCGATGTGCAGGGTGAAATCAATGAGTTGCAAGGCAAGGCATTGATGTCTGACGACGAGAAAACGCAGATGAAGCTGCAAGCAAAGGAGCAACGTTTGGCAGATTTGAAACAGCGCAAGCATGAGCGCTTGGAGCAAATGAGGCATGGTGCAGAGCTGTTTGCGGTAGAGCCAAAGGTATTGGGATGTGCTTATGTGGTGCCGCTCAACCAGATGGAGTATCGGCAAAGCTATGGTATGAGTCGTGATGATGAGGTGGAACATATTGCTATGCAGCAGGCAATGGAGTATGAGCGACAGCAAAGTAGAGAACCTGTGGATGTATCTGCCGACAATGTGGGGTATGACATCCGAAGTCTGGCTTCTGACGGAAGCAAGCGATACATCGAAGTGAAAGGTAGGAGTGGCACCGATGGGGTGATGCTCAGTGAGAACGAGATAAATCGTCTCGCCCAGTTGGGCAACAAGGCTTGGCTCTATATTGTGACCGATTGTGCCACTAAGCCCCAGTTGCATCTGATATGCAATCCTGCCCAACGCATGAATTTTGAAATGAAAACCAAGGGAGTGCAGTTCTTCTTGCCACTTACTGAATGGCAAGCCCACGAGGAAGCATGACCTTTCGATATAAACGGATTTATTGAATGAATGAGATAATGAAAGCAAAGAAACTGATAGAGGTAGCCTTGCCTATCAAGGAAATTTCGGCAGAGAGCGTAAGAGATAAGTCCATCCGCCATGGGCATATCTCTACCTTGCATTTGTGGTGGGCACGTCGCCCACTGCCAGTTTGCCGTGCCGTTGTTTTTGCCAGTTTGGTTCCCGACCCGTTGGATGAACATTGTCCACAGGCATTCCGTGATGCCGTGGCTATAATATTGGGACCACAAACGAAGGGTGTGGTGTCTGTAGATGTCTATCTGCCTTATAAAGATATTCCTTATACTTCCGTTGAAGACCCAATGGAGGACAATCTGCGTAATCGCTTGATGATGTTCATTGGCAAGTTCTCAGAAACGTGCCAACAGAATATGAAGGACGGTAAGAGTACGCCGCCCAAGGAACAGTTGTCGGATGGTTCCCTCATCAAGTGGGAGAACAAGAACAACAAGAAGATTCTTCGTATGGCTCGTGAACTCATCTATGTAGCTTATCATGCTGAGCGTGAACCTGAGTTGGGGTATGAGAGCTTGCATCGCCAGTTTGATGCTTCTTTTGATGCTATTGCTGAGGCTGAGAAGGCTTTGTATAGTGTAGTGGATAGACACATAAAAACACCTGAGGTGGAGAAAATGGAGGAAAACTTGCAACAAGCCATTGAGCATTTCCAAAACGAGATGCCATCTGTTTTCGACCCATTTGCTGGGGGAGGAGCCATTCCTTTGGAGGCGGCACGCCTAGGGTGTCGCAGCTTTGGTAATGACATCAATCCTGTTGCGCATATCATAGAACGTGGTTCTGCCGAGTTTCCTCAGAAATATGGAAAACCTATTGTGTATAGTGAGGCTGAGTTCAAGAAAAAATATGGGGAACGAGGCTTGAAAATGACGCAGGAGAAAGGAAAAGACATTATTCTTGACGAGAATGGTAACTATCGCATCCCGAACCGATTGAGTTGGGATGTGGAGTACTATGGTTTGCAACTTATAGAGAGAACAGAGAAAAGTACAAGAAATCTTTATTATTTTGATGAAAATGATAATCGTCCTTCAGTTTATTATTGGGTTAAATTTGCAAAGTGTTCTAATCCAGGATGTTCGTCTGAGGTCCCTTTGTTTAAACAATGGTATCTGTCAAATCCTCGCTCAAACAAGTCGTTTGAACGTATTAAGCATTTTGAAATAAACGAGGAAACAAAAGAGGTTGATATTTGTGATGGTAAATACAATGGTTTACCCATTGTGAATCGTGGAAATGTTTGTTGTCCTTATTGTGGCGCAATTACTGAGAAAAATTTGATTAAAGAGCAATTTAAAAATAGTACAATTACAGAGAAGATAGTTGCTTTAGTATATGATACTGATAAAGGAAAGAATTTTGTCAAAGCTACTCCTTTATGCCAATTGAAATATGACCAAATTGAAGAACAATTGATACCTATAGAAAAGTTACAACCAAATTCTGCAGGAGGAGATATTTTGAGTTGGGGATATACAGAATGGGGAGAGCTCTTTAATAAAAGACAATTAGCAGTATTGTATGCTTTTTGTAATGAATTAAATGAACTTTTTTTAGATACAGAAGATGAACTATATGCTACTGCTATAAGAACTTATTTGGCAATTTTAGTAGATAGAATAGCTGTAAGAATGAGTTCTTTCGGAAAGTGGCATGTTCTGCAAGATACTGTTGAACATCTGTTTGGAAGGCAAGCAATTCAAATGAATTTTGATTATCCCGAAATGGATCCATTTAGTAAAATATCAAGTTCTGCATATGGACAGCTTGGAGCCATTGTTGATTTCATAGTAGAAGAATGTAATATACCATTCCATTCGGTTGTACAAAATGTAGCAAGTGGGGATAAATTGTTGTTTCCAAAAAAATGGCTTACTGCAGTAGTAACAGATCCGCCATATTATAATGCTATAGCTTATGCTGATATATCTGATTTTTTCTATGTTTGGCTAAAACGAACTTTGGGAAAAGTTTTTTCAGATATATTTGCGACACCTCAAACCCCAAAAGCCGAAGAATGTACAGCTCTAAAACATCATCATAATAATGATGAAATGGAAGCTCGACATTTTTTTGAAAATAAACTTTTGCAGATATTTGGTGCCATAGAAATACAAACAAGGGACATTGTTTGTATAATGTTTGCTCATCAGAGTACAGAGGCATGGACAACATTATGCAACTCAATTCTTGGAGCGAGAATGAATATTACTGGTTCTTGGCCAATGGATACGGAAGTTTCTGGTGCACTGAAAACGAATAAAGCCTTTCTTGAATCCTCCGTCACGGTAGCTTGTCGCCCATCCGAGCGTCGAGGATTCGGCGAATATAAAGAAGTGAAGCGAGATATAGAGGCAAAGGTTAAGGAAGAGGTGGAATCTCTCTATGAGTTAGGTTTCCGAGGTGCTGACCTCTTAACTGCTTGTTTTGGTCAAGCCGTTAGTGAGTTTGGACGTTACAAAACCGTGGAGAAGGCAGATGGCAGCGAGGTGAATGTTGGCGAACTCTTGGAGATGGCACGCAATGCTGCCTTTGATGCTTTGTTGGCTGGTGTGCAAGGTGATGACTATACCAAGTTCTATGTTGGCTGGTTGCAACTGAATGGTGCTGGTGAGACCGACTACGACGATGCTACCAAGTTTACTCGTGTGGGAGTGAATGTCGATATTAATGACATTAAGCACAAGCATCTTTTGATATTGGAAGGCAAGAAAATGCACATCGCCATGGCTGCGGAACATCTCAACTATCCTCTGGAGGGTACTAAGCCTACCGACTCTCTGATAGACCAAGCCCATCGTGCCATTCTCTTATGGCGAGAGGGTAATCGTCAGAGCATTCTTAGGTTCATTGCCAACATAGCTTCGGAAAGTAGTTCTCCACTTTGGCGATTGCTCGCCACATTGAAAGAATTGCTTCCTGCTGGAGATGACCTCAAGGATGTGCAAGGCTTGTTGCAGAATGCCGATGACTTGCGACAAAATTGTCATAAACAGCAAGTTCATGCGGAAGGAAACTTGAATTTCTGATAAAGACAATGAGCATATATATAATAATGTGTAATCATTTAAAAGCAAACAAACGATGAAGAATGAAAACATATATGAGGCACTGAGCGTATTTCTTGAGGCGATGCGCCCATTCGCCATCAGTCTTATCACTCGTCATTTCCCAGGGGAACCTTGGGAAGGAGTGTTCTATCAAAGATTGACACCTGCTTATCAGA
Source organism: bacterium UBA4637 (assembly GCA_002405875.1). The sequence continues at coordinate 8,164 of DHMR01000088.1, forward strand.
AGAAATGGAATGATGGGCAACGCCAAGGCACAGCCCCAGAACTTCGACTTGATTATAATAACTTGACCTTTTTGCCAAACAAATTCAGAGATGAATTGGCACAAGATTTGGGTGGCGATAAGTCGAAGACCTATAGCTTGGAGAACTGTCTGAGCGAAATCAAGATGATCAGGAACAAAAGTCAACATTTCACTCCTATCTCAGAAGATGAGGTGGAACGTACTTTTAGCAATATGAAGCAAGTGGCAAACTTGCTCGATATGTCAGACCTACGTATGGAAGTGGAGCGACTTCGCAGCAAGCATACCTTTACTCCTGCGGCAGTTGCTCCTAGCATACCAGTCACCACCGTCACTTCATCACCAGCTAATATCCATATTCTGGATGATGGCTCACCTCTACGTCCATGGTTTCAGAATTGCATCCCCCATTATGACATCCGTTCGGGCAACTTGGATGAATCCATCTTTGCAGCCAACCTCAACGATGTGGTGATGGGCATGGCACCAGAGGTATATCTCAATCCTATTACCTTCTTTGCCAAGACCTATGTTACCGCAGGATTGAGAGACATAGCCAAGCGAGTGGTATCAGCCTTGAACGGCAAGGAAACGGAGAATCGCGTCATCTCCTTACAGACAGGCTTTGGTGGTGGTAAGACCCATACCTTGATTTCTCTCTATCATATCATCAAGAGTGGAGCGAAACTTCTGCAGATGGAGTCGTGCGCCAACATCTTGCCTGCCGATACCCAACCGCAGTTTGAAAATGCCAAGGTCGCAGTGTTTACCAATGACACCAACGATGTTTCGCAAGGAAGAACCACCGAGGAAGGCATCACAATCCATACTCTTTGGGGAGAAATAGCCTATCAGTTGGGTGGAGTGGCTGGATATGAACGTGTAAGAATGAATGATGAGGAACGTACTGCCCCTACGGCTACCATCTTTAGACCGATTTTGCAAGAAGCAAAGACTTCGTTGATATTGATAGATGAGCTTGCCGACTATTGTGTGAAAGCGGCTAGTAAAAAAGCCAAGGTGGGGTATCTTTACGACCAGACCATCAGTTTTATACAAGCCTTGACGCAGGCGGTGTCGAGCGTACCTCGCTGTGTGCTGATAGCCACCTTGCCAGCCAGCAAGTCTGAGATGGCCAACTCTGAGTTGGGACAGAAGGTGCTTGATGCCTTGCAAGACCGTATCGTGAGAATCGGTGCCGGTGTAAAACCTGTGGATGACGAGGAAGTGTATGAGGTGATTCGTCGCCGACTGTTTGAGCAAATCAATGATGAGCAGGTCGTTGATTTGGTGGCGAAACGCTATAAGGACATGTATCACAATCGTCGTACCGATTTGCCTGAGCGTTGCGACAAACTGGAGTATGCCAATAAAATCAAGAAGGCTTATCCTTTCCATCCCGAACTGATAGATATGTTCCGCAATCGTTGGGGCAGTGATAGCAAGTTCCAGCGTACCCGAGGTGTGTTGCGCCTCTTGGCTTCCATCGTACAAGACTTGTGGAAGAGAAGAGATTCGCTCGTTGGTCCTCAGACCTTGATTCATACTTCTGATGTCTATTTGGAAAATCTGAATTCGTTGACAGGTACCATCACCAACTTGATGGGCAGCAACTGGGACAGCGTGATGACAGCCGATGTGTATGGCACGTCGAGCAATGCTCGCATCGTGGATGAGCAAGACCCTCAGAGCAATTTGGGGCAGTATCATCTTACACAAGGCATCGCTACCACATTGCTGATGGCATCGGTGGGTGTGAAGCAAAAAGGACTCAGCATCAAGGAACTGAAACTATGTCTGCTCCGCCCGAAGGCCTTCAATCATAATGATGTGGATGGTGCCCTCAACAAGTTGGAGCAGCGTGCCCACTACTTACATTCATCCAAGGTGGGAGAGGCTAACTATTGGTTTGAGTCGAAGGCGAATGTCAACATTCTCTTGCAGCAAGCCATGGCAGAGATAAAGGATGCTGATGTTGAGGCTGAGATATTGAAGAGATTGCAAATCTCTGTCAATTATATCCAAGGTAAGGGACTCAACGTGTTGATAGCTCCTACGGGTGATGTGCCAGAACAGAAATCGCTGACCTTGGTGATTATGTCTCCTGAATACGCACAGCCTACAGGCAGTACCTCGGCTTCGTTAGAACGAGCCATCAAGCAGATTGCAACCAAGAAGGGGAATAGCGATCGTATCTATCGCAACACCATCTTCTATTTGGCTTGTTCCGAGGCTGGACGTGCCGCTCTGAATGGTCAGTTGTGTGACCTGTTGGCTTGCAACAAGATATTGGAGGAGTATGCTGGGCGATTGGAGAGTGACCAAAAACAGGATATTCAGACCCGAAAGAAAGAATTTGACCGTCAGGTGGATGCTGCGCTTATCAAGGCTTACAATATTGTTGCAAAATGCAGTGCGAAGGAAGGCATTGAATATTATGAGTTGAAAGCATACGCCATGGACTTCTCCACTCAGGTTCGTCAAACCTTGATGAGTGAGTTGGTGGAGGAAGAATGGATTCTTCATTCCATCGGTAGGACACAACTATCTCGTAACAACTTGTTGCCAGAAATCGGTCGTCCTATTTCTGTAGAAACACTGTTTGAGACTTTCTTGCGATTTGACGATAAGCCAATGATACTTGGTAAAGAGGCTATAATAAATACCGTAAATACCCAATGTCAAAGAGGTTTGTTTAATGTAGGCGTCGGTATAGAGGGCAAGTATACTAAGATATATCATGATGAGGAAGTTCCTTTCTTTGGAGAACAGAACTGGGATGAGTTATGGCTTCTTGATCCGTCAGTGTTGCCACCGTCTGTGTTACCATCATCAGTGTTGTCATCATCTGGCAGTGCCGGAAATGCTGGTCCTTCTATCCAATCGCAGGAGGATGAAGAGTTAAGTAGTTCTTCCAACACGGAAGAAGAGAATGTGGTGAAGACTTATCGCAAGGTAACTATCAGTGGTGGTGTTCCGATGGAGAATTGGATACAACTTTTCCCAAGTTTCATCAACACGCTGAGAAAGAATAATCTGAAGATAGACGTCAAGTTCACTGCGAAGAGTACTGAGCAAAATCCTTTGACGGAGAATTCTTCCACGTTCAAGAGCATCAAGGAATCGGCAAGTCAGCTGGGCTTGGATTTTGAAGTAGAGGAGTAAATGGTGTTAAATTCGTTTTTATGTAATTTTGGAGTTGTATTCCAAAATTACATAAAAATCACTCGTATCTCGCTTAAAAAACAATAAATAAAAGGCTAAATTAGAAGGAAAAGGGTGATGATATGGATTTTTTTATGTAATTTTGGAGTTGTATTCCAAATTTGCATAAAAATAAAAACGAAGAAAGTGTCAAATGAACGAGAATTATATCAAACGAGACTTAGAGTCAACCATCCTTGAGGCTGCCAGATATTTTCCTGTCATTACCGTTACAGGACCCCGACAGTCGGGCAAGACTACCATGTTGAGGCATGTGTTCCCAAATCTTCATTATTATTCTTTGGAGGATTTGGATACTCGCAACTTCGCCATGGAAGACCCCGTGCGCTTCCTTCATCTTCATCAGGAAGGGATGATACTCGACGAGGTGCATAACTTCCCAGACTTGCTGTCCTATATACAGGGCATTGTAGACGAGAACCCAGACAAGAGGTTTATCCTTTCGGGAAGTTCTAATTTTGCCTTGTTGAAGAAGGTCTCCCAGTCGTTGGCAGGACGTAGCGGTGTCTTTGAACTGATGCCGATGTCTATTGCTGAGGCTGAAAGGGGTGGAGTGGATGTGTCGCAAGTGGATACCTTATTATATAATGGGCTTTATCCCGCTGTGGCAAGTGGAAAGAACATCCCGAAATTTCTCTATCCTTCATACGTCAAAACTTATTTGGAGAGGGATGTGCGTGACTTGCTGAATGTAAAGGATATGCGTCAATTTTCCATGTTTCTGAGACTATGCGCTGGCAGGATAGGCTCGCTTTATAATGCTACGGAGATTGCCAATGAGGTGGGGGTGACGACGAAGACCATCCAGGCATGGACTTCCATCTTGCAGGCTTCGTATGTGTTGTATTTATTGCCTCCCTATTTTGAGAATACTCGAAAGCGTCTTATCAAGTCGCCGAAGATTTATTTTTGCGATACGGGGTTGGCTTGTACATTGATGGGGATAGAGTCGCCTGAGCAGTTGGCCTTTGATAAGATGCGAGGACATCTGTTCGAAAACTTGGTGGTGACCGAGATGCTGAAGCATCGATTAAACGAGGGGAAGGAGAGCAACTTGTATTTCTATCGTGACTCCAATCAGAATGAAGTGGATGTCTTGGTTGACAATCAGACTTCCTTGGAGGCGATAGAGGTGAAAAGTGCCATGACGTTTAGTCCTTCTTTCGAGAAAGTCCTGAAGAAGGTGGATGAGTGGGTGAAACTGCCTGTATCCAAGCGCATGGTGATTTATTCTGGGACTTTGGAAGACAAGAATGGGGATATTCAACTTTTGAATTATAAGAATATTTTTTCTTGATTTTCCTACCACTGCTACCACATGGTAGGATAATCCGCTGATAATAAACGATCTAAGGCGTGGTAGGAAATGGAATTTTGCTGCCACTTGCTTCCATTTCCTACCACGCCTTTTTCTTCTCTGAATGCTTCGAATGAACGAGGTACTATTTTCTAACTATCAGATACTCAGTGCCAAATCTTGTTTTTCGGCTTTCCAACCCCTCGATATTCTGCAATTCCCTGCCAAAGTGGGAGAGACTCGTAATCTTCAGCGAAGAGCCGAATTTCTGCTTCAAAACGCTAAAAATGGCAGCGGCTGTCATATATTCTCCCTTCTCTTTGTCGCTTGTAGGCTCGAAAACGTCCAAAAAACACTGTTTCGTGACGGAAATCTGCTGGAATTGCAGGTTGCTCTGCATGATTTCTGCATTCTCCTTGGCATCGAAATAGGATTTTTCGTCTCTTTCCAAGGCTTGCATCGCCTGGGCGTAGAGCTGTTCGTAGTTGATGCGCTGGCTCACGTCGATGGGCCCCGTCAGCTCCACACCCAGAAAACGACGGCTGCCCGATGGGTCGGAGAGGATATCGGTCATGTTGCTGGTGGCGATGAAGGAGGCTAGGCGTGGAAACTCTTCCACGTGGCTGCCATAAGGTGGCTTCATCTTCACCGTTGGCAACTGGAGCAGGTTCTTCAGAAATCCTTGCTGTACTTGGGGCGAAATCTGGTTGAATTCGTCTAGGTTGATGAGCAGGAACTGAGCCATGCCTTGCAAAACCTGTCGTTTCTCCGAGAGGATGAGGTTGTCGTTGTAGCCCCACGAAAGCGATGGGGGAACGAGGCGACGGCAGAAGGTGCTCTTGTTGAAACCTTGCTTGGAGATGAGCAGTGGCATCGTGCTGTTGCCATACTGGCGGCGATAGGTACCTCGCCACTGGTCCACCATGCCCAGAAACCAGGTGTAGAACCAGTCTTCCCAGTGCTTGTTGTTGGTAGGTACGGTTCGGGCGAGGGCACGGATGCGATCCTTGCCGTCCCATTTGCCGAGGCAGTCGTAAAGATAGCTCTCCACCGGATTGTAGCTGTGGATGTAGTCGGATTCCAAAAAGTTTCTCACATCTTTGATGCTTACCTTGATGTCTTCCAGTTGCACTTCCAGCGTCATGCGTTTCATCACGCGGGAGTCGACGGGGCGAAAGTTGCCCACCCATGAGTTGTTGGGGCGGTATTCCGTGTATCTCATCAAGTCGTTGTATCTGAAGAGGTAGCGGTCTTTCAGGAATTTCATCATCTTCAGGATATGATAGCGTCCTTTCGATGTGGTTTCTTTGCCAGTTTTGTTGTCTTCTGAGGGGGCGTTGTAGGCAGTGCCTACGATTTGGCGGAGCAGGTCTTCGCTGATTGCCGACCAGTTGTTTCGCCGGATGTGGATGAAGGTCTCTTCCTTGGCAAAGCCCATGTGCCGCAGCTTGGTGGCAAGGGTGGGGAGCTTGGCGAGGAGCCGGTCGTCATCGTTTGCCCATTTCACGCCAGCCTCTTTCATCTCCTTCTCTGTTTCCAGGTCGGCCTTCCGATAAAGATATTCGTAGTCTTCGTAGGTCTTGAGGTCGTCTATCTTCTTCGGCTCTCGCACGGTAGGCTTTTGCCTTTCTATGCGCATGGTTACAGCCTTGTCATTATGATAAGGTGTGGGGTCGAGGGTGAGGAGGAAGTTGCACCGGATGGTGGGCTTCTCTGCTTTGACGGGGATGCCTACTTGGGCTACGTAGAGATTCTTCACTTGCGCTGAGGCGATTTGGTAGAACTGTTCGGCAGCTGCTTCAGTGGTGGGCAGCTCGTCTTTCTCGTCGCCTACTCTTACGAGCACGACGAGACTTCTGCCGTCTGCCCCCTGGACGGCTGCGAAGGTCATGGGCAGGAGGCTGGCTGACCTCTTGACCTCTGCGATTTGTTGTTGCGACATCAGCCTGTCGAAGGTGAGCATGATCAAGCCATTGAACGACTTGAAGACGAGATTGTCGCTCTCGTCTTTGCCAAACTCGGCGGCAGGATATACGTGCTGCCATTCTTTCATGCCATTGTAGCAGCTGTAGTCGTCGTCCATCAGCGGAACGCTCATGCGAAAATTGGAGACGCTTTGCTTGGCGTCGTCTTTGGCGATGCGCTCAAGAAATCGTTCTACGGTCTTTGTGCTGAGGCGCAACTGGTGCTTCTTGTTGGTTCTAACTATCGTAAATTTCATCTGTTTCTTTTATTAAGGATTATTGCCCGTGTCATTGCTCTTTTCTACCCGCTACATTGCCCGACTTTGCCCGACGCGTTGGGCACTTTTGCCCGACATAGCCGGTTACTTTTGCCTGTAGTTCCGGGCAATCTTACTCATAGCTTCGGGCAAGATTGCTTAAACCTGTGGGCAGGTTGCCGGGAGGCTAGATAGCTGGGCTTGTTGACGTTCTCAGTGGGAGGCGGACTATATAATACGGGCCATAAGATAAAGACGGACTATATATTATAGGTGATTTCCTCGGTGTAGCGATCGAATTTCAAATCGTTGTATCCGTGATTCTGGCACCAGGAGAGTATGTATTTTTGCTGTTCTGGCACCAAGTTGGTTTGTCCTAGTTTGTATCTGTAATAGGAGGTGCTGCTTCCGAGGTAGGAAATCATTCTTACCTTGAAGGAGCCAGAGTCTTTTCGCTTGAGTTCGTCGAGGATGCCTTCGAAGCCGTAGGCCATTCTTACGAGTTTCAGTTGTCGGAAATGCTTGCACTTGCCGTCTTTGAAGGCATCGGGAAAGACGGCCTCTCCTCGGGTGTAGTCGGCATCCTTGTAGGCTACCGATAGCTGGAGGGCACATTCCTTGGCGAGTGGGCACTTGGTGTTGAAGCAAAAAGCCCAATAGGAGGGTTTCTCGCCTTTTGCGAAAAATAGTCGTACCAGATCTGCTTGTGTCATGACTGTTGGATTATTAATGATTAAAAAATGAGGTTTCATAGGAGTCGTTAGCTTCTAGATGGAATCGGCAAGATGTTTTCTTGTTGCTTGCAAAGATACGATTTTTTATTCTGAAATGCAAGCTTTTGAGCAAAAATTTTCTCTTTTCCCTACTATATTTTCTTTTCTCTTCGTCAAGAGCCCTAATATGGCAGGAATAAATGCCGTTTTGTGGTAGTAAGTGGTAGCAGGTGGTAGTAAAAATAACGTTGCTACCACGCCTTAACCATCTGAACCTTAGTAGGATAGATGGTGGCGTGGTAGCAGTGGTAGGAAAAAAGGAAAAACTTTTCTATGTAATGCTAAGGCTATGCCCCGAAAAAATCTATTTCTTCAGAATCTTACCTTTGTTCTTGACGATGTAGATGCCTGGGCTAACAGGCTTCTCTATGCGCTGTCCTTGCATATTATAGACGGCTCCGTCGGCAGCATCTACCCCCAGGATAGGGTAGCGGAGGTCGGTGGTGCCGCCTGCTATCTCTAAGCGGATGCAGCGCGAGCCTGCCGACAGGCTCTCAGCCATCTGGTCGGTTACCATGTCTTGTGGCAACCAAGCGCGGTTGGCGGCAAGAGTGGAACCTATGTACTTGTAGAAGCCAAGTCCCCAAGTCTTGTTGGAAAGCACATAGCAGTTTACGTTGACCGATGAGATGGCGTTGTAGTCTGGGTTGCCTTTGAGGATGGTCGGCGTATCGCTGGTTCGTGAGGTAGCCTTGAACGAATAGCTGCCTATCGGCCCATATACCACATATCCCTTCTCGGCATTCAGTACGTCTACAGGGGTAAGCGTCATCGTGAAGTCGGTTACCTGCGAGCTGTCGTCGGTCTTGTTGTGTGCTGTGGCAGCGTAGACTTTTAGCCCCTCAGCCTCTGGCACCTTGGCATTGAAAGGCAGGCAGATGGTGCTCCAGCCGTAGCCCTTCACGGTGCCCACTTGCTTAATCTCCAACTCGTATGGGTCGGTGAGCACGTAGTGGATAGACTGGGTTGGCGCACCGAGACCGCCACGCTGGTTGGCGGCACGCACGCAGTAGTAGCCCGAACCATAGCCAGAGAGGTTGACGCTGTTAGCTGTGGTGTTCTCCTTGTAAATCCACTTGCCCGTGCTTTCGTCGAGCTTGAAGACGAAGTAGCAGAGAGCGGCAGGAAAATCTGTCCATTTCAAGTTATCGTCGTCAAGAATCAAGTTGTCATCCCAGATAATATGATTATCTGTGTCTTCGGCGGCTCTATCCTCAGGCATCTCTTCTGTCGAGATTTTCTTTTCGGTAGAAGCTGCATCTATTTGTCTGCATAGTAGCACCGGCTCGTAACCATCAGTGCCAGTCATCGCCACATTGACATTATACTTGGCGGCTTGTTGGGCGTTCAATACGCAGTCGTCTGAACCTGCTGCTGGTGAACAAGAGGCGAGTGAGCGAGTACCCAATGAGAGAGGGTCTCCATATTGGTCCATGGTGTTGTATTCGTGGAAACGGAGTATCTCTCCAGAGTTCATGGAGTTCCAGCCTCCCGTACGTGGTTCCAAATACATGGTGGTGTTGAGGTAGGTGCAGGCTGGTGAACCATTCCAAGGACGCCCTAAAGTCCAGTCTTTGTCTTTGGTCTTTTCTGGATATTTGGTTTCTGTCTTGATGGTGCAGTTGTTGAAAACATAGCCCCATTCATGGTTGCTTCCTTGCGCAGGTGCCGTGATGTTGTTGCCCGAACGGTCGCGAAGGATGATGTTGCATCTTTCTAGCCAGATGTTGCCATCGCCACAGAGCCAGTCTACCACACCAGCAAAGTCGCAGTCTTCGAAATATCCACGATAGTCGCTGTTGGCATTGTTGGAAAAGTAGGTATCCTGCCAACTCTTGAGTGCCACGTTCTTCAAGGTGCTTCGGCAACCTTGGTCCCAGAACGCCACGCCACGTGCCGCACCACCCGAACCTTGAGCCAACATGGAGTTCCAATAGTCGAATCTGTTCTCTAAGATGAGGTCTTGCGCATAGAAGTCTTTGGCTTCCTTGCCGATATGGATAGTTCCTGTATAACTGATTCCCTCTACGATAGGCTTGTTATAGATGATCGTCTCGTCCTTGCTCTGTCCGATGAGCGAAACATTCGGCTTTTTGATGACGGTTCTTCCGTTGTTCTTTCCCTGCATGTCGCTTCTTTGCTTGCCATCGTTGTCGCATGGCCATTTGCCATCAGAGGTAACGCCATAACTATCCAAAGGTTCGTTTCCTGTCAACTGGTATTCGCCGTCTGGCACGAAGATATAATATCGGTGGTTATCTTCCTTCGTATTGTTGTTGGCGGCTTCGATGGCCTCGTCGATCGTTCCGTCTTGACCTACGATAAAATCGAATTTGTGGTGATGGTAGGTCTCCTCTTCGTCTGTGATATGTAGCTTCAGATTAAGACTTTGTTCACAAGCTTTACTATAGATGTCTTGGAATGTACCTGTGAACGCTATCTCAGTTCCTTCCGGCAATCCCCAATAGGTGAAGACGAGTTCTTTGCCTGCGCTTGCCGTAAACTCCTTGCCGTTGACGGTGAGGGTGCTTGCTTGCATGGTGCGATTGCACATCACCTTGATGATACCGTTGGCATGGACATTCGATATTTCTGCATCGGCAGCTACCTTGACACCATTCACAAAGACGCTCTCTATTTGGGCTGCGGTCTCAGGCTGTGTAAACTCGAACTTCACAGGATAGGAGTTCACGATGATACCGTTGGTCATTTTCAGGGTGATGGTGGATTCCTTGGTGAGCAGGGTAGGCTTGGTGGTTTCTTCTATCTTTCCGCCATGGGTTGCCTCGCCGGTGATTGCAGGAATCGTCTCATTCTGATTATCCCAAGGTGAAACTGTGAAGGTGATGCAACCTGTCTCGTTAAGCTGTTTTGAGATAGCTTCTGCAGTTAGCGTCTGCTCGCCACAGGTCAGGCTGGTGATGGCTGGTTTGTTTGACAAATCTTGTGGTTGATAAGTTACCATGAAGTCTACGCACCATTGGTTCTTTGCCTTGATGAGAACTTGTTGGTTGTCTCTATCCCCAGGACAAGTTACTTCCATCCAGTAGATGCCATTGTCTGCGGTACCTTCTTGGTAGTTTTTATTTCCCTTCGCCATCTGGTCAATCTCAGCTTCAGGTGTATTGGTCTTGGCTGTGAGTCGAGCCACACAGTTAGGACTGGCAGGGAAGGTGATAACCGATTTGTCGTTGATCTGCATTCTGTCCTCCTTGTTGGTATTGCTAAACTTGCCCTTGCCGCTGATTGTTTGGTCGTAATATTTCTTGTCGGTAGTGGCGTCCAGGTCGATTTTCAGGTCAATCCATTTGTCATCCTTGTACAATTGGGATACCAAAATACCTTTCGAACCTTCGTATGCCATGGTTGGTGCTCCGTCGTTTCTGGCAAAGTTCCAAGTTACCGTGGCTTTTTTATCCAGGTCGATGATGTTGAAATCATTGGCTTGGAAAACTGGGAGGAGGCGAAGGTCTTGGGCAGGGGCTTCGTATTCCTTGCCTACAATATATTCCTTGTTGTTTTCGTCTACCCAGTGGTGCAGCGTGTTGCCCTCGTAGTAGAGGGTTCGGTTATTCGGAATCGTGAATTTGTCGCCTTCCTCTACCCATTGGGCTAGAGGTGCGGCACCTGTGGCTTGCTGTCCGGTATTGTACGTGATATAATAGGTGGAGTTGGTCTGGTATACGATTTCCAAATTGCGGTGGGTGGTGATGTCGAACTCCACCTCATATTGGGTACGCTTGCCTTCCTCTTCTGTTTTCTTCAATACGAATACGGTCTTGTTGTCGCCAGAGGCGATACCCCATGTGCCATCTGCATTCTGATCGACTGGTTGGGTGGTATAGGCATTGTTGAAGTCTACCATATCTACCTTTCCGTCTTTGCGCATCTGTAGAACGGCAAGCGGATTGCCATCCTTGTCTAGCTTGTCAAGGTCTACAATCTTGTCGAGCTTAAAGCCAAAGTTTCTTTCGAAATTCACCCTTACTCGGTCGCCCACGTGAATGGCGTATCCACCATCTTCTCTTTCTTCCGCCTCATATCCTGATACGGTAGAGATGTTGCTGATGGTACCATGGTCTTGGTTGTCCAAGTCTATGTGTAGGTTTACCATGTTGGCAGCTTGGGTAGCGGTCTCTATCCACTGGTAGTAAGAATAGTCGTCGCCGATGACTATTTTTTGACGGAGTGTAGGATCCTGTGTGGTGTAGCTGTATACATAGATGTGGTCCTTGATGCCTGCATTCTCAGGCTTATTGCGTTCCTCTTCCGTGCGCTCTTTGTCGAGAGTAGGCACTTGTCCGTCGATGGTAGTGCTACTGATAGGGGAATAGGTCAAGATGGAAATCTTGGTTCCCGTACCCGATGCGAAATAGAATGTGGTGCCAGGTCCAAAGGCACACCAGTCTTCTGTGTCTGTATTGCGGATGTATCCCTCTTTGCCCGTGTCGCACCATAAGGCTACGTCTCGTGTATGTGGATGCATCTTGCCATTCTGCAATACCTCTACATATACCTCTGTGGTCCAGAATGGTTTTTGGTTGTTGCCGAAGTTGACAGGTTGAGCACACACTTTGCGCGATGTCTTGGAGGTAGGGTCATAGTAATCGCTCTCTCCCGTAGGTAGTGCGGAGCGCATACCAATGTGGCGCGTTGGCTGAGGATGTTGCTGTTGAGGTATGGATACAATGGGTGGACACCCCTTTTTGCGATTTCTTAGCTCTTGTGTCGCTTTTGTTTTCGGGGGAGGCGTTGGACGTAAGGCCTTCGCATGTTTTATTTTCACTCTTTAATGGGTGAACAACTTCATCTGTTGTCCCACTATTCATATTCATATTTTTGCAAGCTTGTTCTAGGCAGAACCCAGCTCTAATTCGTTTATTATGGGACAAAAATACTACTTTCTTGTAGAAATTCCAAAAGGTTGAAAGAGATTTATCTTCTTGTTATGCTATTTTAACAATGTGTGCGATACCAACAAAAAGCTTTGTTTGTTTTTATGAATTTTATGCTTTTATCCTATGCGAATTTAACGATTTTTGCTTAACTTTCAGATTGTAAGCAAAAATAGTAATTATGGTTTCCTTTTGCAATGAAATACTTGTTGTAAGTTTACAAATTGAAATGTTGTAGAAAAAGAATGTCAAAAAGAAAGTAATAATATTGTTTTGCTTACCAAAATGTCGTATCTTTGCACTCGAAAACAAACAATATGTAAGTTTGTGCATGTAAAATTGAAAAACAAGTATTAATATAATAATAGGAGAGATTCGTATGAAAAAGATCGAAGCTATCATCCGTAAGACTAAGTTTGAGGATGTAAAGGAAGCATTGCTTGCCGCCGACATCGAGTGGTTCTCTTACTACGATGTAAGAGGAGAGGGCAAGATGAGACAGGCCCGTATCTACCGTGGTGTCATGTACGATACCAGTAGTATCGAGCGAGTATTGCTAAACATTGTCGTACGCGACAAGAATGTGGAGAAAACTATTAATGCCATCCAGCAGGCAGCCCGCACAGGCGAGATTGGTGATGGTCGAATCTTTGTAATTCCTGTAGAGGACACCGTGAGAATCCGTACAGGTGAAAGAGGCGACATCGCACTTTATAATGCTGAGCAGGAGAAATAATTGTTGATTGATAACTAAACATTGATGATTATTTGCTAGATGATGGGAGGAGAGATAGTTTTCAAAATTAAACAACACTTAAAAGTAAAAAGATTATGAGTGTACAGGATTTAGGAATTTCAGTAGATACCGTGTGGATGCTCCTTGCAGCCATGTTGGTCTTTTTCATGCAGCCGGGATT
>DHMR01000120.1 GCA_002405875.1 bacterium UBA4637
TATATTTAGTTGACTACTTAGCTAATTTTCCTTTGCTCATTGATTATTCTTATTTTCGTTTTGGCTACAAAGGTACAAAATTATAAATTTTATATTTTTTGATATTTAACCAATTTCGCTCGCATCAAATATCATTCTGCCTGAATCCCGAAGTATTCATTCAGCTCGGCGATGGCGGCACCTTCTGCATTCTGCAAGTCCTTCACCAGTTTGCCTTTCTCCAGCAAGAGGATGCGAGAGGAAATATCGGCTACGAAGTTGAGGTTATGACTGGAGATGACGACCGTGGTGCCCTGCTCCTTGCAGATACGCTGAATTAGGTGGGCGATGGTCATCTGCGAGGAAGGGTCGAGATAGTTGAACGGCTCATCCAAGAGGAGTACCTTCGGCTGGATAATCATCGCTCCGATGATGCCCACCTTTTGGCGGTTGCCCTGTGAGAAGTCACGGAGATACTTCTTCGTGCCCAGGATTTCATCGTGCATGAAACCCTCGAACTGCGCCAAACGCTCTTTCAAGGTCTCATCGTCAATGCCATAGACATCGGCGATGAAGGAGAAATATTCCTCTGGGGTCAAGAAGTCGATGAGGAATCGACCGTCAATATAACTGCCCGTATATTCCTTCCAAGCCTCGCTCTCGTTCACCTTCTGCCCATTACTCTCCACATATCCATCATCCGCCTGGATGAGGTCGAGGATTAAGCGGAGCAAGGTGGTCTTGCCAGCTCCATTGTTGCCTACCAAACCGATGAGTTCACCCGATGCAATGCCGAGGTTGTCGATGTCGAGCACGGTATTGCCATTATATATTTTCTTGAGATTCTGTATCTTAATATCCATCTTATCTTGGTTTTTAATTTTCCATAAACTTTTCCATACGCTTATACCTATTCTTATAGAATATAGCAGCTATCTTTCCGATAAACCACTTGTGCAATGCTACGGCGATGATGGCGAGGGCGATGCACGTGAGGCACCAGGCCGTCTCGCCAAAGAAATAATAGATGGCAGCAGCACCTCCCAATGGTATCAGGAAGACGATACCAAAGAGATTGATCTTCATGTTGGCTCCCTGCATATTGAACATGGAATTGCTGAATATCTCCAAACGAGAGGAGAAGAGACATGTTGGCAAGTTGAAGAGATTGACAAACACTGCTAGGCAGAAGCCACTGACAAGCACCATCATACCGACTCCCGCATCAAGGAAAAGGAACGGAAGGGTAAGCAACAAGGCTCCGGCGCTCACCATCACATTGAAATAGAAGCAGTTTTGAAGCATCTGCTCTATCTTCACAGGCTTGGTCATCAAGCCCTGGAAGAAGTTAGCCTCCACACCAAAGGTCCATTGCGACAAGCAAACCGATGGCAAGAGGATGGCACCCACGACATACAATACCGTCTCACCGCCAGCCATCGTTGATGCCCCCGCTTCTCTTGGCAAGAGGGCAAAGAGATAAGCATCAAAAAGGAAAACCGCGGTAATCATGATGACCATGTTACGAATGCGCTTTGCCCGCATCGTACCGATATATTGCAAGCTAAAGAGGCTGATATGATTGAAGCCACGGAACTTGGAGGCCTTGCGTTTCTGCTCATTGTATATCTTCAGGTTATAGAGATAGACCACAAGTCCCGACACCACTGCCGCAGCTAGGACAAACAAGCCCAACCATGCCATCCATACAGGAAAGAAGGAGGCAATAAACATATAGCCTACCAACACGGCATACATTCCCATCCATCCCAACACCAAAGGCCACTTGAGCATCCACTCGGTAGCCTTGCGATAGCAAGTGATGTAGATGCCATTGACATAGGAAAACAGGAGGAACAGGAGGAAGCCGAGGATGACCTGCCCTACTGGCAGCAGCCAGATGAAGATAGGCAACATCAGGACAGGCAACACGTAGTTCCAGAAGCTCACGAGATTGGTAGTCAAGAGAAAGCGATTCCAAATCTTTTCCGGTATCGGACGAGACTTCACATAGTCGTCCATCGCCGTGATGTCACGCTTCATCACCATCTTCATGATGATGTCGGGAATGAGCATACCGATGACTATGCCTGCTCCCAAAGTAGCCGGCAAGTCCTCCCCCTCCAAGCTACCACCATCCTCAGTGACCCCCAAAAAGGCACTCACCCCCATCACCACATAGAGGAAGAGGATGTAACAGCCCACGAAGGCATCGCGCTTGTGGAAATTGCGACGCTGCTGGAGCCACCATAACCTTAATAGTAATCTAAGCATAAGTTATTGTTATTTTGGTTAGATGGCTACAAAGATACTGAAAAATATTAGAAAATCTTTTTAATCTGGCGGAAATAACTTAAAAATAACAATAATCTAATAGATTCTTAACCATCTTTGCAAAAATCAAGTAATAAAAAAACAGCATCTTCTTCACAAAGATGCTGCCCATTTCTAAAAAAACATCAACTGACATTATCAACTATTCATCTATCTTTACTGGCATGATGTTGGCATCCTCATCGTAGAAGATAGGAGCCACCTTCAAGCTGCGAAGCCAGGTGGTATCATGGGATGGGACACAATCGTGATGGAAAAGATACCACTGTCCCTTGTACTCGCAGATGCTGTGATGGGTGGTCCATCCTACCACTGGTTCCAAGATAACACCCTTGTAAGTGAATGGACCGTAAGGATTATCACCCACGGCATAGCAGAGGAGATGAGTATCACCGGTAGAGTAACTGAAGTAATACTTGCCCTTGTACTTGTGCATCCAACTAGCCTCGAAGAAGCGATGCGGATTATCGGCTGACAACACCTTGCCTTCCTCGTCAACGATGATGACAGGCTTTGGCATCTCGGCAAACTGCTGCACGTCGTCGGTCATCATGGCTACCCGTGATGGCAGCGGATTCTCCTTGCCTTCTGGTAGATGCTCGTCCTTGAGCGCCTTGTTGTCCTTGTACCACTGGAGCTGACCACCCCAGATGCCACCGAAGTAGCAGTATATCTTGCCATCATCATCCTTGAACACGCAAGGGTCGATGCTGTACGACTTGCGGATAGGGTCGGCATTAGGCACGAATGGACCTTCTGGCTTGTCAGCCACAGCCACACCGAGATGGAACACGCCATTGTAATCCTTTGCCGAGAAGATGAGATAGTACTTGCCATCCTTCTCCACCACGTCGTTGTCCCACATCTGTTTCTCAGCCCATGGTACATCCTTTACATCGAGGATCACGCCGTGGTCGGTCACCTCCCCATTCATTACGTCGTCCATAGACAACACATGATAGTCCTTCATCTGGAAGTGCCCACCATCATCATCAAAACTCTCGCCGCTGTCCCAGTCATGGGATGGATAGACGTATAAGCGACCGTTAAACACATTGGCAGATGGGTCTGCCATATAATCCTTTGGGAACAAATATCTTGCTTTCATATTATTTTTATTTATATACCTTTTATATTATAAGTGAAGAGAAGAAATAAAAACTTCCAACTTCTAACCCCTAACTTCCAACTTACTCAAAGAGCTTCACAATATCCTTTACCACAGGTTTCACCTCGTTGTTGCGATCGATGAGCAGTGGATAGTTGGTTCTGCCTGGGATAGGCCAGCCATTGAGCCAAGACTGACCATCGTTGACACCCCAGAAGGTGACACGGCTGATGACATCCTTATGACGCTCGATAATCTTGAAGAGGTCGAGGTAACGCTGGTTGAAAAGCTTTTGTCCCTTCTTGTCAAGACCATTTACGTATGGATTGTACTTCTTCTGAAGTTCAAACTTCTGGCTGATTTCCGCACCACCAAAGCCCTCTGGGTTAGGCAACATGTTCACATCCAGCTCGGTCATCATAACCTTTACACCCTCGGCGGCAAAAGCCTCAATGCTCTTCTCATACTCGGTATAATCAGGATAGTCGAAGCCATTGTGGCTCTGCATACCGATGGCATCGATGCGAAGTCCCTTTGCCTTCAAGTTGCGAAGAATCTTGCAATAAGCTTCACGCTTGGCAGGTTTCGCCATCGAATAGTCGTTGATATAGAGTTCTACATTTGGGTCTGCCTCGTGGGCAAATCGGAATGCCAGCTCGATGTATTCAGGGCCTATAATCCTATAATACAAAGACTTGCGATAACTTCCATCATCCTCGATAGCCTCGTTCACCACATCCCATCCTTTCACTTTACCTTTGTAGTGGGTAACCACGGTCATGATGTGATTGTACATACGACCGATGAGCTCCTCACGGCTCACCAAGTTGCCCTTGCTGTCGGTAAACATCCATTTAGGTGGCTGGGAATGCCACACGAGGCAGTGACCAATCAAGGTCTTGCCGTTTTTCTGTGCCCAGTCGGCGAGCTTGTCGCCATCGGTAAAGTCGAAGCGGTTTACCTCTGGATGATTCACCTCACCTTTCATACAGTTTTCCGCCACTACCTGGTTGAATTGGCTCTTCACCACAGCCTCAGCGGCTGGGTCCTTGCCATCTGCCAAGTCCGTATTAACGGCAGCACCTACCAAGAAATACTTGCCCATCACCTCTTGAAGAGGTTTCAAGGATTCCGATTTTCTTGTCTGTTGCGCAAAAGCTGAGCCTGCCATAAACAAGGCTACAGCCAAAGTCATTATTTTTCTCATTGTTTTACGAATTATATTTACAAATTCGGAGACCTGTCATTTTGCTTCTCCGCTCCTAAATTTACAAGCTACGACCCACTTTTATTTTTTCCTCGGGAGGAAAAAATTCATACCTCGGGTACTTTTATTTTTTTCTTGCCGTGGAAAAGAGAATTTCTTCCGGTAAGAATCCATCAAACAGAAGCATTTTTGGAAATTATTCTTTACATTTCGATTTGACATCAAGCCCATCCAATGCCATCCAAAAGGACAGCTCAACCTGCTTGTTGGTGACGCGCTTCTATTTTTTTGTTGATGTCATCGATAACCTCGTCGGTAAGCTCATACTTCGATATGATGTACATCGCCAATCCTAATAAAACGGCAGGAATGATGCATACCAACCAGCGAATACCTTCCTGTGCGAGAGGAGTCTGCTGTTCCAAGTCATTCATGAAATAAGCACCAGCGGCATTACCCACCGACATCATGGCAAAGGCTGTGATGAAGAAGAGTGCCACAATGCGCAAGGGACGATTGTGGAAGAATTCTGTCCACAGGTCGCTAACCTTCACGTTTTTGGTCTCGCTCTCTGCCATCACCACTCGTTCTTTGGTCTGGGTGAAACAGAACACAAGAAGAGCGAAGCCCACGAGGGCATAGATGAGCATGGCGACAAACCAAGCATGACTATCCGTCGGGAGAGAGCTGCTTTGTTGGGCAGCCGCAGCCTGATAGCCCGTCCAAGCAAGCACGGCACCAGGTACGACACCGCCGAGTGCCATACCAGCCTTATAGAAGATACCCGTCAGGGCGTTCACAATGCCAGCGATGCGCTTGCCGCTGGTATATTCGGCGTATGAGATGACCTCAGGAATCAAAGCCCACATGTAACCCGTTGCCACGATGACTCCGGTAGATTTGATAAACTGAGCCATATAAACAAGGGTGATATGATCCTTCACCGGTCCCATCTTGCTGATGATATAAAGCATAGCCATACCTATGATAGCCACCGTGAGGAAGATGTAAAACATGTTCTTCTTACCCACCTTTTTTTTGATGGCTGGCACCAATGGCATAAAGATAAACGACGGCAAAGAGCCCAAGCCCATGAAGAGCGCCATTTCGGTTGGCAAGTCTTTTGCCGCAGCTAAGATTGCCACCAAGATAGGCACACCTGCAGACACACATAGGCCTCCCACATTCGCCATAAACATACGAACAGATGTCAAGATGGTGATTTCATCGGTATCACGGGTCAACGATGAGTTCAAGGCTCCATAGGGTACATTGATTAATGTATAAAGCATGGAGAGTCCCACATAGGTGACGTACGCATAAATCAACTTGATGGTATCGGTCTGTCCCTCCATGCCGTTCCAGAAACAAAGGATGGCAAGCACGGTAAGAGGCAAACCTGCCAAGATGAGATAAGAACGATACTTTCCCCACCGAGGGTTGTGCTTATCCACATAGGTTCCCACCAAAGGGTCCCAAAGTACATCCACCAAGCGAACCACCAAGAACATGGTGGCTGCCACACCAGGGTTCAAGCCATAGATGTCGGTGTAGAAGAACAACAAGTACATGCAGATGGTTTGGTAGATGAGGTTTTGAGCCAAGTCACCCGAGCCAAAGCCAATGCGCTGTAGCCAACTTAGTTTGTAGAATCCCTTGGATTCCTGTGATACAGAGGTCTGTTCCATATTGATTATTTAGTTATTAAGTTTTTCTGCTGCGAACTTGCCCATCGCCTCATAGCCCAGTGGGTTGAGGTGGAGCCAATCGTCGGAATATTCTTTTTTCAGGCGCTGTGGGTCGGTCGAATCACGCACCAACTCGTCAAAATCAATGATTTCATCGAAGTTTCCTTTCTTTCTTATCCATTCGTTCACGGTCTGTCGGATAGCCTCATGCCAATAGGAATACCATCCATTTCCCTTCGTAGGAGTAATGGTTGCCCCATACACCTTGATGCCTTTTGCCCTAGCCTTGGCGATGAGTACCTTGTAGCAAGCGATGAGTGTATCTGCCACCTGCTCATAATGACGAGAGGAACAACCGATATCATTGGTTCCTTCGAAGATGATGAGCTTGGTCACCCCTTGTTGTCCGAGGATGTCACGATCAAATCGTTTCATGGCTGGCTCACTTAAGCCTCCTTCCACGACACAATTTCCCCCGATGCCAAGATTCAGCACTCCACAGGATTGCATTTCATTCAGGGCATCAGACAGGAAGTCTGTCCAACGGTTCTGTCGGTTGGTGGTACTTCCTCGTCCATCGGTAATCGAATTGCCCAACACGGCGACAACCGGAGTCTTGGCATCCGCTCTCACCTCGATGGCAGAAAGGTTGTACCAATGCTCCACTTTTTCCCCATCGTCAAATGACTTATCCATCGGCTTGGGGGTACGATGCAAGCCATTGACTATATAAGAGGTCGTTCGAGAACCTCGATGAGAAGTAGCATGTTCAGGTGTCCGATTGCCATAGTCGATGGTTAGGGTCAGCTGCTGACCAGGTCTCAAGGTATAGGGGCAGGCATCTGAATAGAGGGCCTTGCCCGCCTCGATGGTTACCGATTTCTTGCCTTGAAAGGTTAGGTATCTCACGGTCTTGCCATTCACAAGCCATTGACATTTTTCATCTGTATCGGCAATATAGACGGATTTCATCTCAACAGGTTGATTGCCGAACTCATTGCTGAGTTTCACTCTCAGTTGGTTGCCACCTAGAGATACATGCACGATTTGACGGCAAGAACGGTTGCTTAAGCTTTCCTTCGGCATGTCACGGACGCCCGTCCACTCGACGGCTGTAGCCCAAGTACCTTTCCAAACTTGTTGGGCAAAAGCTGTAATACTCGTCAGCATACCAATAGCCACCATCAATCCAATTCTAAAAATCTTTCTATTCATATATCATTTGGGTTTAGTCATTAAACTTGAAAAGATTGCTCAGTTGAACGATGCAAATTTACAAAAAGCTAGAAAAGTACACAAGTTTCATGGTTACGATTACGTTTTTATTTGTTTCATATAGCCCTCTTCTCCCTAAAATTAACAAGAAACAAAAACAAACGATACATAAAAATATATTAGAATTTGTTTCTTTCATGCTTTTTTACTAAATTTGCACACAAAATTACGACGTATCAAGTAAAACCTAATTAAACAAAAGATATATGAAACCTACTAGACAAATGATATTAATCATCTTATGTGGACTGTTATCGCTTCTCATTTGGGCGGATAGCGGTGAACTCTATACATCCGGAAAGCTATCCAGTTCGCTCATTAACTGTATAGCCCAGGATAAATATGGTTATATCTGGGTGGGAACGGAATACGGACTGAGTAAGTTTGACGGCTACCGTTTCACCAATTACCTACATGACGATAAGGACACAACCTCCATCACCGACAACATCATCACCGACATACTCGTTGACAAGAAAGGCAACCTATGGGTAGCTTGCGCCAAAGGAATGATGCGCTACAATTACGAAAGCAACAACTTCAAGCGTTACCATCTACCTGACGGCAGGAAGCCACGCATCTATTCCATGATAGAGAATCACCGTGGCGACATTTTGATGGGAACAGCGGGCTACGGACTTTACTCCATCAGGAACGGAAAACACGCCATCACTTCCGAACGCCAGTATGCCGAGAGAGACTCCGATGTATTCTTCACCCATATCTATGAAGACAAGTATCACAACCTTTGGCAGAGCAGTCATCTATCTACTTTCACTCGTTTCGTCGAGAAAAACGGCAGTATATACCGCAAGAACTTCAAGTCTCCGTGCGGAGCGCCAGTCTCCTTCATCCAGCATCGTCCCAAGACAATGCTGATAGTTTGCATGTATGGCATCCTATATTATGACTACACGACAGGACGCATTGCCGATGCAGGATACAACTTCGGTGAATTCAAGAACAATGTAACCATCAACAATGCAACCTTCGACCATGAAGGCAATCTATATATCAGTACTTCCGAACATGGAGCCTTGCTTATCAAGAAAGGAACCAACCGATTGGTGCAACTCGAAAACAGCAACAGCCACTTCAACTTGGGTACAGCTTTTGTCAACGACATCATCGAGGACAAGGACAACAATCTCTGGATAGGATGCTACAAAAAGGGGCTCTACTTGCTCAACCAGCGGCAACAAGCTTTCAACTCCTGGAGTTTCTCGGCACAGAACTATGCCATCGGAAGCTGTGTATCATCCATCGCCCCAGGCGAGAATGGAGAAACCTGGTGTACCGTGCAAAACAGCGGCGTCTATTGCTTCAACCCAATGGGCAAGATCATCGCCCACCCACAATCGCCTGCTGGCACTTGCATCATCTACAAAGACCACAAGGGGGCTTACTGGATTAGCAACGGCAACGCACTCTATAGCTACAATCCATATACAGGCAGTTATACGGAGAAGCTCACATTCACCAGTGCCGGCATCTACTGCATGGCAGAGGACAATCAAGGTAACTTATACATTTCCGTCTATAGCAAGGGACTATATATATATAATGTGGAAAGCGGGAAAGTCAAGATTCTGACGATGCGCCAGAAAAGTGACAAGGGGCACCTCTGCAACGATTGGGTACGAAGCATGACTCTCGACCACACAGGACATCTTTGGATAGGAACCTCCAACGGCGTATCGTGTCTCAACACTCGAACCATGAGTCTGAAAGACTACGGAACCAACATCATCCTCAAGAATCACCAAGTCAACGCCATCTGCGAAGGCAAGAACGGCGAGATTGTCTTGGGAACCGAAGAAGGCATCTATCTCTTCGACAAGGGTTCATGCCAAGCCAAGCCTTTCTCTCATGCAGAAAATTTGAAAGGGAAACAGATAAACAGCATCATCAAAGACCACAAGGGAGACTATTGGATTAGTACGACCCAAGGAATTTGGCAATACGACTCCAAAACTCGCCAATTCATCGGGCATATCAACGGGAATGGACTAACAACAAAAGAGTACGTCCTAGGTTCTGCCATGCACACAAGCGATGACCGCATCGCTTTCGGAACAAGCGATGGAATCACTGTTTTTTATCCAGAAAACGTCAAAGCCAACAAGATGGTACTTGGGAAAGTTTACCTCACCAATATGATAGTGGACGGAAAAGCCACCAACTGTCTAAATGACCATTTTGCCATTCCATACTCCCAGAACACCTTTACGTTGGAGTTTTCATTGCTCAACTACAAGGACCCAGACAACATCAGTTACCAATACCGCATCAACGAAGGTAAATGGAACACAACCAACGAAGGTGTGAACGCCATACCTTTCAACAAATTGGTACCTGGCAAGTACATCATCGAGGTAAGAGCCGCCAGCAATGGCAACCATTCCGACAAGGTGACCGCCATCACCATCGTCATCAAAGACCCTTGGTATGCCACTACCTTGGCATACATCACGTATGCTCTCATTTTTCTAAGCTTGGTGGCATACATCATATATACCTATGATCGACGCAGAAAGGCAGACCTCGATGAAACCAAGATGCAGTTTCTCATCAATGCCACCCATGACATTCGCTCACCATTAACCCTCATCATGGGACCGCTCAACAAGCTCAAAGGACGCTTGACCGATGCCGAGAGCCAGCAAGACATTGAGACCATCGACCGCAACGCCCAGCGATTGCTCCTCTTGGTCAACCAAATCTTGGATGAGCGCAAGATTGACAAGAACCAAATGGAGCTACACTGTCAACCGACACACCTGCAAGATTTTATCAAAGGCATTCTATCACTCTACACCTTCAACGCCAACGAACGTGGCATTTCGATCAAACTACAGGAAGACCCAAGCCTCGGTGGAAAGCCTTTGTCTGTATGGATAGACCGCATCCATTTCGACAAGGTTATCAGCAATTTACTATCCAATGCCATGAAATACACCTTCGACGGAGGTGACATTATCCTCACCGTGGGCAAGGACGCCCGACACGCCATCATCAAGGTAATGGACACAGGCATCGGTTTCAAGGAAGAGAACACAGATCGACTTTTCGAACGTTTCTACCAAGGCAAGAACACCAGCGACCTCCATATCGAAGGCACAGGCATCGGGCTCAATCTCAGCCGTGCCATCACACAAATGCATGGCGGAACCATCAAGGCTTACAACCGTACAGATGGCATCAAAGGAGCGTGCCTGGAAGTCATTTTGCCACTAGGCAAGGAACATTTGAGATCCGAACAAATTCTGGAGGAAGCGAAAAAATATGGGGCGGAAGAAGGCAGCAAGAAGAAGCAAGCCAGCAAGAACTTCAACATTCTCTTGGTAGACGATGATGCCGAAATCGCACACTACATCCAAGCGGAGTTAAGCGAATGGTATCGCTTCGGGTACGCTCCAAATGGCAAGGAAGGCTTGAAGGCCCTCCTCACAGGTAAGTACGACTTGGTCATCAGCGACGTAATGATGCCAGAGATGGACGGTATCACTATGCTCAAGAAAATCAAGACCAACTCCAACATCAGCGACATTCCAGTCATCCTGCTCACCTCAAAGAGCGAAGTGGACAACCGCCTCGAAGGTTTGAAGAAAGGAGCCGACGCTTTCCTGTCCAAACCATTCAACATGGAAGAGTTGCACATTCTCATTGACAACCTCGTGGACAATGTACGAAGAATCCGGGGCAAATACACCGGGGCACTCGGGCAAAAGGAGAAAATCGAGAAGATAGAAGTCAAGGGCAACAATGACGCTTTGATGGAACGCATCATGAAATGCATCAACACCAACCTGACCGACCCAGACTTCAATGTCGAAAAGTTGACCGAGGAGGCAGGCATCAGCCGTGCGCAACTCCACCGCAAGATGAAGGAGATTGCCGGTGTTTCCACCGGTGAATTCATTAGAAATCTACGATTGGAGCAAGCTGCACGACTCATCGAGGAAGACAAGATAAACATCACACAAGTAGCATACTCCGTAGGTTTCAACAACCAGACTCACTTCTCGACCATCTTCAAAAAACACTTTGGTATGTCACCATCCGAATATGCTGAAACAAAAAGAAACGAGAAATAAGCGGTTGCATATAGAAGATAAGGTGTTTTTTCATAACTTTGCAGCATCGAATAATCGCAAACAACTATTAAACATTAAATCATCTGCAAATATGAAGAAATACCTCATCTCTCTCCTAGCACTCATCGCATCGTTCCCAGCTCTCGCCCAGAACGATGGTTCCCAGTTATGGTTGGGTAAATTTAATCCGAACTCCTGCCAAGTAACAACTTCCAATTCCAACGATGCAACTATCCAAATAGCCAAAAAGGAATTGGAGAGCCATTGGAATGGTAAGAAGGTAGAACTCAAACTGGACAAAAGCGTCGCGCTAGGAGAAGGTTTCACGCTCTACACTCGCCCTATCCACGAAGGCAGCAACTTGGAATACGAAGCCACCCTAACGGCAAGCTCGCCTATTGGCTTACTCTATGGAGCATACGAGTTAATTCGCCTACAAAATACTGGCGAATACAACACAGACTGCAAGAACTCATCCAACTATGCCAAAAGTATCGATGAAACCGAGAAGCCAGCTGTCAAGCTTCGCATCCTGAACCATTGGGACAACCTAGACGGTAGCATCGAACGTGGCTATGCTGGCAAGAGCATCTGGAAATGGGAAGAAATCAAGGTGGGAAAGAACGGAAAAGGAGGTTCCATCAGCAAGAGTTTGCACGAACGCCTCATTACCTACGCTCGTGCCAACGCTTCGCTTGGCATCAATGGCAGCGTGCTCAACAACGTCAACGCTTCACCCAAGATGATGACTGCCGAATATATAAATAAGGTAAAGGTCATCGCCAACATTCTTCGCCCTTACGGCATCCGTGTCTATCTCTCCATCAATTTCGCCTCTCCGATGGCACTTGGCTACACCCGAACCGCCGACCCTCTTGACAAGAAGGTGCGACAATGGTGGCAAAAGAAAGCTAAAGAGATATACCAAGCCATCCCAGACTTCGGTGGATTCCTGGTCAAAGCCAACTCTGAAGGACAGCCGGGCCCAGGCGACTACCACCGTACCCATGCCGATGGTGCCAATATGCTTGCCGATGCCTTGAAACCATTTGGTGGAACCGTGATTTGGCGTTCGTTCGTATATGGCGCCAACCACAAGGGAGAAGACCGTGTCAAGCAAGCCGTCAGCGAGTTTAAAGACCTAGACGGAAAGTTCCGTGACAATGTCATCTTGCAATCCAAGAATGGTCCGCTTGATTTTCAGCCACGGGAGCCATACGCCCCGATCTTCGACAACATCCACAAGACCCCACAAATGGCAGAGCTGCAGATTACCCAAGAATATCTAGGACAATCCAAGCACCTCACCTATTTAGCTCCGATGTGGAAAGAGTTCTTCGGATTTGTCAATTCCAGTCGTTTGATAGGTATCGCAGGAGTTGCCAACATCGGCGATGACACCAACTGGTGTGGACATCCCTTCTCGCAAGCCAATTGGTACGCTTTCGGACGTTTGGCGTGGAATCCATCGCTTTCATCGGAAGAAATCGCCCATGAATGGCTTGTACAAACCTACGAATGCCAAGACGAGAATTTCACCCAACCCGTGGAAATGATGATGCTGACCTCCCGTGAGGCTTGTGTCAACTACATGATGCCGCTTGGCTTGCACCATATTTTCAAGTTCGATCACCACTATGGACCTGAACCCGACGGTTTCAAGGCAGAATATCCCTTGGAATGGTGCCCTGTATATTACCACAAGGCAGATGCCAACGGCATTGGTTTTGAACGTTCCTCCAAGGGAACGGATGCCGTAAGCCAATACGCCGAGCCATATCGCAGTCTTTACGACAACATCGAGACTTGTCCGGAGGAATATCTCCTTTGGTTCCATCACGTACCTTGGTCCTACAAGATGAAATCGGGCAGCACCCTTTGGCAAGAGCTTTGCATGAGGTACAACATGGGCGTAACCCTGGTAGAGACCTATCGGGATTTTTGGCACACCAGTACCAAGAGATACATGAAAGGGCATGAACAAGAGTGGCAAATGACCGACTCCCTTCTCAACATACAACTCGACAACGCCAAGGAATGGAGAGACACCTGCCTCAAGTATTTCCAAACTTTCTCAAAAATGAACATCGAATAAACCACCATGAAAAGAATGTCCGTTCGCCATAGAACAAGTTGAGGTTGATACGAAAAGGTACATTTGATACCTTTCCCTTTCTCTTGATGTATAATATGTTAGCCCTTTTGTTTCAGATGCAACATTTTAGAAGAAATGAGACAAACGAAAACACCGATGACACAATATTTCATCGTTTCTAATGTTTTTTTCCATAAATTTGCAACAGAAATCTAAAATTAAACCAATTAATTAAAAACCAATTAATCATGAAACATGCAAGCAATGCGATGAAGGCTCTTGCATTGTCTTTTGCGTTATCATTGGCACCTATGAGTGTGATGGCACAAGGCAATTCGGTCAAGGGTACTGTAGTGGGAGATGACGGACCTGTCATCGGAGCTACCGTTCGTGTGAAGGGTTCACCTAACGTGGCTGCTGTTACCGACCTAGACGGTAACTTCACCATCAATGCCCCTAAAGGTGCCACCCTACAAATCTCTTATCTCGGTTATAAGAACAAAGAAGTAAAAGTTGGTGGAAAGCATCTTGACATTACGCTCTTACAAGATGCCGAATTACTCAACGAGGTGGTCGTTGTGGGTTACGGACAGATGAAACGTGCCGACTTGACAGGTTCCGTGGCTTCCGTCGGAGAGAAAGCCATCGAAAAATCTGTAGCTACATCTATCGACCAGGTACTCCAGGGTCGTGCAGCAGGTGTGCAAATCCAGGCAAACACCGGTACCCCTGGTGGTAGCAACACCATCCGCATCCGTGGTACGAACTCTCTCAATGCCACCTCACAACCTATCTTCGTCATCGATGGTGTCATCATCGACTCATCTGGCGGCGACGATGGCAACTCCAATCCTCTTTCACTCATCAACCCATCGGATATCGTGAGCATGGACATCTTGAAGGATGCCTCCGCTACCGCTATCTATGGTTCTCGTGCCTCCAATGGTGTCATCATGATTACCACCAAGCGTGGTCAGAGCGGCGAGGCTAACATCACATACGACGGTTATGTAGGTTGGCAGGCGATGCCGGGCAAACTCGACGTGATGAACCTTCAGGAATATGCCACACATTATAAAGACATCAGTGATGCCAACATCAAGCCAGCTTCCAGCCTCTGGGTTCGTGGTGACTTGATGGGCGAAGGTACCGACTGGCAGGATGAGCTGTACCGCAAGGCTCTCATGACCAGCCACAACGTGAGCATGAGTGGTGGAAACAAGGATATCACCTATGCCATCAGCGCAGGTTATCTCGATCAGAACGGTATCGCCATCGGCTCTGGCTTCAAGCGTCAGACGCTTCGTGGTAACATCGACGCTCAAATCAAGAAGTGGCTCAAGGGTGGCATCAACTT
>DHMR01000013.1 GCA_002405875.1 bacterium UBA4637
GCGTTGCAACGTCTTGAAGATTAACGATGAGGAGTTGGTTACCATCGGTCGCCTCTTCGGTTATCCAGGCTTGGACATCGAGAACAAGTGCTGGTTGATTCTCGGCAAGTACAATCTCGACATGCTCGTATTGACTTGCGGCGTGAATGGTAGCTATGTGTTCGCCCCAGGCGAGCAGTCTTTCCAGGAGACTCCAAAGGTAGAGGTTGCCGATACTGTTGGTGCGGGCGATAGCTTCACCGGTACATTCTGCGCCAGCATCTTGAAGGGTAAGAGCATCAAGGAGGCTCATGAGTTGGCAGTGAAGGTAAGTGCTTATGTTTGCACCCAGAATGGAGCCATGCCTGAGATTCCTGCTGAGTTTACAGAATAATTGATAGTTGATATATAGGTTAAAGTTAGTTGGTAAACTGCTGTTTGTCGAGAGACGAATGGCAGTTTTTTTCGTTTTCAGCGAAATTATTTCGTATAATGTGCTCGATAATCATGAAAATGTCGTATCTTTGCGCCCAATAGCTACTTAATGAATGAATATAAAGATTGTACTTATCATATTGGCAATTTGGCTCTCGCCTTCCTGCCTATCGTCTGCTAGGGCACAGGAACCCTTGCAGAGAATGCCAGACTTCAAGCGTTATTTTGAAGCCTTGCTGGAAGACCGTGCCATCTATAAGTGTTATACAGACAGCCTTTTTATCGTAAAGAACAAGACGGAATGGATTAGCTTCGTAAAGCGTCGCACCCGAAAGATTCGGCAACTTTACCAAGCCAACGTAAGCCGGAGAAAGGAATTGGAGGCTTCGTGCCGCACTTGGAGGGGAAAGATCCCTGTCAAGGTTTATGCCGACTTGTTTGACGAATTCTATTCGAAGACACATAATCAGCTGGAATGCGATATTCCGATGACGCTCCATGCCGTCTGTCAGGTTTTGGAGTATGGAGGGGAGCAAGTGATGGACAGCTTGAAGTGCATCAACGTCGTAAACACATGGAAACTTTTGAGCTATCTCAAGCAATGGAACTTGGGGAAGAATGTGGATTGTCTTCGGAAAGCCTACGAGTGTGGCAAGTTCCTGCTCTCTGATGAGGCCAAGCAATATCCCTATTACGACTTTGCCCTCTCGGAAGCCTTGAGATACATGACCAAGACCAATTGGCTGGTTTACCATCTCCAGACGGTGGAAGAGTATCGGGCGTGCTGTCGAAAACTGGATGAGTTCTTGGCTCGTCCTGACATTCATCAGGTCGTGTCGCCACTCATGTATGGCGAATTGTTCAAAATCCATGAGACAAAAGACGAAGCCTTGGTACGAAACACCTATTTGGCTGGCGATACTGTGCTGGGCAAACAAGAGGCCGATTCGTTGATGCACGTGGTCGTGGAGCGAAATCTGGCGACCCCCCGATTGTCTACCTTGTCGTATATTCGCACTCTGTATATGCAGATGGAGTTGGGGCAAATCACTCCCAATGAAGCCCGTGAACGCTGCTTGGAGCGCTATCATGCCGTATGGAACAGATTGAAAAACAAAAACTTGACAAGCAGGGAACTGAATGACTATCTGCAGCCTTTCTATACATTTTTCTATATCAACTACAAGTCTACCGTGTCTTATGAGGAGAAACGAAAGGTCGTGGTGGCAATGTGCCGCGACATCTGTAGGGCATTCATGAATCGCCAAGACCGTCAGGGCACTACCGACTATGTGAGAGATCTGCTCGGCATTGCCACTTATGATAAGGTAATGATGTATCTTACCCCCACGGAGGTGGGCAATTTCATGAGCACCATGAATGTTGCTGCCCAGACTTCCACCTATGCCCAGGTAGAAGTATGTTCTGAGATGGCTGCTGACATCATGAAAGATGTGCTGGAATATAAGCCCGAATTGCTTCTAGGGCAATTGGGATGCAACTCAATAGATGAAATCAGGAAGAAGAGTAAGGAGTTTGTGAAATTCATCAAGGAAGCCGCCTTGTATCATGACATCGGGATGAACTCCATCGGCTCGGATACGAAGAGCGAGTTTCGCCCGATGTACGATGATGAGGTCCTGATTTATGAGCGTCATCCGGAATATGGCTTGAATTATCTGAAGCAGACGCCGGGGCTTTTTCTGTATAGTGACATTGCGCTCGGTCATCACAAGTGGTATAATGGCAAGGGCGGATTTCCGAAGGATTTCGACAACACACAGTCGCCTGTTCGCATCATGATAGACATCATTTCCTTGAGCGATGGGGTGCTGTTTACCACAAAACGTATGGCGGCCACTCATGTGGATGCTGAGAAGATGGCAGATGCTGTGATAGCCGAGATCAAGCGTGGAGCGGGTACTGTTTATAATCCCGACTTGGTTGACTTGCTCTTGTTCCACTCAGACATCGCCACTAAGGTACGTGGTTTTATACAGACGGAATGGGCAAATAAGTTCTATGCTGTTTTTAAGAAAAAATTCTTTGGTATAAGCGTCAAATAGCTAATAAAATGGCATGTGAGGTGCTGAATTAGGTAAAAAAACTTAAAATATGGTGCTCTGTATAGCAAAAATAGTTATCTTTGCATGGTTGTAGAATCATGTAATAGAAAGTATATTGTTATAAAAAATTGACGCATCTAAGAATCATAGCACTGTTGTGGTTGGCAAGTTTCTTTCATATTTGCCATGCACAGGTGATGTCTGATCCTTTGGAATGCCCAGACTTTGAGAAATGCTTCTCGCTCTTGGATGCAAATCGCAAGACTTATAATCTCTATAACGACAGCATCTTCATACTTAAAGACCACGATCAGTGGGTCAATTTCTTTCGTCGCAGGTCTTTGAAGAATCATCAGCTCTTTGCCGCCAACTCAGAAATCATTTCCACTATATTCAACTATTTCGCTCATGATAAGGCGAACATTTCTCATGCTTCTTATTATCGTTTGTTCAAGGGCGTGAAACTCTTGGATGGCGACAAATGCATCGATCCTTTCTTGGGCAACAGGCTTTGCAATGTTTTGTTGGATTATTACAACGGTGGAAGGTGCCCTGACAGCTTGAATTTCGTCAATAGCGTCAATGTCTTCAAGGGCGTGTATCAGTATGAGATGTTTGTATCGGGGCGTGATTCCGTCAATCTTCGTACGTCCTACCAATGCTTCAAGAAGGCTTTAGAGGGAGGAAATTCACATTTCCCTGATTCGTTGGAGGCTAACATCATGGCTTTGGACAACTTGACCGTGACTAATTGGCTCATTGCCCACATGCAGCGGATTGATGAATTTGAGTATTACGTTGCCCTCTTGAAGACTCTTCTCAAGCGTCCTGAGGCATCGGCTCTTATGGACGAAACAGAACATAAGAGAATATTATCCTCCGTCAACAACTCCGATGAGCGATTGTTGCGAAATGTTTATCTCGCAGACACTACGGTCATGGAAAAGCAGCACGCCGACTCCTTGATGCGAAAGATTGTGGATGAGAACTTGAAAAAGCCTAACCTTTCAGGTCTCTCTTATTCCCGCACCTTGTTGATGCAGGTGAAGCTAGGGCAGATTACGGCAGATGAGGCCTTGCATCTTGCTCGTAAGCATTATCCGCAGCGAATACATGATCTTGCCAAAAAGCGTTTTACGGATGCCGAACTTAATGCTGCGCTCTTGCCTTATATCAACTATTTCTATCTGAACGACATTGCCCATGTTTCTGATGCCAAGAAGCGTAGGCGAGTGAGGAAGATTTGCAAGACAATCGTGCAACTTTACCAACAGAGAAAAGACCAGCAGTATACCAATGCCTACGCCAAGACGCTCAATGTGCTTGTCACTTATCCTAGAGCCATCAAGTATCTTACCGAGCAAGAGCGCATCTATTACCTCAATGAGTTGAATGTGGCCACCCAGGTTACTACTTATGCCCACTCGGTGCATGTGGCGATGTTGGCGGAGACGCTGATGAAAGGGGTGATTCGTTATCAGCCGGAGCTTTTGGTCGGAGCGTTGGGCGACATGCAAATCTCAGAGATCCATCGCAAGTATAAAGTTTATCTTAACTTTATCCATGATGCGGCGTTGTATCATGATTTAGGCAAGAATTCCATCATATCGGTCGTAAACAATGATTATCGTCCGCTTTCAGAGGAGGAATTTGCGATCATCAAGAAGCATCCCCTGATGGGAGTGGACCTCTTGAAGGTAACCCCAAGTTTGTATGCGAAGTTCCACGATACTACGCTTGGTCATCATAAATGGTATAATGGAAAGGGTGGCTATCCCGATAGTTTCGACAACACAAAATCGCCTAAGCGTATTTTGATAGACATTGTGATGTTGTCCGACTGTATGCAAGCCGCCACAGAGCGAGTGGGGCGAAACTATAGGGGTGACAAAACTTTTGCGACAGTAATGAGAGAGTTCCGGCGTGATGCTGGAACGATGTACAATCCAGACCTCGTGGCATTGATAGATGCCCATCCCGATGTGGCGAAGAAGCTAGCCGACCTCATCAACGATGGTTGGGTGGACATCTACTATAATATCTATAGCCAGTTTATACAGTGAGATGTTTTCTCTGATACCTTTCTCAGGTCGGCACCCTTGTAGATGTGTATGATTTTGCGTTCTGTCATTCAGATGCAAAGGTAAAAAAGTCCCGAATGCAAAAACATTCGGGACTTTTCTAATTAATATTCTTCTTTACTTCTGGCACTCCTTGCAAGGTGTCCAAGGCTTCAACTGCTTGAAGAAGTCGTTGCCCTTGTCATCTACGAGGATGAATGCTGGGAAGTCCTCTACGGTAATCTTCCAGATAGCCTCCATGCCGAGCTCTGGGTACTCTACGCACTCGATGCTCTTGATGCTGCTCTGAGAGAGAACGGCGGCAACACCACCGATGGTACCGAGATAGAAGCCACCGTGCTTCTTGCAGGCGTCTGTTACCACCTGACCACGATTACCCTTGGCAATCATCACGAGGCTACCACCGTGATCCTGGAACTCGTCAACGTATGGGTCCATACGGTTGGCTGTGGTAGGTCCCATAGAGCCACATGGATAACCCTCTGGAGTCTTAGCTGGTCCTGCATAGAGGATAGGGTGGTCCTTGAAGTACTGTGGCAAATCCTCGCCAGCGTCCAATCGAGCCTTGAGCTTAGCGTGAGCGATGTCGCGAGCCACGATGATGGTACCCTTCAAGCTCACACGTGTGCTAACAGGATACTTGGTCAACTCAGCACGTACAGCGTCGATACCCTTGTCGAGGTCGATCTCGATGCCCTTGGCACCCTCGCCTGGCTTACGCAACTCCTCAGGAATCAACTCTGATGGGTTCTCGTCCATCTTCTCCAACCAGATACCGTCCTTGTTGATCTTAGCCTTGATGTTACGGTCGGCAGAACAGCTTACGCCCATACCGATAGGACAGCTTGCGCCATGGCGTGGCAAACGAATCACACGGATGTCGTGAGCCAAGTACTTACCACCAAACTGAGCACCGAGGCCAATCTTGTGAGCCTCTTCGAGGAGCTTGTTCTCCAAGTCGATGTCACGGAATGCACGACCTGTCTCATCGCCAGTGGTAGGCAACTCATCGTAGTA
>DHMR01000043.1 GCA_002405875.1 bacterium UBA4637
AAACTTTACCAAATGAAGGAGGCATGGAAGAAGTCTTTCTATTGGAAGGGTGATGTAAGGAGTCCTTCCCATAGAGAAGGTTGATGTTTAACATAAAATTGAGAGATTATGAAGCATTTTGATATAAAGAAGATGGGTGCGTTGGCACTCGGTTTAATGGCTTTCGCTCCTGCTGCCATGGCACAGGACAAGGTGGAGACTTCCATTGGTGCAGACATCGTAAGTCAGTACTACTGGCGTGGTCAGGACTTGGGAAGTATCTCTTTGCAGCCTACTCTCGGCATCGGTTATAAGGGGTTCTCTTTGAGCGCTTGGGGAAGCGTTGGCATCTCAGAGCCATCTGATACCAAGGAGTTCGACCTCACCGCATCTTATACTACAGGTGGTTTCCATATCGGCGTAACTGATTACTGGTTCAACTCTCCAAATGAGAAGTATTTCGCTTACAAGGCTCATGAAACTTC
The DNA here is from genome assembly GCA_002405875.1 of bacterium UBA4637. Next base: position 465 of record DHMR01000043.1, read on the forward strand.
TCATGTCTTCGAGGCTAACGTAGGTTACGATTTCGGCCCTGTTGCCTTGAACTGGTACACCAACTTCGCTGGTAACGATGGTGCCAACAAGAGTGGTGACCGTGCATACTCATCTTATGTTGAGGCTACCGCTCCATTCAAACTCGGTGGATGCGATTGGGAGGCTGCCATAGGTGCAGTGCCTTATGCAACAAGTTTCTATGGCGATGCTAATGGTTTTGCCGTTACCAATGTTTCGGTGAAGGCAACTAAGGACATCAAGATTACAGATAGCTTTAGTATTCCTGTTTTCGCTCAGGTTGCTGCCAACCCTAGCAATGAGAAAGCATATTTCGTAGTTGGCTTCACACTCCAGCCATAATTAATAGAAATGTTATTTGATGAACGAGATTCCTCGTTCTCTGTTATAAGTTATAAAAAGAGCCGATAGTTTGAGTTGCTCAAACTATCGGCTCTTTTGTATCTTTACCTTTTGTGTTCTTTGCTTTATTTTGATCCTTATGTTTTTTTTATCATTTCATCTAAGTTTTAGATGATGTAGTCATTGTTGTTCCATGACAACAACTTGTCCATGAAGTAGACGATTTGCTTGCGCCACCATGCCCAGTCGTGTGCCACGTCATGCCCCCAGTAATCTACCCAGGCAGGGATTTTTTTTGCCTTGAGCAGGGCATCCATCTTGCGAGTGCTGTCCAGTAACTCATCTTCCCAGGCTCCCTGTCCCACGCAGAGGATGATTTCCTTTTGACGGTAGAGCTTAAGGTAAGGGTGGTCGGCAGGCATGTTGCTCAGATAGTCGTATGGTGAGTTGTCGTAAACCAGTGGGTCATGATAGTTAGGGAAAAAATAGCTGGCGTAATAGATGCCGCTGAGTGACAACAAGGTGTCAAACAACTCGGGGCGACGGAAGAAAAAGTTGGCGGCATGGAATCCACCCATGCTGCAACCGGTTACAATCAAGGTCTCGTTGGGAGCCTTCACCTCGGGTATCAACTCGTCTACGATATAGTGATACCAACGCTCGTGAAGGGCAATGCGCAGATGCTCGTCGCCCCCCATGTTGGACCAAGTTTCCTTGTCGATGCTGTCGATGCAGATAAGATGAATCTTTCCTGAGTCGATGAATTGTGACAGTGATGCCACCATGTCGAAGTCCTGGTAATCATAAAATCTACCATCCTGCGATGGAAACACCAAGACACCCTTGCCTTTGTCGCCATAAATCTTGTATTCCATCTCTCTTCCGAGTGATGGACTATATTTCTTTACATATTTTGTAATCATGTTGTTGTTTTGTTTGTACCTTATTATATATATATATGTATGAGAAAATAGGCTCATGCTGTACCATGACTATACTTTCTCGTGTACGAAGGCGACAAAGGCCTCCACTTCCTCGTAGGTGTTGAGCTTCACGGTGTACATCTGTTGCCCCATGGCATCCTTGAAGAGTTCTGGCATACGCTCGCACATCACCATCTGCTTGCCATATTTCTGAAGAATCTCCTCGTGGGTATGGGCATAGTGGTAGATGTCTCTGCGGCTGGCGAAGGCGCAGTAATACTGTTCTCCGATAGGAGTGTGGCTCTCGCCGAAAGCCACCATGTCTGCCCAAATCTTATAGACATCGGTGGAGTGGGCGAAGTTGATCATGTCCGGGGTGTAGCCTCCAGCTGGTCGCATGTTGACCTCCAAGGCAACGAAGTCACCCTTCTTGCCCAGTCCGTCACGGTCTCTGTCCAGTCGGAAGAACTCCAGGTGTACAAAGCGGTTGCTTACCCCGAAGGTCTTCACCGTCTTGCGTCCCAAGGTGCGAAGGCTCTCTGGCATGGTCTTGTCCACATAATAGGAGAGGTCAAGTTTCTTGTTCACGATGTCCATGATGGAAGGTGGCCATACGGTCATCGACTCGAAGAGAGGTGCGGAGTCTCTTCCTATCACGGCATCATAGGAGCAAATCTCTCCGGTGATGAATTCCTCGATGACATAGTCTGCATAGTTTGCCTTGTTCTGGAAAAAACCTCTGAGCTCCTCGTCTGAATGAATCTTGTGTGTGTCGCTTGCACCTACGCCCACGTTAGGTTTGGCTATCAGTGGATAACCGGTATGCTGGGCGAATGCAAGGGTGGCATCTAACCCTTCGACTGCCTTTAGTTGGCGAGCGGTAGGGATTCCTCCTTTGGCATAGTAAGCATTCATCTGCGATTTTTCCTTGATGTGCTCCACATGTTCGGCATCGATGCCGGTAGTGATGTGGAAATCGGTGCGCAAGCGGGCATCCTGTTGGAGCCAATATTCATTATTGGATTCTATCCAGTCGATGCGACCATACTTGAAAGCTAGGAATGCCACGGCACGGTAAACCTTGTCGTAGTCCTCCAAAGAGTCTACCCGATAATATTCGGTGAGAGCCTCTTTGAGGTGTGGGTCCAGCTCGTTGTAAGGCGCATCGGCGATGCCGAGCACCGTGACTCCGTTCTGCTTCAGTCGCTGGCAGAACTCCCAATAGGTATGGGGAAAGTTGGGAGAAATAAATATAAAATTCATATCCTTATCTTTATTTATTTGTCTTTACTCTATTTTTTGACTCTATTCTTTTGCTATTTTTATTGTACACCTCTCATATTAGGTGCAAAGGTACATTTTTTTCAGGATTCAAGGTTCGCCCTGATATGGTATTTTGGCTACCATGCTTGTGGTATTCTGTTGCTTTTAATCTTGTTTTTCTCTTTATCTTACGATTTGTAATGTGTGATTGCTCGTTTGCTTACGTTTTGACTTGAATTAAATCTAAAATTCTTTTAAATTGATACTGTAAAGTATAAAGTGATGCAAAATGTAGCTTTTTCTTTCTTTGGTCTATCAAAAAGTAGTAATTTTGCAGCCGAAACATAACAAAATGTTATATTTTACTAGAATTTCTCGTTTGAGTATA
>DHMR01000053.1 GCA_002405875.1 bacterium UBA4637
GTTGAACATTTGTTTGTTAGCACCTACAAAGATACAACTTTTTATTGAGAAACTGTTATTTTTACCCCATTATTTTGGGGTGGGAAACTTTAGTGACTAAAAATTAGGCTTATGAAAAAAGTAATACTATTCATGGTCATCCTGATGGCTATGTTCTTAAATGCAAAGGCACAAAAGATTGTGGATTCTGTGTCGGTGGCAGAAACTAATGAAGGTAAGCAGATCTGGGGCAAGACCTTGGAATTGAACAAAAAGGTTCAATCTATGGCGACTTACGATAGTCTTGTCATGGTACTAGCGTGTGATACTACGAAGAAGGGTAAGCCTACAACTTCTGGTTATTTGTACGCTATGGATGCAGAGAACTTGGACATTCTTTGGGAGAAACCTTTGGATTTGTCGATTTGTAAAGTACATTCTATAACCAAGCAGGGAGTCCTCTTGTCTACCACTTTGCAAAGTTCTGGTAGATCGTTGCTTACTTTGGCGGACAGCCATACTGGCAAGTCCATCTGGACCCAATATCTGTGTCCTGTCTATATCAATGATAGTTTGGATATCGTTGTCGGTTTGGATAAGGTAGGTTCTAGTAATACCTATGCCTATCGTTTGCACGATGGTCAACTTTTATGGAATGCAGATATTCCAATGACAAGAAATATTGGTTGGGAAAGAGCCGTCATGGTGGATTCCACCCATCTAGTAGTTGTCGGGGACAATATCAACGAGATAGATGTGGCAACTGGCAAAATATGGAAGATTAAGGCCAAGACAGGTATAAAGGATACCAAAGGTATGGCATTGCTAGCTTTGACTAACCTCGCTTCTGTTGCGACTACCCTTGCCTCCAACTCTTCTGTGGTGACGATTTTTTACAATCTCAATCCGTATACCATTACAGGGTTGACTTCAAATATTCTCCAGTCGGATTCTTGCATTTATGTTAGCGACCGTAATAATTTGTATTGCTTGAGTACCGATAGCCTGCAAGTGAAGTGGAAGTATGGATTCGAGGACAAAGAAGCCTCTACGTCAGAGTTGATGATGCGAAATGGCAAGGTGTTCATGCTTAACTATGGATATGGGGATAGCATGATGCGAGGACGCATTAAATGTGGTAAGCCTTTCTTGGCTGTGTTTGATGCTTTGACGGGCAAGCAAGAGAAACTGTTGCCTTTATATGACAAGAAACATATTATGAATGATGGCTTCCTTTCGGACAACGGCGTATTCTTGGCTGGCTCGGATAAGGCGGTATATTGTTCTTTCCAAGACTCAACCGTTAATGCCAAGGATTGGGATAGAAAGCATCTGGGGGCATTGGTCTTGATTCCAAGCCATGAGCTATACGCTTTCCACGGCATGGCTCCTAAATTAACCTTGGTTAAAGCTGATGAGGATGTTTGTCCGATATGGACGGACAAAAGCAAACTCTGTATTTTGGATGTACACATGAATATGCTTGATACGTATGAACAGGAAGAGACTTTTTCTATTCGATTCAGAAGTGCTGATGCCATCTGTCTGCAAAACAATGATGATAAGTCCAATTATTGGCTGATTCATTCAGATGGAACAGCTCTAGCCAAGTTCAAATGGAAACCAAGTCTTGTGAAATCAGCCGGAAAGAGCATCATCGTTGCTTATAGGCATAAAGTTTCAACATTTAAGTTGTAATGACATGGAAAAGTGCCCATGCGGACGGGCATTAATACCCCATGCGGTAGGGTGCAAAGTGCCCCTCCTCATGGGGCTTTTTGTAGCTTACTGGCACAATCTATAGTGAAAGCGTACGCCCTTCTGAGATTAAACGATAGGTAGGCTGATGCCATTGATTTTCTGATAGATATCCAGGGCATAGATGTCGGTCATTCCGCTGATGTAGTCGATGACTGCCATGATGCGCTCCTCCAAATCGGGGTTGTTGATGTCGTATTGACTGCTTACTCGGCGGATGAGTTGCTGGGAATAGAAACGGGTCGGATTGATGGCGGCATCGACGAAAACCTCCATCAAGGTAGCCATGATCTTGTAACCGGACAATTCGATGTCAAGTACAGGCTTGCTGTGATAAATCTTGGCGAAAGAAACCTTCTCGCATTGTTTGTAGGCATTGCGGGGACGGTCTGAGATGTGGTCGATGAGACTTCCTGTGAAAGTTCCTGCCAGTATCTCTTCCTCATGTTCCAAAAATGCCGCTACGCACTCATGTTCGAGTTTGCCGATGACACTAGCCCTCATGTAAACCACCTTCTCGTTTTCATCCGTTACGCCCTCGTCAATGATGCGCTGTTGTATCTTGCGCTGGGTGTCCTCATCGAAGAAAGCCAATAGGAGTTCCTCGGTTTCCTTGAAGGTTAGAATCTTCAACTTGTGGGAGTCCTCGATGTCCATGATTTCATAGCAGATGTCGTCTGCCGCCTCTACCATGTACACCAAGGGATGCCGGGCGTATTTGAGTGGCTCGCCTGGCTGGGAGAACCTGGCAATGCCCAGTTCGTCGGCTATCTTTTGGTAGGATTCGGCTTCTGAGGTGAAGAAACCAAACTTGCCATGGCTTCCTGCGAGGCTACTGGCAAATGGATACTTCACGATGGCGGCCAGCATGGAATAGGTCATCACAAAACCTCCTGTTCGTCTGCCGTTGAAACGATGAGTCAGAATGCGAAATGCATTGGCATTACCTTCGAAATGAGTGATGTCGTCCCAAAATTCTGGAGAAACCTTCTCTTTCACAGACTGTCCGGCTCCCTCTGAGAAAAATGTCTGGATGGCTTTCTCGCCAGAATGACCAAATGGAGGGTTGCCTAGGTCGTGAGCCAAACAGGCGGCGCTGACGATGGTGCCGATTTCCTCGAAGAGTGTGTCCTTCAGCTCAGGACATTTTTCGATGATGCGCCTCGAAATGTCGTTGCCCAAGGACATGCCCACGCTCGCCACTTCCAGACTGTGAGTAAGACGGTTGTGAACGAAGATGCTGCCCGGCAAAGGAAACACTTGGGTCTTGTTCTGCAATCTGCGGAAGGCCGACGAGAAGATAAGACGGTCGTAATCGCGCTTGAACTCGGAGCGATCGTCATGGCGTTCGGCATGCTTGTGCTCTTGTCCGAAACGCTTGTTTGATATGAGCTTATTCCATTCCATACCGCAAAAATACACTAATATCGGCATAATGCAAAATAAAAAGCACTTAATTTCTTTAAAATCTCGCATTTTCCCCTCAAAAATTCCTTATTGTGCCCAAAAAGCATTATTTTTGCACTTTAAAAGACTTAGTTATGGTTAAGATACAGATTATCAACAAGGGGCGTCAGCCTCTCCCTACATACGCCACACCTCAGAGTGCGGGCATGGACCTTCGTGCGAATATCGACGAGCAGATCGTGCTCCATCCGATGGAGCGTCGCTTGATACCTACAGGCTTGTACATGGCTTTGCCGGCAGGTTTGGAGGCGCAAATTCGTCCTCGTAGCGGTCTCGCCTTGAAACATGGTATTACGGTGCTCAATACGCCGGGTACGATCGATGCTGATTATCGTGGCGAGATCATGGTGTTGCTCATCAACTTCTCACAAGAGAATTTCGTCATCAATGATGGTGAGCGCATTGCTCAGATGGTAATCGCCAAGCATGAGCAGGGCGAGTTTGTCGAGGTGGAAACCTTGGACGAGACAGAACGTGGTGCTGGTGGTTATGGACATACGGGGGTTAAGTAAATCAAAGTGTAAAGCAAATCAAGCAATGATGAAGATAAGTGCTAGATACATCGCTTTGGGAACGGTCGCCCTGCTCTTGGGAACGGCTAGTGTGCCTTCCCTTGCGCGTAAGAAGAAAACTTCGGCATCTCAGACGGTAGTTTCTGAGGATACTTTGCCAGCCAACGACCGGAAACGCTTCGACTATTTCTTCCTCGAAGCCATCCGGCAGCAGAATGCAGGTCATCTGACAGCGGCGTTCGACCTCTTGGAACATGCTCGTTCCATTAATCCTAAGGCCGCCGAGGTGTATTTCTATGAGTCGATGTACTACTCCAACATGAAACAGGATTCTGTTGCCTTGGCTTGCATGGAGAAGTCGGTGGCGCTTAACCCGGAAAACCAAACTTATTCGGAACGCCTGGCGCAGTATTACATCGGTAACCAACAGTATGACAAGGCTATCCAGGCCTATGAGCAACTCTTCGCTCATAACCACGAGAACACCGATGCCTTGAGAATCTTGGTTCAACTCTATCAACAACAGAAGAATTTTACCAAAATGCTGACCACCATCCATCGACTGGAGACCGAGGAAGGGGAGAGTGAACAGCTGACGCTTGCCAAGATGCGTGTCTATGAATTGATGGGTGACAAAAAGTCTGCTTACAACGAACTGAAGGGCTTGTCGGACAAGCATCCGTTGGACATGGTGTACAAGACGATGCTCGGCAATTGGTTGATGCAGAATAACCGACAAAAAGAGGCCTACAAAATGTTTACCGATGTGCTCAAGGAAGAACCTGACAACGCCTACGCCGAGTCTTCGCTCTATGATTACTATAATGCTACCAATCAAGGGACACAAGCCCGGACGATGCTCGACCGTATCTTGATGGGTAACAACACGCCGGTGGAGACCAAGTTGGTGATGATTCGTTCGTTCATCCAAGACAACGAAAGTCATGGAGCGGATTCCACCCAGGTACTTTCCTTGCTTGACAAGGTGCTCGACGTGCCAAAGCCTTCGGGAGAAATCGCCGAGTTGAGAGCTGCTTACATGAGCTTGAAGAAAATGCCGCAGGATACGGTGAATGCCGCTTTCCAAAAGGTGCTTGAGATTGCTCCCGACAATGTCAGTGCCAGAATGCAACTGGTGCAGAATCTTTGGAGCGCCAAGAAGTATGACGATGTCATCTCCATGGCCGACCAAGCTGAGGAGTATAACCCCGACGAGATGGTGTTCTATTACTTCGGCGGCATGGCGCAGTACATGAAGGGAAACGATGATGCCACCTTGGAGACCTTCCGCAAGGGACTGGCGCAAATCAACGAGAAAAGTTCTCCCGACCTGGTGTCGGACCTTTATATGATTATGGGGGATATCCTCAACAAGAAGGGCTTGGAGAAGGAGTCCTTCGCTGCCTATGACTCCTGTTTGCAATGGAAGGACGACAACGTGCCTGCGCTCAACAACTATGCTTATTACTTGAGCTTGCACGCCAAGGACTTGCATAAGGCTGAGCACATGAGCTACAAGACCATCAAGGCTGAGCCGAAAAACGGAACTTACCTCGACACCTACGCTTGGATTCTCTTCATGGAGGAGCGTTATCACGAGGCTAAGATTTATATCGACCAGGCGGTCGGCAACCTTGACTCCACCCAAAACAACAATACGGTCATCGAACATGCGGGAGATATCTATGCGATGAACGGAATGACGGATGAGGCGATGAAGTTTTGGCAGAAGTCGTATGATGCTGGCAACAAGTCGGATGCGATGGAGCTGAAACTGAAAAACAAGCGTTATATCACCGAGGAGGAGGTCAAGAAGATGACCAACTCGTATTCCACTCGAAAGATAGGTGAGAAAAAGAACGTACAATATGGTGTAAAAAGAAATACTAGAAAGAAAAATGGAAAGAAATAAACATAAGCTGATGAAAATGGCGGTTCTCTGCTTACCGCTTCTATTGGGGGCTTGTGGTACCAAGCAAGCAGTGGTGGGCGACAAAAACTCTACCGCCAGTTCTTCGGTGTCTTCCGCCACTCGACCTACGATAGGTCAGGGGCAGCAGAGCGAAGCTATACAGAAGTTGACTTTCGTGCAGAAAGTTTCCGACAATAAGGTTTATTCCAAGAACATTACTGGTAGCTTGGATTTTACCATTCAGATGGGGAGCAAGAACATCTCCGTGCCAGGAAACTTGAAAATGAGGAAGGATGAGGTCATCCGCATCGTCTTGCAGGCACCGGTCTTGGGCTTTGAGGTCGGACGCTTGGAGTTTACGCCCAAGTACGTGCTCATTATCGACCGGATACACAAGGAATATATCAAGGCAGACTACAACCAAGTGGATTTCATTCGGAAACAAGGGGTCAACTTTTACTCTTTGCAAGCTCTTTTCTGGAACCAACTCTTATTGCCTGGAACTCAAAAGGTGGCTGAGTCTGATTTGAAGAAGTTTGATGCCAACTTGGGTGGATCGGGAGAAAATGTCCCAGTTTCTTTCAAGCAGGGCAACATGACCTATACTTGGCAGGCAAATCGCAACTCCGGTCGTATCACACAGGCGGATGTCAACTATCAGACATCGGGAAGCCTTTCCAATCTTCATATAGACTACAGCAATTTCAAAAGTGTAGGTGTCAAGTATTTCCCTGCCACGCAGAAGTTGACATTCAAGACGAATGCCACACAAAAGCAGCAAGAGTTGAAGATGGAATTTATCATGAATGAGGTGAAGACGGACAGCAACTGGGAAACAGAGACACAGGTATCTAGCAAGTATAAGCAAGTATCTCCTGAGGATGTACTTGGTAAAATCATGAATATGTAATGAGAAGATTATTGTTTATCCTATTGGCTTTGACGATGGCACTTCCTCCTTATGCCCAGAAAAAACAACCGAGGAAGAAAGCTGCCGTACACCAAAAAACGGTGAAAAAGGCTGCTGTTGGCCATGCTGTAACAACGAAAAAAGTAAAAGGTGTCGCTAAATCGGTAGCTCCGACGAAGGCAGAGAGGCAAGCGGCTACATTTAGCAATGCCTCCATTCGAGGGTTGCAGGGACAGCGTGCCAATATCCAAAAGAAAATCAAAGAGCAGGAACAGGCGCTCCGTCAGAATCAGGAAGATGTCAAGAAAAGGTTGCAAGACTTGATGGTCATCAATGGGGAGATAGACCAGCGCCAGAAGAATATTGATGGCATTCAGAAGGATATTCATCATATCGAGGGTAACATAGGCATTCTAAACGCACAACTCAAGACCTTGGAACAGCAGTTGCAAGACCGTAAGAATAAGTATGTGCGTTCTATGAGATATATGAGCCGCCATCATTCGGTGCAAGAAAAACTGATGTTCATCTTCAGTGCCCATAGTTTGTCGCAGATGTATCGCCGCCTGTCTTTCATCCGCCAGTATTCGTCTTACCAGAAGGCGCAGGGAGAGGCTGTGAAGGCCAAGCAAAACCAGGTGAACGACAAGCACAGGCAGTTGCAGAACGTCAAGGGGCATAAGAACACCTTATTATATAAAGGTAAACAAGAGAAAAATGCCCTTGAGGGTAAACAACAGGAGCAAAAAGAGGTGGTGCAAGGATTGCAGAAGCAACAGAAAACCATTCAGGCAGTCATTGCCGACCAACGTCAGAAGGATGCTGCCATCAATGCGCAGATAGACCGCTTGATAGCCCAGGAAGTGGCAAAGGCTCGTGCCCGTGCCGCCGCCGAGGCCAAGCGCAAGGCTGCCGCCGCTGCTGCTGCCAAGAAACGAGCTGAGGATTTGGCTCGCAAGAAAGCTGCCGCCGAGGCTGCCGCTCGTGAAAATGCTCGCCGCATCGCTGAGGCAAAGGCTCGTGAGGCTGCTGCCGAGGCTGCTCGCCGCAAGGCTGCCGAGGAAGCTCGGTTGGCGCAAGAGGCAGCCCGCAAGGCGCAGGAAGAGGCTGCCCGACAGGCTGAGGCTAAGGCTAAAGCCAAGGCGCAAGCTGCTGCCAAGGCTGCTGCGGAAGCTGCTGCTCGTGCCGCTGCAGAACAAGCTGCCAAACAAGCTGCTGCCGAACAAGCTGCCCGTGAGGCGGAAGCTAATCGTAAGGCTGCCGAGTTGAAGGCGAAGGCAGATGCTGAACGTAGAAAGAAGGAAATCGCCGAGGCAAAGCAAGATGCACAGGAGGCTGCCAACTTGAGTTCGGTCGATCGTATGTTGAGTGGTGGATTCGAGGCCAATCGAGGTCGTTTGCCAATGCCTATCAGTGGCTCTTATCGTATTGTCAGTCACTTCGGCCAGTATAATGTGGAAGGCTTGAAGGGTGTTACTCTTGACAACAAGGGTATCAACATCTTGGGTAAGCCGGGTTGTGTGGCTCGTAGTATCTATGATGGTGAGGTGAGTGCCGTCTTCGGATATGGTGGCATGTGGAACGTGCTCGTTCGTCATGGTGCCTATATTTCTGTGTACTGCAACTTGAAATCTGTCAGTGTACACAAGGGACAGAAAGTGAGCACGCGTCAGGCACTGGGTGCCGTCGGCTCGGATAACATCCTTCAGTTCCAGTTGCGTAAGGAGACGGCAAAGCTGAATCCTGAGGCTTGGTTGGGAAGATAAATATCAAATTCTAACCCATGATAAAGTAAAAAAATAATAAAGCGCAGATAGCTATTCTTGAAACTATCTGCGCTTTTTGTCGTTATCATGGGTTGTTCCTTATTGATCTTTTGTTTCGTCTATATTGTCGCTCCATTTAGGAGCATTTCGTATTTTTGGATGGCATCACGAATCTCGCTGATGCGGATAAACTCGTCGGCAGAATGCGAGCGAGAGGATTCTCCAGGGCCTAGTTTGAAGGATGGGAAGGACATCAAGGCTTGGTCGCTGAGGGTCGGACTTCCGAAGGGCTTCATCCCCATCGCCACACACTTTTGGATGAGCGGATGGTTTGGGTCGATGTGAGAGGACTTCAGGCGGAAGCTATGTGCCTTGCATTCGCTTTTGAGATGCTGGCAGATAAACTTGTACACGTCCTCGTTGTCATAAAACTCATTGGTGCGGATATCCACGAGCATGGTGCACTTGTCGGGTATCACATTGTGCTGGGTGCCGGCGTTTACCACGGTCAGGGTCATCTTGGTAGGCCCCAGGAACTCGCTGACTTTCTCAAACTTGTAGTCTCGGATCCAGCGCATGTCGTCCAGGGCTTCGTAGATGGCGTTCACTCCCTCGTTGCGTGCGGCATGTCCGCTCTTGCCGTGGGCGATTACGTCCAAGACCATCAATCCCTTCTCGGCAACAGCTGGTTGCATGCCCGTAGGTTCTCCCACGATGGCAAGGTCGATGTGAGGCAACAGTGGCAAGGCTCGACTGATACCGTCCTTCCCCGAGACTTCTTCCTCGGCTGAGGCTAGATAGATAAGGTTGTAAGTCTGAGGTTTTTGGATGAGTATGCGAAACAGTTGGAGTAGGGAACAGAGCCCTCCACCACAGTCGTTGCTGCCGAGTCCATAAAGGGTCTCTTCGCTTGTCGTGACTTCTTCACCTTGATCAGATACCGTTTTTACCTTTTGCATTTCTACGTCAGGACAGAACGGGTCTCGCTGCCAGGAGTCTACAGGTTTCACGGTGTCGATGTGGGCATTGAGAAGGAGGGTCGGTCGTCGCTCGTCAAAATGAGGGTCGATGATCCAAACGTTGTTGGCCTCACGATGTGGCTCGAAACCATAGCTTCGGATGGCTTGCTCCATGATGTCGGCGGCATCTTTTTCATTGCGGCTGACGGATGGGGTCGCAATGAGCTTTTTCAGAAGTGCGACAGCGTCGCTTACGTATTGTTCTTGTGTCATGATAATCTCTTTTATTTGCTATTTGGGGGCAAAGTTACGAAAAAAAGAGCAGACAAAATGGAAAAAATGCCATTTTTATTTTGTATTGTCTACGAATTGCCGTATCTTTGCAGCATATTTATTAAATATAAGCTTATGCAAATTAATAGTCATCTTTCAGTACTGATTCACGACTTGGCCAAGAAATATGGAGATAAGCCGGTGCTTACCTTCAAGAAGTTTGGTGGTGATCAATGGCAGACTGTTTCATGGAATCAGTTCTCGCTGAGAGTGAAACAGGTTAGCAACGCCTTGCTGAACCTAGGCGCTAAACCGCAAGATAAGATTGCTGTGTTCTCACAGAATTGTGTGCATTACCTATACACCGACTTTGGCGCGTATGGGGTGAGAGTGTGTTCCATTCCTTTCTATGCCACCAGCAGTGAGCAGCAAATCCAATATATGATCAACGATGGTCAGGTTCGCTTCCTCTTTGTTGGCGAACAGGAACAGTATGACAAGGCCCATCGTGTCTTTGCCCTTTGCCCTTCCTTGGAACGCATCATCATCTTTGATTCGAGTGTACGTATCAGCACCCATGACCCCGCAGCCCTTTATTTCAAGGACTTCATCAAGTTGGGTGAGAACCTTCCTCGCCAAACGGAGGTGGAGGAACTTTACAAGCAGGCGAGCATGGACGATCTTGCCAATATCCTGTATACCAGTGGTACGACAGGCGACAGCAAAGGCGTGATGTTGACTTATGGTCAGTATCATGCGGCATTCAAGGCAAATGACGAATGTGTACCTTTGACGGAAAAAGATCGTGTCATCGACTTTTTGCCTTTCACTCATATCTTTGAGCGTGGCTGGGCTTATCTTGCCTTGACTGAAGGTGCCCGTCTCTTCATTAATACGAATCCTCATGAGATTCAGGAGAGTATGCGTGAGGTGCATCCTACGGCCATGAGCAGTGTGCCTCGCTTCTGGGAAAAGGTGTATGTCGCCGTCAAGGCCAAGATGGACAATGCGAGTCCTTTGCAGAAGAAGATGTTCTATCATGCACTTGCTGTGGGTCGCAAGCGCAATGTGGAGTATCTTGCCAAGGGTAAGCGCCCTCCTTTGACACTTGAACTGGAGTATAAGGTCATCAACAAGACCATCTTGAGTATGGTACGTAAGCAATTAGGTTTGGAAAAACCGAATATCTTCCCAACGGCAGGTGCCTATGTAAGCCCGGAAGTGGAGGAATTTTGTCACTCTGTAGGTATTGGCATAGTGGTTGGCTATGGCTTGACCGAAAGTCTTGCCACGGTCTCGTGCGATCATCTCGACACGAAGTACACGATTGGCTCCGTGGGTCGTCCAATCTCTAGCATCCAAATCAAAATTGGAGAAAATAACGAGATTCTGTTGAAAGGCCCTACCATTACCAAGGGGTATTATCATCGTGATACGACCAATGCCAAGGTATTCGACAAGGATGGCTTCTTCCATACGGGTGATGCAGGATACTTGAAGGACGGCGAGTTGTATCTGACCGAGAGAATCAAGGACTTGTTTAAGACCTCTAACGGAAAGTACATCGCTCCTCAGCAGGTGGAGGCTTTGCTCTTGGTGGATAAGTTCATCGACCAGGTGGCTGTCATCGCCGACCAGCGCAAGTTTGTCTCTGCCCTCATCGTTCCTGAGTTTAGAATGGTAGAGGATTGGGCTCGTGAGCATCACATAGCCTTTGACAGTCGTGAAGACTTGTGCGCCCATGAGAAGATACAAAAAATGTTGATGGATCGCATCCAGATACTCCAGCAGCATCTGGCTTACTATGAGCAAATCAAGCGTATCACGCTCTTGCCTCATCATTTCTCGATGGAGTCGGGTGAACTAACCAATACGTTGAAGATTCGCCGACCTGTCATCAATAAGAACTACAAGGCAGAAATCGATGCGATGTATGCTGAGTAATGTAGCTAATCATCAAGTTTAAAGTTAAAATCTTAAAGTTCAAAGTAAATTAATGATAACAGCTGACCAATTGAAGGATGTGATGGACAGAGCGGAGGCACTGCATCGCTATCTGAATATAGACCAGAAGAAAGTAGAATTTGAGGAGGAACAACTCCGTACTCAAGCTCCGGACTTTTGGGAAGACCCAAAGTATGCCCAGGAGCAGATGAAGAAAGTGAAGGGAATCCAGAAGTGGCTCGATGGCTATAAGAACGTACGTCTCTATGCCGACGAACTGCAACTTGCCTTTGACTTCTACAAGGATAACATGGTGACTGAGGAAGAAGTGGATGCCGACTATGCTAAGGCCATTAAAGCGATAGAGGACTTGGAGCTCAAGAACATGCTGCGCCAGAAGGAAGACCCTATGGACTGCGTGCTCAAAATCAATTCTGGTGCAGGTGGTACCGAGAGCCAGGACTGGGCTTCCATGCTGATGCGTATGTACATGCGCTGGGCAGAAGCTCATGGATATAAGGTGACCATCACTGATATGCAAGAGGGTGATGAGGCGGGCATCAAGAGTGTCACCATGACCATCGAGGGTGGCGAGTACGCCTATGGTTACTTGAAAAGCGAAAATGGTGTGCATCGCTTGGTGCGTGTATCTCCTTTCAATGCCCAGGGAAAGCGTATGACCAGCTTCGCCAGCGTCTTTGTGACACCTTTGGTTGATGATACCATCGAGGTGTATGTTGACCCAGCCAAGTTGTCGTGGGATACTTTCCGTTCGAGTGGCGCTGGTGGTCAGAACGTCAACAAGGTGGAGTCGGGTGTGCGTTTGCGCTATTGGTATACCGACCCGGATACCGGTGAGGAAGAAGAAATCCTCATTGAGAACATGGAGACTCGTGACCAACCGAAGAACCGTGCCAAGGCTTTGTTGCTCTTGAAGAGCCAACTCTACGACCGTGCCATGAAGAAACGCTTGGAGGCAAAGGCTAAGATAGAGGCTGGCAAGAAGAAGATAGAGTGGGGAAGTCAGATAAGAAGTTACGTCTTCGATGACCGTCGCGTGAAAGATCATCGCACAGGCTATCAGACATCCGATGTGGATGGCGTGATGGATGGCAAGATAGATGGCTTCATCAAGGCTTACCTCATGGAATTCCCGACCAATGATAGTGACGAACAATAATAACCTAAAAAATATTACGACTATGAGTGGAAATAAAGATTTAAGAAAAGCCAAGCATGAGGCTTATGAGAAGAAACAGGCAGCCAAGGGTGAGAAAGTCATCAAGTGGATATTCGGCGGCTTGATAGTTCTTGCTGTTCTTTTCATGATTTATGCTACACTTCATGCTTAATAAAGGAAAAAGATGAGTGGATTAGAAATAGAAAGAAAATTCCTCGTTAAGAAGGGCGACGCTTACAAAAGCGCCGCCTTTTCTAGTAGCCACATCCAACAAGGTTATATTCCTGCGGATGGCGCTACTGTGCGAGTGCGTACCCGTGATGACAAGGCGTATCTGACCATCAAGGGCAAATCGGTCAATGGCGGCATGACTCGTTATGAGTTTGAGAAGGAAATCACGATGGAGGAGGCGCAGCATCTCTTGCAGCTTTGCAAGGGAGGTGTCATCGACAAACGGCGCTATCTCGTGAAGAGCGGTGACCATACTTTCGAGGTCGACGAGTTTTATGGCGACAATGAAGGGCTCGTCATGGCGGAAGTCGAGTTGGGCTCGGAAAATGAATCGTATGAGAAACCAGACTTTATCGGAATGGAGGTGACTGGAGACAAGCGATTTTATAATTCCCATCTCTTGAGCTTTCCGTTTGTCGTTTGGCGCAATACATTGCCGGAAGAATACAGATAGTAGGACGGTAATTTTGCCAATCTTGCTTGTATATCTTGCTCAAAACAGCACAAAAATGCAAAATATGAACTATTTTGCAATTTTTGCTTTCGATTTATACGTTTAAGTGCAAAATATTTTATAATTTTGCACCCGTGTAAAGAGAAAGAATAGTATGACAGAAACAAATAGAGGAAGTTTTGGTAGCAAGATTGGTTTGATTCTTGCTACGGCAGGTGGTGCTGTTGGCTTGGGAAATGTGTGGCGATTTCCATACATGGCAGGTCAAGAAGGTGGTGCCGCCTTTATCTTGGTTTACATCGGATGTGTACTCTTGTTGGGCATCCCATGTATGATTTCAGAGTTTATCATTGGTCGTCATGGTGCCTCCAATACGGCTCGTGCTTTTACCAAGTTGTCGAATGGTAAGGCTTGGAAGTGGATTGGCTATTTAGAGGTACTGACGGGCTTCTTGATTACCGGGTATTATGCCGTCGTCTCAGGATGGTGTTTGCAGTATGTGTATGCTAGCATCATGGGCGAGTTGCATGGTGACCCGGCTTTCGTCGCCAATTATTTCAAGGAGTTTTCTTCCGACCCGATTCGACCTGTGATGTGGACGGTGGTCATCTTCTTGATTTGCCACTTTGTGATTATCCATGGTGTGAGAGGAGGTATTGAGAAGGCATCTAAAATCATGATGCCTATCCTGTTCATCCTTTTGCTGATCATCGTTGTGGCAGCTTGCCTATTACCGAATGCGGGGAAAGGTGTGCAATTCCTTTTGATGCCTGATTTCACGAAAGTGGATAGGGGCGTGTTCCTGGGTGCCTTGGGACAATCGTTTTATTCCTTGAGCATCGGTATGGGTTGTATTTGCACCTATGCTTCCTATTTCAGCCGACAGACCAACCTGTTTAAGTCGGCGTTGCAGATTTCCACGATTGACTTTTTGGTGGCTATCTTGGCGGGATTGATGATCTTCCCGGCGGCTTTTTCCGTAGGGGTGTCACCGGACAGTGGCCCTTCCTTGATATTCATTACGTTGCCTAATGTGTTCAATGAGGCTTTCGCCGCAGTGCCTATGTTGGGGTGGATTATCTCTTTGCTGTTCTATGTACTTCTGTCATTGGCGGCATTGACTTCGTTGATGTCCTTGCATGAGGTGAATACCTCCTTCTTCTATGAGGAATTGAAAATTGATAGGAAGAAGGGAGCCGTCATCGTCACGGTGTCTTGTGCCATTATTGGTGCGTTCTGCTCGCTTTCTTTGGGAGCTACGGACGCTTTGACTTTTGCTGGCAAGACGCTCTTCGATTGGTTTGACTTTGTCACCGGACAGATATTCTTGCCGATAGCGGGCTTCTTGACTTGCTTGTTCATCGGTTGGTATGTGCCTAAGTCGTTGGTGAAGGACGAATTTACCAACTGGGGGACGCTAAAGGGAAGTCTTTTTGGCACTTATTTGTTCTTGATTCGTTTTGTTTGTCCGGTATTGATCTTGTTGGTGTTCTTAAACCAGTTGGGACTTTTGGAAGCCATCTTATGATCCTAATGTTAGTAAAGTATGGAAAATAATAATAGAGGTAGTTTTGGTACCAAGTTAGGTGTCATTTTGGCAACGGCTGGCTCGGCTGTAGGCTTGGGTAATGTATGGCGTTTCCCTTATATGACTGGTCAGAATGGTGGAGCGGCTTTTATCTTGATATATTTGGTGTGCATTGTATTGTTGGGCATTCCGGGTATGTTGGGTGAGTTCATTGTGGGTCGTCATTCCGCTGCCAATGCGGCTCGTTCCTATAAAAATTTGTCGGGCAAGAAAGCCTGGGGATTGGTCGGTTTGGTGGGTGTTGTCACATCCATGATTATCCTGGGTTTCTATTCGGTCGTCGCTGGCTGGTGCTTGCAATATCTTTATGCTTCTTTGATGGGAGGAATCCATGGTGATGTCAGCTATGTGAAAGAATATTTTACGGAGTTCTCTTCCAATCCTATCAAACCCGTTTTGTGGGGCTTGGGATTTATTCTGTTGACTCATGCCGTGGTGGTCAAGGGTGTTCGCAATGGCATCGAGAAGGCTTCCAAGATATTGATGCCTTTGCTTTTCTTCCTTCTGATTATCTTGGTGATTTCTTCTTGCTCTCTCCCCGGGGCAATGAAGGGCATCGAGTTCTTGTTGAAGCCAGATTTTAGCAAGGTGGATGAGAATGTGCTGTTGGAGGCCTTGGGACAGGCTTTCTTCTCTTTGAGCATGGGCACGGCTTGTCTTTGTACCTATGCCTCTTATTTCAGTCGACAGACCAATCTCTTCAAGTCGGCCACTCAAATCGCGGTTATTGATACCATCATTGCCATCATGGCGGGTTTGATGATTTTCCCTGCAGCTTTCTCGGTGGGTGTTAATCCTGATAGTGGACCATCCTTGATTTTCATCACGTTGCCAAATGTCTTCCAACAGGCTTTCGGAACTATGCCATTTGTCAACTACAGTATTTCGGTTTTGTTCTATGCCTTGTTGGTCTTGGCGGCATTGACTTCCACCATCTCCATGCACGAAATCGGTACGGCCTTCTTCTACGAGGAGATGAAGGTGTCTCGCAGCAAAGGTGCCTGGGTTGAGACCTCGGTATGTTGTGTCATCTCGGTTCTCTGTGCTTTGTCATGTGGAGCTGTACCGGAGATTCAGGTGGGCGGAATGGACTTTCTGGACTTTTGCGACCATCTTACTTCGCAGTACATGATGCCATTGGGTGCGTTCGCCACTTGTATCTTGTTGGGATGGTTGGTTCCTAAGAAGATCTTGAAGGATGAGTTTACCAATTGGGGGACATTGAAAGGTCGCTTCTTTGGCGTTTATTATTTCATGGTACGCTTTGTTTGTCCATTGTGCATCTTGGCGATATTCTTGCATCTGATGGGAGCCTTCTAAATCTTGCGTTTAAAGGGACATTCTAAAAATCAGAAATCAACGTAAGGGGTCAGTCGCTCAATCTCTGCAGGTGGAAAGTCTTTAAGTAACTTGAGGTCTTGCAAACTATGGAGAGGACCTTTCAGCCGACGATAGTCGCAGATTTCTTTAGCTTGGTAGAAGTTGAGGTAAGGATGCTTTCGGAGTTGGTTGAGCGTTAGCTTGTTGAGATTGAGCTTCCGTATGTCCCCGGGTGTGATGCGGATATATGGAAGCGCTGATTCAGGGAAATCCTCAATCTCGCGGAGTTGCGAGGATGAGGCAAATCCACCGAGTTGCTCCCTATAGCGAAGAATGGCTTTCGCATAGTAACTTCCTATACCAGGTATTTTCATCAGTTCAGTTGTGTCGGCGTGGTTGATGGAAATGAATTGACCGGCTTTCAACTTCTGAGGATAGCTGTAGGTCTTGTTTCCTCCTTGTTGGTTGCCAAGGTGATTGTTGGCATAATCGCCTTTTCCTTGATAACTATCATGGCAGGCTTTGGAAGTATAATTGTAGTTTTGGGAAGGGTATTTGCTTCTTTGTCCATAATAGTCGGAAGCAGGACGGTAGTCTTCGCCGATTCTGATGTAGGGTGCCAAAACTTCATACTGCCTTTTGGTGAGTCCATAAAGTCGGGCGAAGTCGGATGGTTCTCTGAATATGCCTCCTTTAGCCCTATATTTGTAGATGCTCCTCACCTGCCATGCTTGCAATCCTAGTTTTAGCAGTTGAGTGCTGTCGGCCGTGTTCGGGTCGAAGGTGAATAATTCGTGGGGAACGCCGTCCACCTTATAATATAAGGGCTTCTGTTCCGAAACTTCCCCATTTGTATCTTTCTTGTTGTTTTTGTCTTCCTTTGATAGATAGGCGTTCGTTGGGTGGGTGCTCTCGGTATCAGAAGGAGTGAGCCTGCCAACAACGATGACAAGAGTTGTACATGCGAGGATGATGCCGAGTAATACCAAGATGGCTTGTCGGTCATTTCGCTGTAGGTAAAAGAAATCTTTTAGTTGAATCATGTCGTTTTCGCTTAAAAGGGTGAATAATTGAATGAAAAGGAATGCTCCCCGAAAAAATCAAGGGAGTATCCTTGCATCTTGGTCGGGATTACTGGACTCGAACCAGCGACCTCATCGTCCCGAACGACGTGCGCTACCAACTGCGCTAAATCCCGCAGACATTGATGGACGAGCGAATATATATCGCATATCCTGCAATTTCGAGGGCAAAGTTACATTAATTTGCTTACAAAACAAAATTTTAGAGATAATTTTAAACTTTTTTGAAAGAAAATTGATGAAAAGTTTGGTGGAATGAAATAAAAGTACTACCTTTGCACCCGCAAATGAGAAATCTCGCTTGCTATTCATGTTGGTGCCATAGCTCAGTTGGTAGAGCAAAGGACTGAAAATCCTTGTGTCCCCGGTTCGATTCCTGGTGGTACCACATCTTCTTATAGCTGAATCTTCGTAACAAGATTCAGCTTTTTTATGTCTTGTGGTTTGGTGGTGCAAACGGTCTTATTATGTTGTATGTTTCCCACTTATGATAACGTTTACGTACGAAAGTGCTTTGAAAAGTTAGGGCTTTTCAGATAATTATGATAACTTTGCGGAAAAATAGTTAACAATCAATATAAACCAATCTACTAAACTCTATTTAAAAGATGAACAGATTTTACTTATTGTTATTGGCTGGCTTGTTGGCAGCCAATGTGATGGCTGATAACAAGCAAACCATTACGGTCAATGGTTCGACGGTTGATAAGACTGTCAAGGAAATTACCTTCAATGGTGACAACGTAACTCTTGTGTATAGCGATGAGACCTCCCAGACGGAAGATATGTCGCTGGTAAAACTTGCTTTTGCTTATGAAGGCTCTGCAACAGGTATCAACCAGGTGGAGAGTGTAAAAAAGTCATTGCAAGGCAAAGTATTTAACCTCAATGGTCAGCTTGTCGGAACTTCTACCGATGGCTTGTCAAAGGGTATTTACATCGTGGACGGCAAGAAAGTAATCATCAAGTAAAATGAAGGAGGAAAGCAAAATGAAGAAAATCGTATTTAGTTTGGCACTCCTCTTGATGAGCTTGAGTGCTGCCATGGCGCAGACATGGAACTTTGCTGACCGTGACCCGTTCATTGGAGACGCTGATGAGGAATTGATAGCTGCTGATGCTACCAATTGGCATAATGACACAAGCAAAGGTCGTTACAACTTCCTCGCAGCTTTGGACAATGCGGCTTTGACAGCCAATGGTACAGAGCTTTACTTTGCACAGGGCTTGCTCTTTAAGTGCGGTGTGGCTGTAGCATCTTCTGACGGAAGTACAGCTGCAAATGTTAATGGTAAAATTCGTTTGAACTACAAAGGCGAATATTTGGAGTTGAATGGAAAGGGACTTGTGTTGACCATTCCTAATGTCCAAAAAGGTTGGGTCGTAACTGTGGTTTGCAAGACTGGAAGTAGCAAGACAAAGCGTGGCTTGTATGTTAGCTCTAACGTAGGTGGCACGACAAACTTTGGTACTCAGTCAACAAGCCAGTTGACTTGCACAGGTACTGTCAGTGAGGCTGGTGATGTAACCTTGACCACTACTGATGGTGGTATGTGGATTTACAGCATCTCTGTAAAGGACCCAAGTGCCGTTGAGCCTGAGCCTGTGGACCCTGATGCTGGCAACAAGGTAAACAATGCCGTGAGCCGTGATACTTACAAGAACCAGATGTTCGTAACAACCAATAGTGGTTCTGTGAAGTATTATAATACGGAGGATCTGAGCAAGGTCTCTTTCGAGGGAGACAAGACCGTGATTGTTCCTGCTAAGTCTGGTGCAGAGAACGATGAGTATGCTGCCACTGTCAAGGAAATCAGTTTTGCTAAGAAGGCTGAGCGTGGCGAGAGCGGTGAGGTTACCGAGAATGGCATCACCATCACTGAGAGCAAGGGTTGGCAAGAGAGTGCTTATGCTAAGTGGTCTCTCGTAGATAATGCCAAGAGCTATAACGTATATGTAAAGGGTGGTCAGTATGCTGACTATACCAAGGTAGATGAACAGCTTGTCCGCAACTATGGCTCATATGGTCGTGTGGATGTCGTAGGTTTGAAGGCAGGCAACTACTCTTTGAAGATTGTCGCTGTGGATGCTAATGGTGCAGAGATGTCCGCTCATGGTATCGCAGACAACTTGAAGGTGGTTAACTACGACCGTCAGGGTTTTGCGCACAAAGGTATCTCTGATGGTGTCGGTGCTTACAACAACGATGGTACTTTGAAGGCTGGTGCCAAGGTTATCTATGTAACCAAGAACAACTTCAAGACAGTGAAGGCTTCTGTCAGCGATGGCAAGAAAGATATTGAATACTCTGGAGTCGGTGAAATCTTGAAGGCAAAGCAGAAAGGTACCGACAAGACTCCTATGGCGATTCGCTTCATCGGCGAAATTAAGGCTGCTGATGCTTCTGGTCAGCTCTTGACAGACCAAGGCGGCCTTTTGTTGAAGGGCAACAATGCCGAGACGGTGATGAATGTCACACTTGAGGGTATCGGTGAGGATGCTTGTTTCCATGGCTTCGGCTTGGGTCTCGTCAACGGAACCAACGTAGAGGTGCGTAACATGGCGTTCTTCTATCAGGGTTCAAGTGATGATAACATGGAAATCAAGGGTACTCAGCACGTTTGGGTACACAACAATGATTACTTCTATGGTGAGCAAGGTGGCGGTGACCACGGCAAGGGCGATGGTTCTTTGGATTCCAAGGACAAGGCTTCTTTCTGCACCTTCTCTTATAACCACTATCATGACACAGGTAAGTCTAACCTCTGTGGTATGAAGAAGGAGACTGTGGACAACTTGATTTGCTATCACCACAACTGGTTTGACCACTCTGACTCTCGTCACCCACGTGTACGTACATCTTCTGTTCACGTATGGAATAACTACTATGATGGTGTCGCTAAGTATGGCATTGGTGTAACCATGGGCGCCAGCGTATTCGTAGAGTCCAACTACTTCCGTAACACCAAGTACCCTATGATGATTTCTAAGCAGGGTACAGATGCCAAGGGCGATGGTACATTCTCTGGTGAGAACGGTGGTGTATTGAAAGCTTACGGCAATGTGTTTGCAGAGAAGAGCAAGTACTTCAGCTATATCACTTGGAAGGATTCCAACACAGATTTCGATGCTTACGAGGTGGCTTCTCCTTCAGAGAAAGTTCCTTCAAGTGTTGTTGCTAAGGTTGGTGGTACAACATACAACAACTTCGATACTGATGCTTCCAAGATGTATGCTTACACTCCTGATGCAGCAGTGGATGTACCTGCCAAGGTAACTGGCTTCTATGGTGCCGGTCGTTTGAACCAAGGTGATATTCACTATACCTTCAACAATGCTACTGACGATGCAGACTATGGTCGTTGCGCTGGTCTTGATGCTATCCTTTCTGCTTATAAGACAAGTCTTGTAGGTATCTTCGGCGATGAGAATGCTTCAAGCGGTGAATCTGGTTCAGAATCTGGTGGTAGTACAGGTGGTGAAACAGGCGGCTCTACAGGTGGTAGCACTGGTGGCGAAACAGGCGGTTCTACAACCCCTTCTATTGAAGGTACTGTAACTTGTAGCTTCTCTGCAAATGGTAAACTTGCAGTTGCTTCCAACTCTGCATTTACTTTTACAGGCTCTGCCAATAATATAAAAGCAGAGAACACAACTATAGATGGTACGACTTATACAACAAGTCTTAAGATGGAGACTGAAACAGAAATTACTTTCAAAACTACTAAGAAGATGACCTTGTATGTCTATTATGGTGTTTCAGGCACAAAGACTAATGTGAAGGTTGATGACACTAAATATTCTGGTGCACCAACAACTGTGGTTCTTGAAGCTGGAACGCATAAGATTAAAAAGGGAGATTCTACTACAGTTGCTCTCATCAAACTCGTTCCAGTAACCGAATAATACTTTGCTAATGAGAGAGCGACATCTCTTGGAAACATATCATTATCATAACTTTATAAAGGGCGGCTCTTATAAATAGGGCAGCCCTTTTTCAAAGTCCTTTAGGGATGACAATTGCTACTTAATAACTTAAAATTTATCAAGACAATGAAACAATTCGACTTACATATTTCTGCAAGCATGAAATCTACTTGCCGTAAACTTTTCTTGGCTTCAGCCATTCTCGCTTCTTCATCTTTTTCCACTGCGATGATGGCACAGACCCAAGATGGGCGTGACTTCTCTATCGATGGTTTCGCCGCCTATGAAGGAACCCCTAATACCAACTGGTATCGTGCTGGTGGTACAACTGGTGGCGCTGGTGGCAAGGTTGTAAAAGCCAATACTTTCTCTGAACTCCAGGCTTATCTACAAGCTGATGACCCATATATCGTGATTGTAGATCATGACATCACTACTGGCATTAAATGCTATGTGGATGGCATCAATACTGGACATCTGCTGGATGACCAAAGTGGCAAGACCGGTGTCGAGTCGGTATATGGCGAACGTATCATGGTGGCTCCTAACAAGACACTCATCGGTGTGGTCAACCCAGAGACAGGCAAGGCACCTTTGTTTTCGCATATCACCTTCGTGATGCAGTCGGTGGATAACATCATCATCCGCAACTGCCGTTTCACGATGAAGGGTGTGCCTGTGCTCAAGGCTGGTGAGAATAAGATTGTGGCTCTTCGTAATGGTGTGCAAACGGAGGTGGGTGACCCTGATTGCATTGGCATTCAAGCTGACAAGGTGAGTGCCAAGACCAACTGGGGTGGTCACATCTGGGTAGATCACTGCGAGTTCTTCAATGGTGATGCAGCCAATAAGGATCGCTATGATGGTTTGCTCGACTGCAAGAACAATGTGCAGTGGATGACTTTCAGCTACAACCTCTTCCACGACCATGACAAGAGTTGCTTGTGGGGCAAGGGCGACAGTGATGTATTCGATAATTGCCGTACCATCTCCTTCCATCACAACTTCTTCGATAAGATACAAGGTTCTCGCCTTCCTCTTCAGCGTGGTGGTCACGTACATTATTATAATAATTATATGCGTGATTGCGAGGATGGATGGGATATCCGCAAAGGTGCTGTGGCATACGAGGAGGCATGTTATTTCGAAAACACCAAGTCGCCAATCCGTTCTGATAGAGGTGGTAGTTTGAATATCAGTAAGAAGGATGGCTACGACTGCATCTATAAGGGATGCAACAACTTGATGACAGGCTATACGAATATAGATGGTGCTAAGATAAGCAAATCTTACTCTGTGGTCGCCACTGATTGGGTTCCTACTCAGACTGCTTCCACATATACTCAGCATTGTCTTGACAAGACAGTCGATGTGCCAAGTATCTGCGAGAAATATTCTGGTGCAGGAAAGGTGGAGATATGGAAGGCATACACCGATGCCATTCCTGATGAAGACATCGCCGAGTTCGACCATGCCATCAAGAATCCAAGTCCCATCAACGCCGCCAAGACTTATGATGCGAATGGCAATGAGATGAAAAATGCTACGACTGGTATCTCCATGACAGAAAAGACAAGTTCTAAGGGAACTACCCATGTGGTGTATTATGATTTGTCTGGCTCTCGCCTTGCTGTACCTCAGTCGGGTATTAATATTGTCAAGACGATATATGCAGATGGCTCTGTAAAAGTGAAGAAAGTGGTTTTCTAACATCAGAAAACTTTCCTTCCATTTGAAGACAAAACGGACAAAAGCCCGATAAATAAAGGCTTTTGTCCGTTTTATTTTTATCTTTGTCCGAAATCTATCTCGTTGTTTTTTTTCTATTGGGTACTTTTGCAACCGAAAGTTTTTAAGTAAATCAATAACCTAATAGAATAACTAACAATGAATGCAATCTTGAGTAAAACAAGGAGAAGCTTTCTTCTCGTCGCATTGTTCCTCATGGCAAGTTTGCAGCTATTGGCGCAAACTCGCACCATACAAGGTGAGGTGACAGATGCTCAAAATGGTGAACCTCTCATTGGTGCCACTGTTGTAGTGGATGGTGAGAAGGGTGGTACGGTTACCGACTTGGATGGTAACTTCAAACTACAAGTGAATCCTTCTGCCAAGAAGGTCAAAATCTCTTATATTGGATATGTGGATCAAATTGTTGCCATATCCGATAAGATGAAAGTGAAAATGGAATCAGACAGTCAGACTTTGACGGATGTCGTGGTCATCGGTTATGGTACGGCACGAAAAAGTGACTTGACGGGTTCTGTAGCAACAGTAAGCTCCAAAGACTTCAATAAAGGATTAGTATCATCACCAGAACAGTTGATTAATGGTAAGGTATCTGGTGTACAAATCATGTCGAACAGCGGTTCGGCATCCGCTGGTAGTACCATTCGTGTGCGTGGAGGTGCTTCGCTCAATGCGAGCAATGACCCTCTTATCGTGCTCGATGGTGTTCCATTGGAACAAGGTGGTATCTCTGGTAACTCCAGCAACTTTCTCAGTATGATCAACCCTGCCGACATCGAGAGCATGACGGTCTTGAAGGATGCTTCTTCTACCGCCATCTATGGTTCTCGTGCCTCCAACGGTGTCATCATCATCACGACCAAGAAAGGTCAGCAAGGTGGCTTGAAGATTAACTTCAATACCACGAATAGTGTGCAGACTCGTGCGCAAATGGTAGATATGCTCGACTACGATGAGTTTGTCAATGCCATCAATACATACGGTACGAATGCCCAGAAGTCTCTTTTGGGCGATGCCCATACCGATTGGAACGACGAGGTATATCATACCGCTTTTGGTACCGATAACAACTTGAGTTTGAGTGGTAGCATCGGCAAGTTCTTGCCATTCCGTGCTTCTGTAGGTTACTACAACCAGAGCGGTCTCGTTCGCAAGGACAATGTGGAGCGTTGGACGGGTAACGTGGTGTTGACTCCAAGTTTCTTCCAGGACCACTTGAAGTTGACTATCAATGCCAAGGGTACACTCAATAACAACTCTTTCAATAACAGCGGTGCCGTTTGGGCAGCCGCAACATTCAACCCAACCATCCCTGTATATTCAGGCAATAGCAACTATGGTGGTTACAATGAGGCACTCGATGCCGAGGGCTATCCAGTGAATGCGGGTGTTCGCAACCCTCGTGGATTGGTCGATTTGTATGAGTCAAAGAGTAAGGTAAGCCGCTTCATCGGTTCGATGGATGTCGATTACAAGGTGCATTTCTTGCCAGACCTCAAGCTCCACGCTACGGTGGGTGCCGACTATGCCAAGGGCGATGGAACCATCTATGTACCTGCTTACGCCGCGCAATCCTTCAATAAGGATGAGGCTTTGAGCGGTAGTGACTATAAGTATGGTCCTCAGAAGAATGAGAACCGACTTCTTACCCTCTATGCCAACTATGCGAAGTATTTCGAGAATATCAAGAGTAATGTTGACGTGACCGCTGGTTACGACTATCAGTACTGGAAGAGCAGTACTCCAGAATATTTAACCAAAAGTGCGGCAGGCACAACCCTGTCAACCGTAAAGGCATCGGATTATCGTCATGTTCTGTTGTCATACTACGGACGTATCAACTATTCATTTGATGGAAAGTACCTCTTGACGGCTACCATGCGTCGAGATGCTTCATCCCGATTCTCCAAGAACAACCGTTGGGGTACTTTCCCATCTGTAGCCTTGGGCTGGACCATGACAGAGGAGTCTTGGTTGAAAGATCAGAAAGTGCTTTCCAATTTGAAGCTCCGTGCCAGCTATGGTGTCACAGGTCAGCAGGATGGTATCGGCAACTATAACTATCTACCTGTCTATACTTCCAGTGTAACAGGTGCCGAGGCACTCATCAACGGTCAGTACATTATGACATATCGTCCTGAGGCATACGTGGAGAACTTGAAGTGGGAAACCACCACATCTTGGAACTTCGGTCTCGACTTCGGATTCTTGAATGGACGCATCGGCGGTTCCATCGACTATTATACTCG
>DHMR01000034.1 GCA_002405875.1 bacterium UBA4637
GCACAGGTTCAGAACCTCTTCACCTTGACTAAGTATGATGGTATGGATCCTGAGATTGGTTCATACAATGGTACTGATGGCAACAGCAGCGACTCTTGGGTATCAGGAGTTGATATGGGTTACTATCCACACCCACGTACTTTCATTGTAGGTGTAAACGTAGCATTCTAACTTTTAAACAGAAAGTGATATGAAAAGAAAATATATATTGATGAGTGCCTTGATAGCATCCGCAATGGCTTTTACCTCTTGCGAGGACTACTTGGATACTTCATCTAAGACAGATATGAATTCACAGACAGCTTACAGTACTCCTGGAGCTGCTGAGATGGATTTGGCGGGTTGCTACGATGGATGGCAGCGTACCATCAGTGATGAGGGCATTGGCATCTACCTGACTGCCGAGTTTGCTTCCGAGCAGGCTTTTGCTGGTTTGGGTCTTTCCGATGCGAAAAACAACAACATCATCGACCAATTTAGTACAAGTATCGCTCCATCTTATAATGACTTGTATAATACCGATTGGATCAATTATTACAAGGCTATCTTCCGTTGCAACCAGTTGATTCAGGCTGATGCTACCATCAATTGGGGCGGTGATACCAAGACAGAAGGTCGCATCATGGGCGAGGCTCGTGCCATTCGTGCCATCCTGTATTTTGACTTAGTTCGCTTGTTTGGTGACGTGCCTTTGTTGTTGGAGCCATCCGAGGATAATATTCCTCGTACCCCTGCCAAGGAAGTTTACCAGGCTATCTTCGACGACTTGAAGTATGCTGCTGAGAATATCCCTGCTGATGCTTATCCTTTGAGCGATCGCAACAACAATGATGGTCGTATCACCAAGTATGCAGCAGAAGCATTGTTGGCTCGCGCGTACCTATATTATACAGGTTATTATGGCGAGGAGCATCCTGCTTGTTCCAAGGCTGAGGCTACTGCTGCCATCAATGACGTGGTAGAGAATGGTGGCTATGAGTTGGAGAAGAACTACAAAGACTTCTGGATGCCTTCTTCTGATTTTACTTCAGAGACTATCACTAAGTCTGGTGATGATACCAAGTATGCTTGGGAAACCACCTACGCTGGCAAGTGGTATGATGGCAACCAGTGGCGTTCTGGTCAGGGCGACCTCTCCAAGGAGATTGTCTTGAACTTGAAGTTTGCTACTACCCATGATTATAATGGCAATGGTGATGGTAATACCTTCTCTGTATATCTTGGTCCTCGTAACCGTATGGCTACTTCTGTTCACATTTCCAGTGGATGGGGTGCTTGCTCTGTTACACCTTGGTTTGTAGAGCAGTACAAGAACGACCCTCGTTTCTCTGCTTGTGTATGGAGTGCAAAAGATGCAGGCTTCACTGCTGATGAGGCTGACTCTTACGAATATACGGGTTATTATACTCGCAAGTATGCTCCATTGTGCTTCTCTGATGGTACTCGTCAGGAGGTTGCTTTCAAGCTTGGCGAACAGCACCAGAACATCACCTACTATCAAGACTATACCATCATGCGTTATGCTGATGTGCTCTTGATGCAGTCTGAGTTGACTGGCGATGCCGACGGCTTGAACAAGGTACGTGCTCGTGTGGGACTTCCTGCCGAAGACTATAGCATTGATAATATCCGCAAGGAGCGTGCCATCGAGTTTGCCTTCGAAGGTATCCACTTCTGGGACTTGATGCGCTATGAGAAGGATGGTGCTTATGCAGCCAATGCTATCTATGCTGCACAGAATGGTGCCAAGGTAAAGAATGGTGGTGTTGAGACAACCACTTCTTTCTCTAAGGAAAACTTTACCAAGAAGAAGGGCTTGATGCAGATTCCTAACACGCAGATTACACTTTCTGGCGGTGTGTTGACACAGAACGCTGGTTGGTAATCCTATGGGTATCTGAACAAAAGTATAACTTTTAATAATAAGAAAATATGAAAATACATAATCATATATTAACGCTTCTTACAGCCTTGGCGATGTTCCTGATGGCATCCTGCTCACCAGAGGACTTCGGCTTCGGCAAGAAGACCTACTCTCCAGAAGATTTGGTGGAGGGTAAGGCTTATACCGTTACGGTGGAAGGTAACGTGGTTAAGCTGGAATCAAAGATATCTGATTGCACACCTCTTTGGGTCACTCCTTCAGGTCGCTCTACGCAGCAGTCTCTTAGTGTAGATTTGCCTTTTGCTGGTGACTATGAGGTTACATTTGGCGTGGAGACTCCTGGTGGCATTGTCTATGGCGATCCATACAAGTTTACCTTGGCAAAGAACGATTTCTCTTTGTTGAGCGATGACAAGTGGTTCTTGCTTGCCGACAAGGAATACAAGACAGGCGACCCTCTGCCTGATGCTGCAACTCTTTCTGCTGGTGTCAGCAAAAAGTGGTATCCTTGTGATGCCAACTACAACATCGGTCGTTGCACAGGTCCTGTGATGTATTGTTCTCCTTACGACCCTGACGGTGATGGCGAAGGCTATACTGCAGACGATGAGGCCAATGGTACCTACAAGGATATTCTCTTTGGTTCTGCCAACTGGAAACCAAACTGGGATCCTGGATTCCAAAGCTGGTTGATTCCTGAGACCGATCCTTACATGGATTCTTATATGACCTTTAGCATGGATGCCCAGAATGGTTGTGTGGCTACCATGTATCGTGGTGAGTCTGGCTCAAAGGGAGCAAGTACTGGTACAAATATGGTCGGTAAGTTCAATATGAACCTTTCTGACAAGACCAAGCCTACCATTACTTTCAATGATTGCTATGCTATGCATAACACAGGCTTTGATGAGGTTTGTTCTAACTATACTCAGGATATTCAGATTATCGAGTTGACTCCTTATCTGCTCCAGTTGGTTACAAAGCGTACCAATTCCGAGGGCAACTGGTACATCGTTTGGAACTTCGTTTCTGAGGATGTCCGTAGTTCCCATGGTACTTGCATTCCTAAGGCAGATCAAGACTTGATCGAGAAGGTCGGTCCTAAGTTGCCTACATTCGAGAATATCCATACCGACTTGTTTACAGCCGACATCAATGGCGACAAGTATGTAGGTTCAAAGATGACATTTAATTTGGATTCTGAGACTCCATACGATTTCTTGTGGTGGAATGGTTCACCTAATGTTGCAAAATGGGAGAGTGTTATCGGTGGTAAGTACAACAATACTTGGGCTCCTGCTTTGGATGACAAGGCTCTTGACAACTTCGAGTTGACCATCGCCAAGAAGTCTGATGGTGGTTATACCTTCGAGTGTGGTGATGTGGATGGTGACGTGGAAATCACCGAAAACACCATGACCTTCAGCAAGGAAATCTCTGTGTTTGCAGTTTCAAGCGATAAGAGAACCATCGAATTGAAGGGCAAGAAATTCTATATCTTGGGTAACTCTGCAGATGACCAGTACTTGACCATCGGTGTTCCTGAGTCAACAGACGAGAATGGTAAGGTCAACTCTTATCTCGTAGCTAAGTTGGCTTACAAGAAGATAGCTACCGGTCCTGCTGGTCCTACCAAGGTAGGCATTGACAACTCTACCATCTCTGAACACATGTGGACAGAAAATGGTTGTATCCGTGTAGGCTTCCATCATTATGATGTAGATGGTACAGGTATCTTCAAGGACGTGAAGTCTGTGAAGTTGAAGAAGAA